>CASBRB010000352.1 GCA_949127975.1 Oscillatoriales cyanobacterium PMM_0019 | reverse complement strand
GGATATAACCTACCAGAAAATAGGAGTTATTTGCTGCTGTTCGCCAAGAACGGTAAAAGGATGGAGAGCGGAATGGAAGCAACCATACCACCAACTACTGTTGCTGGGACTGACTCATTATTTGTGGCGCGAAGTTTCTCAGAAAACTAAAGAGCGATCGCCTATCAAAATTGCATCCTAATTATCAAAGTTGCATTTTTAAATTGACAGACAATTAATGGCGGGTTTATTATGAAAAAGTAATGAATGAGAATAGACATTCATGGGAGCCAATGGCTGCTGTTGAATTATTCACTTTGGTACATCGGGAAGTAACGCTGACAATAGCAGAAGTTCAGCCCGTAGAATTCTGGGAACTTCCGGAATCGACCGGAATATCCAGGCAACAGGCGTACAAATTTCTGTGTCTTCAGCGAAGACATAATTTCCATCCAACTAACTTGAGCAAGTGGTGCGCGGATTTGGGCATTTCTAAGGGAGTAAAACATTTTAGCCGCTCACAATTCATGCTCTTACAGAGGCTGAACATACACTTAGCCAACGGTGGAAAGAAAGAGGATCTGCTAACCAAACTTGAAAATGAAGGAGCAATTTAGAGTGAATGTAAATGTAGGTGAAGTTCGTCGAGCAACCGGAGCGACAACGCGACAAATTCTCTCGACTCGCGAGCCCTCAACGGCAATGTAGATTCTGAAGAAATTACCGCTCACGTCATTGGGGTAATTAAGCTCAAACTCGACAAAAGGATTGACTCTCTAGCCAATGCTGCCTCTAGGTATTTAAAAGGGGAAAGAGCGGGGTCGAGCGCTGCACGCTCCGCGACACCATTAGACGAGAAGCTTGCCAGCACAGGCGCGAAGGAGTGGTGGCGTAGCCGGGAGCATGGTCGAAGAAGATTTCCAAATAGCAGATGCCATCAGCACTAAAAGGGCACAAGCGATCGAGATTACCAGCAACCTCTTAACGGCTCAAAAATTACTCGATCGCACCCATAGTAAAACTCCTGGCGTGACCAAAAGCTACGAAATTTTAGAAGCAGTAACCGTAGGAGTAATCGAGGAACAAACCGACCCTAACGCCTGGATAGTGGGGGACTTAAATCGGCTGCTCAATGGCGACAGTTGGACGCCCTTTCAGCTAACAGAATCGCCGACTGCACCGCCAATGCGATCGGAGAGTACATCGATCGCAGAGTAGCCAGCATGCGGGGTGCAGCTATATGGCTCACACTACTGCACTTATAAGCATCGGCGGCGCAGCTATTGGAATTTTGATTTGTGCGACTTTTCCAGTTGGTATTTTGTTGTTTCAGATAGCAGGAACCACCATTGGAATAATCGTTTCCGCCGCACTTATTGTTATCAGGAGTCAGGGGTAATTTATCGGGTGCTTGAGATGGTAGAAACTTTACGATTGTTAGGGGAGATGGGATATGTGGAGCGCTAGCTAACTGCGGCGCTCAAGCAGCAATAGCTGCTGCTACAAAAGCATCTATAGTAGCTTGCGCCTTTCATCCAGTCACTATTTTGGTGGGATGCTGCGCGGCGGCTGTTGTTGGTTGCTTGTTGCGGGATTGTCAGCGCTCTAGTTCTAATGAAGAAGTTGTTGGCAAAGTCGTTTATCTAGACAACTACAGGAGGGCGAGATGACTAGATTGGACTACTTCCCAGAACCACTTTTTGAAGGCGAAGAAATACCAGAATACTTACCCAGACGTCGCCAGCGTTTCTATAAATCCCCAAAAAAACTGATATTAAGCGCGATTGGAATAATTGCTTTGATAGCGGTGGGAATCTGCGCGGCAGTCGTGAGAACGGATAATCCTGAAGCTAAAGAACAAAGCCAGATAGACAAAGCACTAGACAATTTAGTCAAGGTAAGGTTTGAATATGTCGAAAAAATGACTAGAACCGATACCAATCCCAAAGCGCTTACTAACCCCGGCTGGTATCAACAAGCGGTGGCAATAACTTCTCAAGGCATTTTGGATGGAGTAGAAGTAGAACGTACCAACTTCAAATCGCCTAACTACCGACTGAGCAAACAAGCTGTCTTGATGAAATCTGAAGTGGATGCCAACGAGTTAATTTTGTTAGGCGCTTCAGGTGAGGGGGCGAAATTAACCTATCAAAATAATCAAGGTGAGGAAAAAACCATCGAGCTTCGCCCTTCCGAACTTGCCACTTTGGGGATGAATAAATTGGCAGCGATCGATTTAGCTTTAAATTTGGAGCATTTTGTTATTCCCTGATTAACGAACCGACTGGCAGTGCTAAATCAATTGGCGCGATCGCCTTAATTATTATTGGCACGATTATTATTGGCGGGGGATTACTTGGATTCTTATGGAGAGGACAAGTTTCCTACACCGGGGCAGGACACTACAGCAAAGAAGCCGTACCAAACGTTAGTAAGTATTTGCCCACTATCGATGTGAAATAGCGAGCAAGAGTTATAATTCAGAATTACGAGTTCTGAATTATTCCCAAGAGGCTTTATGTGGCAGACGTTGGCATTTGGCATAGGGTTGATTCTGTTTATTTCTAACAGACTGGCAGGCGGGTATTTGAATTTTTATAACCCGTTCGCACCGGGGCAGTTTTGGACTGCTCAACCGCCCAAAGCCCATTCCGCCACCAGTCCTTCCCCTAGTCCTAAACCGGAGACAAATTCCGACTGCCGCAAACCAACAACCGACCTCGATCGAATTCTTCAGCAACAAGGTATTGGTTGCTGGACACCCCCTAACTAATGCATGAGAATCAGCTTCAACTTGGAAATTACTAGCAGCAACCAATCCCACTCTTCTGGAGTAAAAGCTGCTGTAGCACCAAAGCCAACCAGCCAGAAACAAGAATGGGGATTATCGATCGCTACGGCGGTATTGGTAGGGCTGATGGTAGTTCCGCAAGCATCAGCATTGCTCGACAAAGTAATTCCAATTCCTACTTTTTCAAGCATTTCTAGCGCCAACGGTAACACGATTGCCCAGAAAGCATTAGCTCATGTAGGGAAAGACGTCAAACCCGGAATGCCTTTCCAATGTGCCGTGTTCGTGCGATCGGTTCTTCAAGAAGTCGAAACTAACATTCCAGTAACACATGTACCCTACGACGAGGGGAAGCAGGAAAACAATGGAACTTCAATGGCTCGTTCTTTCTTCGGTAGCGATGTGGGCACTTTAATTACCGATCCCTCACAACTTCAACCGGGGGACTTAGTAGGTTTTCAAAATACTTATGGCAATTTCCATGCATGGGGCGATAACTCATGTCGGTATTGTTGTCGCTCCGGGGTTAATGGTTCACCGCCCTAGCCAATCGGGTTTCGTTCAGAAAAGTCCGATTAGCACTTATCAATTCGCCGTTGGTTTAAGAATTTAGGAGTAATTTTTTGAATGAAACTTCAACGCATTCTTCCCCTGGCTTTAGCAGCTATAACCTCGATTCAATCGGTTACATATGCCGGGGAAACTGCTGACAAAAACTTGCCAGATTGTGTAAATTACACTCCTTATTTGGCGATTAGAGCCAGCTACCTAGCAATTGGGGGATACGATCCAACTTCGGACGAAGTAAATGATTTCCGAAGCGTGCTGCCGGATGCCAAACTGTGTAAAACATCCAATGGCTATTACATGCAGGGGGGGCATTTTGATAACGCTGTTGTAGCCAACATTGCCCTGCTGCGAGTCATGTTTGCGTTGCGAGGTCTGAGAGGCGATAGGCATCCCCACATTGTAGGGAGTATTATTTGATGCAGAAATTACTAATTGCAGCCGGTATCGGGGCTGCTATCGGTACGATTGGTTGGTCTTCCATCAACTTAACTGCTAATAACCTATTGTGCAGATATAAGTCGTCGGGAGCTGACTTTATCTGCAAAGTTTGGAACGCTCCAGGGGCAGTTATAGACGGTATATGGAAAGGAAGTTTATTAGGTGCTGGAGCGGGGGTTTTATTAGTTGCAGGATTGAAAATTAAGTGGACTCCGAACACCCTCACTAATCTATCGTTGCTGGCTCTGACGTTAGCAATATGGAGTCACAACCGAGCGTCGATCGCTCATACTAAATCCAGTGACAAGATGGAGAAAGCGTTCGCCTTCACCAGGCGTTGGGAAGGTGGCAATACCGACCATCCCTTAGACCCCGGTGGCAGAACTGGTTCTGGCGGCGTTCTGCAAGGAGAGTACGACACGTACCGCGCTAGTAAGGGATTGCCCGCTCGAGATGTCTTCAAAATTTCCGACTCCGAAATTAGAGACATTTACCTGGGTTATTGGAATCGAGGCGGGTGCGGCAATTTCCCAGACCCCCTGAGTTTGGCTTGTTTCGATTCGTACATTAACTTTGCTCCCAATACTGCCAGCGGTTTTTTACAGAATTTGCCCGGCGATCCCGTACCAGCCGCACATACGGTGGTAGAACGACGGAAAGCGTTTAGGTATTTGAGAGTGCAAGAAAACCCCAGTCAAAGCGCGTTTCTTAACGGCTGGCTGGCGCGGGATATGGACTTGGATAAGGTTATTGATGGCGGAGGTTAAAATGTACAGCTCGAGCAGCACTATAGTTCCTAGTAACCCGCAAAATCTAGATCCCCATTTCCTATATAACCTCCTCTATAACGCTTGGCTGGCAGGTCAAAGCCAAGCAGAGATTTTAAGGACTTGTGCCCTTTATTTGGGGCGATCGGAATACGCCCTGGCGCAAATAATGATCGATCGCATTGAGGTTAATTATCAGCCATCATTGCTAGAGATAGAGGTTTTTAAAAACGAACTACACGAGAAATATTTAAGCGGGGTTAGCGCTAGCGAACTCGCTGCAATAGCACAAAATACCAAAAATATATACTACAAAAACCTTTTATTAAAAGCAGCAACTATCGTAGAGCTGAGTGAAGCACAAGCGGTGAAAAAAGCGCACCAAACCGCCCCAACTAATGCCATAGAACTGGCTAATTTTGAAGAGCTAGCCAGAGAAGCTACGGGAATAGCCTTATTTGGAGATCCGGGTAGCGGAAAGTCTTGTATTGCTATGTGGCTACTAGGACTTTTAACCCAAGTGCTGGGAGAAGCAGAAATTGTGGTATTCGATACCCACTGGGAAGCAGGTAAGTGGAAAAACCTGACGGTATTTTACGAACCTACTTTAGTTCTGGAGCAGATGAAGCTGCTGCTAGAAGTTGAACTAGAAGACCGCAAGAAAAGGAAGAGAAGAGGAGAAAAGCTACCTCTGCTAATTTGGGTACTGGAAGAAATTGGAGACATTAACCTCCACTGCCAGCGGATGGCGAAAAAGACAAAAAATGAGAGTTACTCTAATTTATTAGGTGACTTCCTAATTGGTTTGGGAGCGCAGGGGAGGAAGTACGAGTTTTTGGGTTTGATAGTCAACCAATCTGGAAATACTGGCGCTAACGGTATGGGAGGAATGGGAGATTATCTAAAAGCCTTTAGCGAAATTTGGTTGGGTAGAGTATGCCTGAAGCGAGCTAAATTAATGGGACTAGATTCTAATGTCATTGACTTTTTAAGCCAGCAAGCTTACCCTTGCTTGTTAGGTGAAAAACCAGCTATTCACCCTACTCACGGAAAATATAGTGTTAGGGAAAAAAAGCAGCCTCCATCGCCGGAAATCGACTACCCGATAGCACAGCTGACCTTGAGCATTAAGCTGTTGATAAACTCATCAAAATCTGATGGATGGGTGACAAGGTTTCCAGACCATAAAGAGGGATTAGACCACACTCATGGAGCATTGTTAGAAAAACATCAAAAATATTAGCTACTTCTAAAGTAGGAAAAATGCTAAATCTAACGATGCCTACGGCGGGCTGCGCCTACGACATGACCGAGCGCAATCTCAAAAATATATAATGTAGTTTAAGCAGCGTGCTTGTTTTAAGAAAGCACCGCAGCACGAGGATTCAACAAATATAAAACAAGCAATAACCGAGCTATCGCTCGCAGTCAGAGCATTGTAATTAAGGAGAAAAAAATCCAATGACTTCCCAAGTTGGCAATACCGTAAAAGTGCCAAGCGATTCTCCTAGGGAGACGCTGCGCGAACGAGAAATCTCAGTAGCCTATCCAGTAGGAAAACCAATCGGTTTTTTTATTAGCGCACGGGTAGATCACCCAGCCTATCCGGTGCTAGAGAAATTAGAAATCAACTTTGGCCCTTACTTCCAGGAGTTAACAACTCCACAGCTTCGGATGTTACTAACTTTCTGTACCATTGCTTCAGATTTTGACCAAGCCTTGTCGATTGGGCAGAATCAGATTCACGCACTCGATGAGTTGGACGGTGTGAAGGGGTTAAAGGAACCTCTAGCCCTGTTGAAACAACTCAGGCAGATTTCACAGGATTTATTGCTGGACTTGATTCCTTTCTTAGTTTCCCAAATTCAGGCACGGAGGCAGAGATGATCGCCCAAAATACTTTACGCCAACTAACGCTGCATAACTTCACCCTAACCCAGTTGAGAGAATGGCGTTCTGAGTCTAAACGACGCTACCCAGATTTTGAATTGGTGCTGCTGGTGAGGCAGTCGCCACAGTGGGCAGGTGAATTGGAATATACCTGTCACTTTCGCCCGCTGCCCGGTGCACCGCAGGTTTTGGAGACATGCGATTTCCCCTGGAAACCTTTCTGGGATAGCCTTACTTTCTTTTATCACGAAGGTGCGGATTATTCAACTGAAATCGAGCTGATTTGGCAATGCTATCCATCGCAGTCATCGTTCGTTATCCCAAACACCCAGATGGAGAGTTGGCAGTTGCAATTAGGCGACGACGAAAAAGACGACTTAACCGTAGCCGAATTGTTGAACTCGTATTTCGCAGTTCCGAAAGGGGCTACGAAAGGAGCGATTCTTACCTGCTACCAGTAACGACTAGCTAATCATTACTAGACGTATCGAGTCAACAACTGCCCCGATACGTCAGCCCCAAAAATTTAGGAGACAAAACATGATAATAGATGCCGAACAAAAAACTCGTCTCATGTCCGAAGCTCGCCAAAATTCAGAAGCGCCCAGACGCTATTTGCTGTTTATTAAAATTTTGGCGATCGATGAAAGACTATCGAAGGCGTGGTCTGCTTTTTATAAATTCAGCTCCAAAGAAATCACTTGGTCTGGTGCCAGCAGTCCTCCAACTTTCACGACTTGCAGTTCCCCAGTTTCTTGAGAGTTTTGCTCTCTAACTTTAGCTCTAGCTTCTTCCCATCCAGATGCTTGAACAATATAGACCTTCTTCCCGCTATTAAGCACCCAAATGGGTTTGGGCCAGGCATCCTCAAAAAAGCGCTCTCAAGAAATATCAAAGCCAAAATTAACTCAGTCTAAGCTGTAGTCAGAACTGTCGTAATCAGAGGAGTAATCATGGCGGGGGTTTGTGTTGGTAAACGTATCCTTGTAAGGAGAATCGAACACGTTGTCTTCGTAAGGATTCCGATCGGAGTAAGGATTCATGACATGCTTGGTGTGCAATGGAGTGTTAGGCTCCCATCCCCCTTCGGCATCAGCTAAATCGACATCGACCTAGCCAGAAGAACCGCCAAAACCAGCACCGCCGTATCCCGAATCGACCTATCCCGCAGCGCCATCATAAGCATTCGGCTCGCTCATATCTTTAACCTAAAACTTCAAGATTTATTGCCAT
>CASBRB010000351.1 GCA_949127975.1 Oscillatoriales cyanobacterium PMM_0019 | reverse complement strand
TTTCTCCCCTTCTCCCTTGATGGGAGAAGGGGTTGGGGGATGAGGGTGAAAAAGCCCTGCGAGTGTTCCGTAGAAGCTCGTTTTCTCACTCTAAACATGTCCAACTCCAGCATAAAAAATGTGGGTAAAGACAAGGGCTCAGCCTGGGAACGAGAAAACTTTTTTTAGGTGGGCAGTGCCCACCCTACGAGATTAAGCTTCGTCTAGAGCTGCGATTCCGGGTAGTTCCTTGCCTTCAAGCAACTCCAAAGAAGCGCCGCCTCCGGTAGAAATGTGGCTCATTTGCTCGGCAACACCAACTTTTTCCACTGCTGCTACCGAGTCACCGCCACCGATGATGGTGGTAACGCCTTGTTTGGTAAGATCGGCGAGAGTGTGTGCGATCGCTTCCGTACCTATGGCAAACTTATCGAATTCAAACACACCCATCGGACCATTCCAGATTACTGACTTGCAATCTGCCAAGGCATCCTGAAACGTTTTCACCGAATCAGGACCAATATCAAGCCCCATCCAACCATCGGGGATATTTTCCACACTGACAGTTTGGGAGTTAGCGTCAGGAGCGAACTTATCGGCAATTACCACATCAGTAGGCAGTAGTAGTTGGACATTACGCGCTTTGGCTTTTTCTTCCAGAGCCTTCGCCAGTTCTAACTTATCTTCTTCCACCAGCGACTTACCCACATTGAGTCCGCGAGCTTTATAGAACGTAAAAATCATCCCACCACCCAGCAGCAGCTTATCGCACTTATCCAGGAGCGTTTCAATCACGCCAATCTTACTGGAAACCTTAGAACCGCCGATAATTGCTGCCAGGGGACGCTGAGGATTTTCAATGGCGTTTTGCAGGTACTTCAGCTCCTTCTCAATCAGATATCCCGCCACAGAAGGTTTCAGGTACTTAGTCACACCTTCAGTAGAAGCATGAGCGCGGTGAGCAGTGCCAAAAGCATCATTCACATATAAATCGGCATTTGCCGCCAGTTTCTTAGCAAACTCAGGATCGTTTTTCTCCTCTTCTGGGTGGAACCGGACATTTTCCAGCAACAGCACGTCGCCGTTTTGCATCGCCCCCACCTTAGCAGCAACTTCATCACCGATGCAGTCGTCAGACTTAACGACTTCCTTGCCCAGTAACTCAGAAAGACGCTTGGCAACCGGGGTGAGACGATATTTATCATCCACACCCTTGGGACGCCCGAAGTGGCTGCTCAGAATTACCTTAGCTCCCTTACCTGTCAAATCCTCAATTGTTGGCAGAGCTGCCCGAATCCGGGTATCGTCGGTAATGTTACCTGCGTCATCCGTCGGCACGTTAAAGTCTGCCCGCACCAATACCCGCTTGCCAGATAAATCTGAGGACGATAAATTTGCTACAGTTTTCTTTGACACTGCTTAAACCTCCTAATTGCCTCTTGTTTTCTAATCTCCACGCTGCCACAGCGTGTTGTTTTTAACTCTGCGCCGTCCACATTTTACCGGAGAGGGGGATCAAAGGAACAATGTTTAATACTGTTCTATTTCCTGTCGATCAAAGTCGAGAAGCCCGTGAAGCGGCTGATTTAGTTGTTAAAATCGTGAAACAGTATAACAGTAAGTTATTTCTGTTGTCGGTGCTAGAACCACCGCCATCAGAGGAGGAGCCGCCAGATCCCAATCGGTTGGTATCACCAGAGGCGGTGGCGGAAATCCTGAAAACAGCCGAGACGCTATTTGCCACCCAAGGCATTAAAGCCCAAAGTCTGGAGCGCGAAGGCAAACCTGCTTTTGCTATCTGTGACGTCGCTGACGAAATTGACGCGGATCTCATCGTCATGGGCTGTCGGGGATTAGGTTTGACTGAGGAAGGGGCGGCTGAAAGTGTCACCAACCGAGTGATTAACCTGTCTCCCTGCCCAGTTTTAGTGGTTCCCTAACTTGTCAATAGTCATTTGTCATTGGTTATGCTCAATTGACACTCCCCCGATTAGAAATCGGGGGATTCTACTAGGCAGAATAGGAACTCCCCAGCATATCCATATCGAACAACATTAGTTGCTCTCCTATTTGGTTCCCCGGCACACCGCTTTAACTCTTGCGAGTACGTTGTCTCCCTCGTTCCCTGGCTCTGCCTGGGAATGCCCCTGTTAATTCAGAGGAGGGCGTTTCAAGAATACCTAAATCCAGTATTAACTGAATTGGTTCCTTGGGTTTCGCAGAGTCCCTGCGTACCTAAGAGGGAAAGGGAGAGGGAGAGGGAGAGTCGGAAGAATTTCCTTTTCCTTTCACCTTTTTAATAATTAGTCCATACTGCTCAATCCCGCGATTTCTCACGTTCCGAGCAGCTTGGAGGTCTGCGTGGTCGCAATATCCACATTGGGTACAGATAAATTTTTCTCTATCCCTGCTAGACTTATCGACATGACCACAAGCACTACATTTGCAGCTTGTATACTGTGGGTTAACTTTGACTAAAACCTTTCCCCGCTTTGCAGCAGTGTACTCAATCTTAGATACCAAATTTCCCCAGGCAGCATCAGATATAGCGCGATTTAATCCTTTCTTCCTTGCTTGACCATTTTCTAGATATTTTCCAGTTCGATCATCTTTTTTTGGCTTGCATCTCGCTTTCATTCCCGAAACATTCAGATCTTCTACGATAATGCAATCTGCTTTCTCGACTATTTTGTTTGCTACCCACCATTGATAAGCTAGGCGTTTATTAGCTATCTCTTGGTGGAGTTTAGCAACTCGCTTACCCGCCTTAGCTCTATTCTTACTCCCTTTTTTCTTTCGATTAACGCGACGTTGCCTGACTTTCATCAACTGCCGCGTTTTTCTGTTGGTACTGAATTTGGGATTATCACATTGACTACCATCACTGCAATGCACCAATTTAGTTATTCCCAAGTCCAAACCCAGAGCGGTATTGACTTCTGATAGCGCAAGAGTGGGAAATTTCGGTACTGATTCATCCTCGATTCTGATACTCATATACCATCCGTCCTGTTTTCGACGAATGGTAATCGAGCGCAAGCTAAACCCATCTGGTATCGGGCGAGAGTTAAAATATTTCATCTCCCCTATACCAGGAAGATACACTTTAGACCTCTCAAAATCAAATAGTACTCTGTTAGGTTTATACTCAAACGACCTAAAGTTACTGCGGTTTTTGAATTGCGGGAAACCACTACCATTAAAAAAATTCTTATAGGCAGTGTCTAATCTAGCAATGTTTCGCTGCAACACGTCGGAGTCAATAGTTGCATACCAGGGTCTAGCTTTCTTCAGTATAGGTAGTTCGGCATCTTGAATTTTTCCAGCATTCCGCTTTTTACCTGCCTTAGTCCAAGGATAGCCAGTAGCGCCACCTCTAACCACACAGGTAGTTAGAGGATAAGCAACACCCTTAGACCTTATATCGCAATACTCGCCTTCGATAAACTGTTGGTAGTAATTGGTTATTCTATCGGCTAAATTCCAGTTATAATGCGCCCGTAGCATATTCAGCCAGTCATCCATCTTGGCAGACTGTTCTTTAGAAGGACGTAGCTTGTAAATATAGCCTAGCAGCATTGAATAACTAATCTAACTATGCTAAGATATTAGCATCTGAGTTGAGATAGTGTCAAGTGTTTTCTGCCAGAAGGCGTGAAAATTTATGCGGCGGGTAGTGTTGAACAGCTTGCGAAGAAGCTTTCGTTAAAGAATTATGCACAGCGGGGTTGGGATAGCATTGTCGTCAGATTCTCCTTATTGGATTAAGTCGTTATCCGATCCCAAAGATTAAGAGTGACGCCAAATGAATTTGGCGTGTCGCGTTTCCTCCCCCAGTTAAAACATGGGGGCTTCCACGCTCCCGGACTATTTTAGGTGACAAATGACTATTGACAAAAGGACTATTGACAAATGACCATTCAGTGGTATCCAGGACACATCGCTAAGGCTGAAAAAGCACTCAAGGAACAACTCAAGCGTGTGGATGTGGTTTTGGAAGTGCGAGACGCCCGCATTCCCCTAGCCACGCACCATCCCCATTTGTCACAGTGGATTGGTAGTAAGACGAGGGTGTTGGTGCTTAACCGTGTGGATATGATTTCGCCACGGGTGCGGCAACTGTGGGGAGAGTGGTTTCAGTCGGAGGGCGAGACGCCTTATTTTACCAATGCTCAGCAGGGTACTGGTGTAATAGCAGTAAAAAAAGCCGCCCAGGATGCGGGTATAGAGGTTAATCGCAAAAGGCTCACGCGGGATATGTTACCCCGCCCAGTGCGAGCTGTAGTCATCGGGTTTCCCAATGTAGGCAAATCAGCCTTAATCAATCGTTTACTGAATCGGCAAGTAGTAGAAAGTGCCCGTCGCGCTGGCGTGACGCGCCAATTGAGGTGGGTAAGAATTTCTGACGAGATTGAGTTACTAGACGCCCCAGGTATTATCCCCCTAAAGTTAGATTTTCAAGAAGACGCTCTCAAGTTAGCTATTTGTGATGATATAGGTGAGGCATCTTACGACAATCAGCGGGTGGCAGCAGCCTTGATAGATTTCATCCAAGATTTAGAAGCGACAGCAGCTAGTTTTTTACCCCCATCTCCTTTACAGTCGCGCTACGGATTAGCTCCTACGCTCATGACTGGTGAAGACTACCTGCAAGCTTTGGCGGCTGGGCGTTATCAAGGAGATATCGAACGTGCAGCGCGGCAGTTATTGAATGATTTTCGCACGGGGTTACTAGGGGCTATACCTCTGGAATTACCATTTACTCCCTAAAACACATTAGATTCCTCTATTAATCATCAATATTCGTTAAACTGATTTTTAATGGCGGAACGAAGAAACATAGTGGCTAGTGCGACAGTGGTACCGCTATACCAGTTGGGTAGTCGTTCGGGCTTTTTAGCTTAACGTTCATCAGGGTGGCAATTTAAAAGATTTACCCCAGCTAGCTGCTGGAGCAAAGGTAATAATGGCTGAGCTAAAACTGTGCCTAAAGATTGAGGGAAATGACGACAGAACAGTTCTGGTGAATCGAAATGAATTTACCGTGGGACGTTGGCAACAATGCAACTTACACTTACCTTTTGCTGGAATTTCCCGGTTGCATGCCCGCTTTTTGCAGACAGATGATGGCAGTTGGTTTATTGAAGATTTGGGTAGCAAAAACGGAACCCTAGTGAATGGTAATTTGGTCAATTCCCCTCAACTACTAAATAACGGTGATGTAATTCACATAGGAATGGCTTTTCTGGTTGTTATCTTAGTAAATTCAACTCAATCCTCCAAAAATGCTGATACTTCTTCTGAAGGAATAACCATCCTTCGCCATGTCAAAGAGCTGCAACAGCAGTGGATACAAGCTGATAACCAAGGTGATAAAAACAGCAACCAAGAAAAAAGTATTGCCCGGTTGAAGGATTTGGTAGAAATCGCCAAAGTTCTGAATTCTGCGGCATCAATAGAGGGGATTTTTTCTCAAGTACAGACAGTAGTTTTTCGTTCACTTAAAAGTATTGAGCGTTTAGCTTTATTAATCGATGTCACTGGTACAGGTAAATTAAAATTAATCAAAGCTGCTGCTAAAAATATTTCTGCTCAACATAAAATTGCCAACGATCCAACTTGGATTAGCCGCAGCATTTGCCACAACGTATTTATCAATAAACTTGCTATTTACACAGCCGATGCTCAGACGGATCAACGTTTTGAAGGTGAACACAGTATTTTAGCCAAAGGTATTCACAGTGTGATGGCTGTACCTCTCTGGGACGAAAATAGGGTTGTGGGTGTTCTTTATGCCGATGGCCATCTTAATTTTGGGCATTCGGCTCAGACAAGTGAAGACGATCTGAGTTTTTTTTCTGCTTTAGGAAACTTGGTAGCTTCTAGTGTGCAACGTTGGCTGTTGACACTAAAACTCAGAAGCGAAGAAACAATTCGCCAAAAACTAGAGCGTTATCACTCCCCTGCAGTCGTGCAGCAGATGATGAGGGTAGGGGCTTTGCAAAATGGTCGTATACTTCCTAAAGAAGGTGATATTAGTATTCTATTTGCTGATATTGTTGGTTTCACTGCTCTCTCGGAAAGGTTAAGCCCAGGAGAGGTTGCAGAATTGCTTAATAGCTTTTTTGAGGAAATGCTACAAGAGGTTTTTGCCGTAGGAGGAACTTTAGATAAATTTATAGGGGATTGCATTATGGCATTTTTTGGCGCTCCTGAACCTCAACTAGATCATGCAGAGCGGGCTGTGGCTGCTGCTTGGGGGATGTTGAAGCGTCTTGACGATCTTAATGCTAATCATCGCTTACGCGAGCCGTTGCAACTGCGGGTTGCCATCAATAGCGGTAAAGCTGTTGTGGGAGATGTAGGTAGCTCTCAACGGGTGGATTATACTGTGTTAGGAGCGACTATTAATCTGGCATCCCGTATGGAAGCAATTTGTCCTGCTGGTGAATGTGTACTCGGTGAAACAACCTATGCTTTGCTGAAAAGGCAGGAAGATTTCGACGAGTTGGGAATATTCCGTTTTAAAGGGATCGATCGACCAGTACGAGTTTACCATTCCCAAAGAACTAGCAAATTTGAATATTAATTCTTTTTATTGTAACTTTATGTTGCAATTTATAAAATTTTGAAAGCTCTACTGGTAAGCTGTCAAGTATTGGTTTGGGCGATCGCTTACCACAAAATTGTCAAGAGGACAAAATTTTATGCAGTCTTTACGTTGCATGCTTCCAGATGTCAAGTCTCCCAGACAGTACCAAGCGTTTCGGATTACTCCCGACGCCCGCAATCGGTTAGCGATCGTGTACGATCCCACAACTGACGACATATCATTTACTTTTTGTATAGAAATTTTTGATGTCGGTGGCAAAACACCCCTTCATCAACATCCGTTCGCGGCGGAAATGTTTTTCATCTTGAAAGGAGAAGGAATCGCGTCTTGTGATGGCAAAACCGTACCGATTCGAGCGGGAGACAGCATTCTAGTACCTGCCACAGGCACCCATGAAATTATCAATACAGGTTCAGAGCGCTTATACGCTGTTTGTATCATGGTGCCGAATGAAGATTTTGCTGAACTGATACGCAGCGGTACGCCTACCGAACTAGATGAGGAGGATTTAGCAGTTTTGCGCCACTCACCTATACCTTGAAAAAAAATAATTTTAAGGAAAAGGGTCAAATCGGAAGTAAAATAAAATCTATCTTAAGTAAAGAAAAAATACGCAGAAAGAGGTAAAAGTATGGAACGCAGGCATGGGGTTGTGGGACGTCGGGATTTATTAAAGCTTATCGGTGTCGGAGGGGCTGGAATTGCAGCTACCGCTGCTGGCAGTACCCTGTGGGACCAAAGAGCTGATGCTAGGCAACAACCTCCACTGACTGTTGCTGACGCTGTGACAACTAAGCCTCAGCCCATTAGTCCAGACGACGCTCTGAAAAAATTGATGGAGGGAAATAAACGCTTCGTAGAGCAAAAGCCTATTTACCCCGATCGCTCGCTAGAGCGGTTACAATTAGTTGCCAAAGCTCAGTTTCCGTTTGCCAGCATCCTTAGCTGTTCGGATTCACGGGTTCCTTCAGAAATTGTCTTTGATCAAGGGCTTGGAGATTTGTTTGTTGTTCGTGTGGCAGGAAATGTTGCCACTCCTGAAACTATAGGCAGTATTGAATTTGGTACATCGGTATTAGGTTCTCAGTTACTGGTGGTTATGGGGCATAAAAAATGTGGAGCAGTAACAGCCGCAGTCAAAGGCGATCCACTTCCTGGTAGAATTGGTACTTTTGTTGAGGACATCAAACCAGCCATAGCCAGGGTAACAAGTAAAAAAGGAGATTTGGTGAATAATGTCGTGATAGCTAATGTTCAATATCAAGTTGAAAAGTTGAAGGAAACCTCAAGTATTCTAGATAAACTGATGGATGACGGTAAACTAAAAATTGTTGGTGCTTATTACGATCTAGATACTGGATCGGTAAATATTGTTGCTTAAACCTGAAATCCCATTTCCTGTAAGCCCTGAATCAGTCGTTGGGCTTCAGTTGGGTTCTGCTGCTGGTGGAGTGCGATCGCTTGCCTAAATGCTGCTAAACTTCCAAACACGTCACCTGTTTTCATCAGAACAACTCCTAGGTTTTGGTAAGCGTCTGCATAGTTGGGATTGAGATCGATCGCTTTTCGGTAAGCAGTGAGGGCATCTCCCAAAAGTCCCATTGCCTTCAAAGTCATCCCCAGGTTATAGTAACCGATAGCAAAACTGGGATCGATCTGCAAAGCGGTTTCATAAGCCATTTTTGCACTTGTCAAATCCCCAACTGCCTTGAGCAAGTTACCCAAATTGTTGTAAGCATCTAGTTTCAGTTTGGGCAAAATTGGCTGTTGGATTGCCGCTTGATAATGCTGCATTGCCTGAGCAAAATTTTGCTCCTCGGTGTAGGCATTGCCGAGATGGTAGTGCAGTTCGTACATCACAGCAGTATCTGCCTGAGGACTTGCCTTTAAGCCACGTTCGAGCAGTTCGATAGCTTGACTAAGCTTACCAATTTGAATATAAAGTCCGCCTAACTTACTACATACATAAGGATCGGTGGGATGAGTTGCTAGAAATCCTTCCATTGCCGCTTGCGCTTTGGCTAATTTATTTCTAGAAGCGATCGCACCTGGTTGATAACCATAATGCAGCATCGCCAAATCTGGTAAATACCCTACCTGCCATTGGGGTTCCCGCTGCACCAGTTGAGCCACGCTGTCATCAACCAGGGCATGATAAGGGCGGGAAAAGCAAATATCTGGGTGATGGCGGAATAGACGGGAAACTAGAGAATAGGGTGATTGAGACGCTCCAACTTCTTGGCGAAGGAGGTTGATTAGGATGTGGCGATCGCTTTTAATTGCCTGCTTCAGAGAAGGGATAATTTCTGGTAATAGCACTTCATCTGCATCCAAAACCAGAATCCAATCCCCCTGCACATACTTTAGTGCATGATTCCGGGCAACTGAAAAGTCATTACACCACTCAAAGTGATGAACTTTAGCACCGAATTCTTGGGCAATTTCTAGAGTGTGATCGGTCGATCCCGTATCCAGAACCACCATTTCATCCACCACATCTTTAACACTCCTCAAACAGGCGGGTAGAGATGCCTCCTCGTTTTTAACAATCATGCACAAACTGAGGTACAATTTCCTTTTACTCCCCCATCAAAATGTTCGTAGTGAGGACTTTAGTCCTCATTTTGGATAAAACTGGCCGCACAGCCGTACTAATAGGAATTGCCCAACTAGAGCGAATCATTACCTGCCGCATCGATGCCCCAGGATGGGAGCCATCCTGAAATACATAGGGATCGCCCCAGAGGGGATAAGCATGCATACCGTTAATAGCGACAACTTCACCACGACGATTCAGCACTGGTCCTCCACTCATACCATTTTCAACTTTATTGGTATACCCAATCTGATAACCTCCCTCCAAAGCCTTGTGCAGCACTAGCGATACCTTTCCCCTTGTGAAAACAAACTCCTGCAACCCAGAGGTGGACTTTTCAACTGCCAAGGGAAACCCACCTGCAAACACTTCATCTCCCTGTAATGGGGCAGCCCCCAGTAGTGCCACAGCATAGACGGTCTTAGTGCTGCGGAAGTGGAGTAAACTCAAATCATTCTCCTGAAACTGAGCCGTCTTGACTAACTCAGCGTTATATATCTGCCCATCTGGGGTTTGAATGCGGTAGGGGGGATCTCCTGCTATCAGCACATGCTCGTTAGTTAGAACACTATACACTTTTCCTTGCTTCTGAATCAAAATCCCTGAACCCCAACTGTCTTTTGACAGCACTTTGACGGTAACTGATTGTGCCAGATGTAGCAGTTGGGAGTCGGATTGCCCATAATGCGCCCAAATAGCTAAGTTAGGAACACTGACATGCAGCGCCACTGCTAAACCGCCAACACAGGCAACCAGCATCATTAAACGCCATTTCCTTTTACTGAGGAAGCCCAACAGTTCCGTTTTCGCTGAAGGTTCGTAAATCTGCCAGAGCATAAATTATAGCGGCGAATTATACGGCAAATCAAGGGTGCAGTTATCAATCTGTCTCTAGGCATAGGACTCTATAGAATCTTTGATGTATGTCGGTTCTTCAAAGATTTATTATCAAGCCCTGTGCTAATAGACCTTAACTCCCGCTAGTATAAAATAATGAAGTTTTAAAGAACGCAAGGGTGCGTCAAATGCTAGGAAAAACGCTCCGTAGTCGTTACAAGATCATTAAACAGCTAGGAAGCAGGCGCTTTTGTGATATCTACCTGGCTAAAGATGAGGATTTACCAGACAACCCTTTGTGCGTTGTCAAGCAACTCAAACCGAAAAACCTCGACCCCTTACTTTTGCCGACTGCCAGAAAGCTATTCACCACTGAGGCAGAAGTTTTGTACCGCTTAGGCAAACACGATCAAATTCCGCAACTGTATGCTCAATTTGAAGAGGATGAAGAATCTTATTTGGTGCAAGAATTTATTGCTGGAAATGATTTGATTCAAGAACTAATACCAGGCAGGCAATGGAGTGAAGCAGAGGTTATTATTTTATTAAAAGATATATTAGAAATTTTAGCGTTTGTTCATCAAAATAATGTTATCCACAGGGATATTAAGCCCACTAACTTAATCAGACGCCGACAAGACGGTAAGATAGTTATGATTGATTTTGGCTCAGTCAAAAAAGTCAGCTCTCAGCTGGGTAATATTATGGAGCAGACGAATTTGATAGTTGGCGTTGGTACTCAGGGCTATATGCCGAATGAACAAGGCAATGGCAACCCCAAATTCAGCAGTGATATCTATGCGGTGGGCGTAATTGGTATTCAAGCACTCACAGGTACATTTCCGCCTGTAAAAGATAATAATACTCATGAAATAAACTGGCGTAACCAGGTGCAGGTTAACCCTAAATTAGCAGTAGTTTTGGATAAAATGGTGCTATATGACTTTCGGCAGCGCTACCAATCAGCCGAAGAAACATTGCAGGCACTTAAAGATTCAACAAGTTCCAAGCCACAGCCATTACGGCAGCAACGATCGCAACCTGAGGTATTTGCTATCATCGGGCTGCTTGTCACCGTGGTAGCAGGTATTGCTAGTCTAATTATATTTCCACAAATTAATACAATATCAGACAGTAATAATTCAACAAATGTTATCTCACAGCCCCAAGCAAATGCCAATAAAGTTGTGGAATATATAGATACTGCTGATGGCATCAAGATTAAATATCCTGAAAATTGGCAAAAGAAAGAAGCCCCAAACCTATTTACTGGTGAAGTGGTGACGTTTTTACCGCCTGAAGGAAATAATGCAGATACATCTCTGAGTATAAGAATTGAAGATTTATCAAGCCAACCTCTTGATTTAGATGAATATACTAAATCATCAATCAAAGAAATAACAAGTTTTTTGAAAGGCGCTAAAATAATTGATTCGAGTTCTAGCACCCTGGCAAATAAGTCTGCTTATACAGTATCTTATACTGGAAAAAATGATCGATCGGAATTAATAAACCATTTGGAAATTTGGACTGTAAAAAATAAAAAAGCATACATTATTAGCTATAAAGGAGAACCAGAACAATTTGCCAATTATTTAAAAACTGTCGAAGTAATGATAAGCTCATTTGAAATTAACTAATTTGGGTCAAAGGTTTGTAGTAAGGGCTTTAGCCCCTTTAACTTTCTGCATTCTTCCATAGCTGACGATTTTTCAACTAACCATCGACGTAGTTTCATTACTGGAAAATTGATTATGCCGCAGATACAGCTAATAAAGCCTGCTACTGGCCCGCTTTCGCCACAGTTGCCATGTGCGAGTGATGACTTCGGCACGGCTTGAAGGCAGGGTGAATAATGGTAAACCACAGGGGGATGTACACTGGCATATATCGGGGCAACCACAGGGGGATTGCCCCTACAAACCACTATATATCGGGGCGATCGCAGGGGGATGTACACTGGCATATATCGGGGCAACCACAGGGGGATTGCCCCTACAAATCGCTATATATAGGGGCGATCGCAGGGGGATGTACACTGGCATATATCGGGGCGATCGCAGGGGGATTGCCCCTACGAACCTCTATATATCGGGGCGATCGCAGGGGGATGTACACTGGCATATATCGGGGCGATCGCAGGGGGATTGCCCCTACAAATCGCTATATATCGGGGCAGTGCTACAGTAGTGGAATAGAAACTGTTAAATGTATCGATCGATTAAAGCGCTAGCACTACGACGATGCTGTTCTACTAAATCGGGTGGGGATAGGATTTGGGCATTATCCATGTGACGGTAAACCCAGAGGATAAACTCTTTGAGAGAACGGCGGGGGAGCTTGACTGTGTAATCGACATAAGTAAAATCGCCGTTACTATCTTTAGATCCCAGAAGGATTTTTTGATTTTTATGACGCCGATCGCCTTCTAGAATAAAATTTATCACTGGCGGAAAAAAACGCACCTTTACCGCTTCCAATTTTAGTTTTCCTTGTAATTCTGCCTGTTGTTCTTCTAAACTACCCAAATAAAGACCCCAACCATTTTCTAACAACTTATGAGCAGTAGAGAGACTTTGCTCTTGAGCTGCTAAACCACGTCCATTAGGCGTCAAAATTTGGCAGTAGTCCTTAAAGCGGTTCAACCGCCCAACTGTCAAATGATTGTTAGAGAAGTCTTCAGCGATCAGATACCAAGCAATGTCAAAGTAAATCAGTTGTAACGGCCAGACTTGCCTGATTCCCACCCTACCTCTACCATAAGGGTCACTGCTACGGGATATTTCTATTGCCTGTCCCTGGCTAATGGCTATTTCTACTATATCCAATTTATGAAATAAAGTATCGCGATTCTCTCCTTTCAGCATCATTTCCTCTGGATCTGTATGCATAATAGCCCGATTAAGCTGTTGCCGTACTGGGTAGAAAAATTCCCTCTCCAAATCTAAACCTCGGAGTCGTTTGGCTAGAGCTTGGTGAATCCGTCGCGCTTGGGGATTGCCTTGATACGTGGCAGTAGAAGCCAAGGAGTGAAAAGCCACCTGCAACTCTTGTCGATTCATCGCACCAGTACCCAGATAGTAGCCCCAACGATACATTCTCCGATCGAGAATCCCGTAACGCCGTAAAGTCTCTAAGTCCTTGCGAATGGTAGGAGTAGCAGGATAACCGTCTGGTAATTCCACCCCTACAGTTTTGGCTACCTCCCGCAACTGCTGCTGTACGGCTTGCAAAGCATCGTGATGTCCTTCCTCATCAGCGTCAGCCTCAGCACAGCCCACCCCTGGATACTGAGCCAAAGTAGCAATCAAGAGCATTATCCGCTCAAACGCGAGTCGATCGGCATAGGGGTGTGGGGTAGGTTTTTTAGCCATAAGCAGCAAAAATAGTAATTTGTCAACTAAAAGACAATATTGACA
>CASBRB010000350.1 GCA_949127975.1 Oscillatoriales cyanobacterium PMM_0019 | reverse complement strand
TATAGTGTCAACACTTATATCGATAGCGAAGCGAGAAGAGCGAAGCGCAGATCGGCATTCCTCTCCCGCTAACACTCTTAGGGTATAGCAGGGAGACCCCTGCCGACATTCAGTTGGACAATTGACTAGAAAACTTGCGCTTTCATCCAGGCAAGGGGCAAACACAGCAGTTTCCCTGGAGTTGAGACGTAAGCTCTTTTCCGGAAAACGTCGTACCGATTGCGCTCGATCGCATCTAAAATCTGGCGGTAGAGCATCAGCGCCGCCCAAATCGGCCACCGGGCGTCAGTACTGAGGGCGCTGATGCCCATTTCCGCCTGCGTGTAAAACTTGCGGGCGCGTTGAATTTGGAAACGCATTAATTCACACCAACGTCGATCGCACACACCCTGCAACAAATCTTGCTCGGTGTAATTAAATAAGGCTAATTCCTCTAAAGGAATATATATACGACCTCTGTTGGCGTCTTCCCCCACGTCGCGCAGAATATTGGTGAGCTGGTTAGCAATTCCTAGGGCTATTGCTTCTTCCTTGGGAATATATATTTCTCGATCCTGATTCCACGGAGCGGTGTACTGGGAAGTATCCACACCCATCACGGATGTAGACATCAGCCCCACAGTACCAGCTACCCGATAGCAGTAGAGCAATAATTCTTCAAATGTCTCATATCGACTACGGTAAAGATCCATCCGCTGACCTGCAATCATATCCCGAAATGGCTGAATATCCATCGGGAATCGTTGCAGGGTATCCACCAAAGCGACATCTGAGTCGTCTACGGGGCTACCAGCAAAGATTGATTCTAGTTGTTGTTCCCACCGTTCGAGGGTTTCAGGAGTCGTAATTGCGGCAACAGAACCGTCTACCAACTCATCGGTGCGACGACACCAGGCGTAAATAGCCCAAATGGCTTTACGCTTGGTTTGTGACATTAACAGCGTACCCAGATAAAACGTCTTAGCGTACTTAGCTGTAATCTGACGACAGAGTTGATACGCTTCCTCTGTTGAAGCCAGTGTTCTCATGCTATGGGACTTATACAGTTGCAGCATTCGTCGCAGTCTGGGAGCTAGGGATTAGGGGAGAGTTTGGGTTGGAAATCACTGCTAATTTTTGGTTAGAGTCTGGGAGCTAGAAGCTAGTGGTACTTCTAATCCTTGACTTGTGACTTCTGGCTCCAGGTGGGCACAGGGGTTAGCCCCTACACTTCCGACTCCTGATTCCTCATAGCTCAAAATAGCCTGCGCTGTAAGCTTACCAGAAAGTACGGCTCCTTCCATACTTGCCAGATAGCGCTGCATCGTATAATCCCCCGCCAGAAAGAAATTGGCAATAGGGCTTTTCTGTTCGGGACGGTATTGCTGGCGTCCTGGCGTTGCCTTATAGACGGAGCGAGGTGTCTTGACAACGTGATATTTCAGTAATTTAGCTGGGTTGGAGCTGCCAAAGTGGTCGGGAAAGAGTTTTTCTAGCTCTTGGAGAGTGGCGTCTACAATTTCCTGGTCTGATTTACTTATCCAATCTTTTGCTGGTGCTAGTACCAGTTCCAGCATTGAGCGTTCTTCATTAGCATATCCACGGCAGGTGTTACTCATGTCAGCGTAGACACTCAGCAAGGGCGATCGCGAAAATAGTAGATGGTCTATTTCTGTCAACTTGCGGTCAAACCATAAATGCAGGTTAATCACGGGAACGCCTTCTAATCCTTCCAGCTTTTGGAAATATTCCATCTGATGCCAAGGTTTTGGTAGCATGGCTTTCAGCGGATCGACTGGCATGGCAGAAACATAGACATCTGCTGTTAAAACCTCATCTGCTGCATCATTCAATCCCCGGATCAGGAATCCCCGCACTGTGTTATCGGGATTGAGTAAAAATTCTTTGACTGGTGCATTTAAACGTACTTCCCCGCCTCGATCAGTAATATAGTCTACCATTGGCTGACACAGGCGATCGGTGGGGGAACCATCTAAAAATGCCATTTTCGAGCCATTTTTCTCTTGCAGGAAGCGATTTAGAGCAGTCAGCAGGATTGTGGCAGAAATTTCATCTGGGTTGATAAAGTTTAGCGCCTTAGACATGGCGATAAACACTTCTTTTTCTACCCTTGGGGGGATGTTTTGTTTTTTTAGCCATTCTGACCAAGAATATTTATCCATCTCCTCAACGTATCTTTGTCCTTGAATCATCGCCGGAATCAAGCCAAGCCCAAAGCGAATCTTCTCAGGCCAAGTCAGCATATCATTATTGCCCAGAATCGCCATGATACCATTAAAAGGCGCTGGCAGATTGGGAAAGTCAAAGCGCGAGTAAGTACCGGGCGCATGGGGCTGGTTGAAGATCATGGTGTGTTCTTTCCATTGCAGCCGATCCTCAATGCCCAGTTCCTTAATCAATTGCAACATATTGGGATAAGCCCCAAAGAAGATGTGTAGCCCGGTTTCATACCAGTCACCGTCAGAGTCTTGCCAAGCGGCAACCTTGCCACCTAAGACATCCCGACGTTCTAAAAGTATGGGAGTATGACCGAAGTCGGTCAGATATTTGGCACACGAAAGTCCTGCTAAACCCGCGCCAGCGATCGCAACTCGCATGTAATAGTTTTACCCTCAGGTTAATAGCGTATGTTATCGGTTTCATTATACTTTACAGTTTGTTACATTCTTAATGAAAACAGGACTTTGGCAAAAAACGTCAGAAACCCGGTTTCTAGGTAAGTCGGAAACTGCCCCCTAGCACAAGGAGTTTCTCCGCTATCCCGGAAGCACGATACAATAATTTAAGCAAATGTTCTCAACATAAAGTTGTAAAAGGCGGGAGGAGAACTACCACAGATGGGAAAAGTAGTCGGCATAGACCTGGGTACAACCAACTCAGTAGTAGCCGTCATGGAAGGCGGGAAGCCAGTTGTCATTGCTAATGCAGAAGGGATGCGGACTACTCCCTCAGTAGTTGCTTTTAGTCAGGAAGGAGAACTACTTGTCGGACAGCTAGGGCGACGGCAAGGGATTCTCAACCCGTTAAATACCTTCTTTGGCATCAAGCGCTTCATTGGACGCAAATTTTCTGAACTCAGTCCGCAGACAAAGCAAGTACCCTACCAAATTAGGAAAGATGAAGAGGGGAACATCAAAATCAGGTGCCCCAGACTGAAAAAAGAATTTGGCCCAGAAGAAATCTCAGCAATGGTGCTGCGGAAACTGGCAGATGAGGCTAGTCGTTATCTAGGGGAGCCAGTAAAAAGTGCGGTGATTACCGTTCCCGCCTATTTCAATGATTCTCAGCGACAAGCAACGCGAGATGCTGGGCGGATTGCGGGGCTGGAGGTGTTGCGCATTCTCAATGAGCCAACAGCGGCGGCTTTAGCTTATGGAATGGACAGACAGGAGAATCAAACTATCCTAGTATTTGACCTGGGAGGCGGTACTTTTGATGTCTCAATCCTGGAAGTCGGCGAAGGTGTTTTTGAAGTAAAGTCAACCAGTGGGGACACTCAACTCGGTGGAAATGATTTTGATAAAAAGATAGTTGACTGGTTAGCAGAGCAATTTTTGGAAGCGGAAAAGGTAGACTTGAGAGCCGATCGCCAAGCTTTACAACGCTTGATGGAAGCGGCTGAGAAAGCTAAAATTGAACTTAGCGGTGTCAGCGTTACGGATATTAATTTGCCCTTTATCACGGCAACAAAAGACGGACCATTACATTTAGAAACCAGGCTGACTAGACCACAGTTTGAAGGTCTGTGTAGTGACTTGGTGAATCGGTTGCGCTCTCCAGTCAAGCGATCACTTGTCGATTCTGGTTTGAAGCCAGCTAGCATTGATGAAGTAGTGTTAGTGGGTGGTTCTACACGCATTCCCTTTGTCCAACAGCTAGTGAGAAGTTTGCTTGATAAAGAACCCAATCAAAATGTCAACCCAGATGAAGTGGTAGCGGCAGGTGCTGCCATTCAAGCAGCAATTCTTGGCGGTGATGTCAAGGATGTTCTATTATTGGATGTCACACCTCTATCTTTGGGATTGGAAACTTATGGCGGAGTGATGAAGAAACTGCTCCCTCGCAATACACCAATTCCAGCACGGCGATCGGACATTTTTTCCACTGCGGAAAATAACCAAACAATGGTGGAAATCCATGTCCTCCAGGGCGAACGGGAAATGGCTGCTGATAATAAATCTTTGGGGCGGTTTAAACTAACTGGAATTCCACCATCACCGAAGGGAACTCCCCAGGTTCAAGTAGCCTTCGATATCGATGCCAACGGCATTTTACAGGTAACTGCCTTAGATAGAACTACAGGCAGAGAACAGAGCATCACTATTCAAGGGGCTTCTACTTTGAGTGAGGCAGAAGTTGACCGGATGCTCAAGGATGCTGAGCAGTTTGCAAGCCAAGATCGCCAACGGCGGGAACGAGTGGAGAAGCGCACCCGGGCTGACGAGTTGGCAGGTAAAGCAGAACGACAACTTAATGAAGTGGCGCTGAATTTTGGCATGCAGTTTGCCAGTTCTCAGCGACGTCGCATTCAAGCTATAGTGCAGGAATTGCGGGATTACATTAAGCGTGAGGACGATAAGGGAATCGATCAAGCGGTAGCAGGTTTGCAGGATGCTGTCTATGAACTAAACCGTGAGGTGAAACTGCAATATAACGATGAAGAGGACGACTTTTTTGGCTCGATTCGTCGTACCTTTTCCGGAGAAAGCGATTCGCCAATGCGCAACTCCGGCGCAATTTCTGGGCGAAGCACTCCCGAAGGCACCCGCTACCCTAAAAGCGCCGATCCCCCTCGGTATCGTCCGGAGCAGGGTCGTTATCCCTCCCGTCCTACCCGCACCAGTAACCCTGAGAATGACTTGGATGAGGAGGACGATGACTGGTAAATTTAAGGGCTAATTTTACCCTCGATACTGAGCGGTTCGCGTTGCTACAGGTACTGTTGACTGTTGAAAGTTCACTCTCAACGGTCAATTCTCAACTGTCAGTGTTACTCTAGAATTATGCAAAACTTTCGGGACTACTATCAGATTCTGGGTGTTGCCAGAGATGCTACCGGCGAGGAGATTAAAAAGGTTTACCGCAGACTCGCTCGGCAGTATCACCCCGATGTTAATCCCAATGACAAAGAAGCTGAGGAAAAGTTCAAGGATATCAGTGAAGCTTACGAAGTTCTCTCTGATGAAACTAAGCGATCGCAGTACGACCTAGCAAGTCGCTTCTGGAAGCAGAAAGGGTTTAACACTAAAAACGCCCCCAGGCGGGACATTTTTAAAGGCTGGAACCCCCGCCCCAGTAACAGTCGCAGAGCCCCTGTTGAAGAGATTAATTTTAGCGACTACACCGACTTTCCCGCCTTTATAGATCAGTTGTTGGGGCGTCGTCGTGAAACCAAGGTGGCAACAGCAGCACCTACACCGGAACCCCGGCGAGTTGCTTCATCCGATCCCTTCCGTCCTGGAGTCACCAAAACCTCTTATACAGTTGGTTCTTCTCCCAGTCGTCGTGATGTAGAAGCCCAACTAAATATGCCGTTGGAAAAAGCTTATGAGGGAGGGCGAGAGCGAATTCGTTTGCAAGATGGGCGATCGCTCGAAGTTGATATGCCACCAGGAATGGTTACTGGGCAGCGCGTGCGCTTAAGAGATTTAGGAATTGGCGGTGGCGACCTGTATTTAAAAATTACTGTAGATTACCATCCTTTCTTTAGGCTAGAAGGATCGGATATTTACTGCCAGCTACCAGTAACGCCCCCGGAAGCAGTTTTAGGCAAATCGGTAGAAGTGCCTACCCTAGATGGGCTGGTAAAAATGAATGTACCACCAGGAGTAACATCAGGTCAACGTCTGCGGCTAGCTGGGAAAGGATTTCCTAATGGTGATGGCAGACGCGGGGATCAGTTAGTGGAAATCCAGATAGTCCTTCCTAAAAATCTCAGTTCCCAGGAAAGGGAATTATACGAAAAATTGCTGCAAATTCAAAGCTTTAACCCTCGGTTAAATTTATCCGTGTAGAAGGAATTCCCGCGTTTTTAGTGTGATCGCTGATCTTGTAGGGTGCGTTAGCGACAGCGTAACGCACGACCCAACCCTTATCGAAGTGCGATCTCCCACCCTCAAAACTCTATCCACCTCACATCTCACCCATTGCCACCAGCGTTTCAGGTAAGTGCGATCGCCGCTCTTGTAGTATGAAACCCAACAACCCAACCCTTATGATAGAATAAAATCTAACAAACCTGCGACCAATATGAATAAAAGTGATGGAATGACATCCTTAGCTTGAATAGTTTGAATCATGGTTACTCTGAGAGATGCTCTTTACCAGAACGGGCTGCCACCTGTTTAACCTTGAAGAGAGTCCTGTGGATTGTCTTCAGGAAAAACAACATCTTCGTACAGCAAAGAAATAGGACAATGGAAATCAACACTGGTTAAGTGAACTTCCAAGTCTGTCTCATTGGCAGCAGTTTCTTCAAGGGAATAAGCAGTAAGTTCCCATTTTCCTTTTTCATTGAGTCGGTAACAATCTACATTCATTGTTTCTGCTTCAATCATAACATATTCCTTTAACGTATCAATTCGACGATAATTCCTAAATTTTTTGCCACGATCGATGTCTTCTGTGCCGGGAGACAATACTTCTACAATTAGGCAAGGATGATAAACAACCTGGCGAGCAGTTCGATCGCGACTGTCACAAGTGACCATGACATCGGGATAGTGAAAGGGACCATTTTGTGAAACTCCGACTTTGGCATCTGCCATGAAGACTTTACATCTTTTACCCCGCAGGTGATTTTTAAGCGAAGAAGCCAGGTTCAAGGCAATAGAGTTATGGGGAAGGGTTCCCCCTGTCATGGCAAAGACTTGCCCATTAATATATTCATACTTAATGGGTTGTTGTTCTTCCCATTCCAGGTACTTCTGGGGAGTCATCAATTGGGGTTGGGGGTGAGCTATCATCAGCCATTTATCCTTTGATCTTATAGATGAGTTCGTTTCCGGGGGGCATGGGGACTGCTTTGGGACTGTCGGGGTCGTTGTTGGCTCGATCGCCACCATCTTACCAAATTTATCAACTGTTATCCGGGCTACACCAAACTGCTCAATCACCCAAGCATTAGTAGTTAAATGAGTGCTAATTTCAGCCACACTATACTGACTGGAATTTATTGCCAAAGCAGCAGGCAAAAGTAACTGATCCCCCAAATGAACATCTACTGTAGCACCAGTATGATAAAAATCCAATAAGTCCTGACAAGCGCTTTGGGCTACTTTATCTGCTGGCAACCCCACACGCCCCAAAGCACTAAACCCAGCACAAATATTTTCATATTCAGCGGTTAGAAAAATACCCGCCCCTGGTGCTACACCCCGCTCTCGTAACGGCTGTATATAAGATTTTAAATTAGCCTTATGCAACAAATTCTCCGCACGACTAGCCATCCGTTGGGGAATGTGCGAGGGTAATTCCGTCACCACCGCCAAACCTCGCACCTGCCGCAACACGCCACGCTCCATAAGATTGATGCCACTCAGAGTGCTACCGCCACTGACGCGCAACTCCACCTCTCCCCCACCTTTAGGATACCAACCCCAGGCATTTAACTGCACCTCAGCTTGCACCCCCATTTGTCTGATAATCGGCAGATAAACTTGCTCAATATAAGTGAGTGGGGGACTAAACGGAACATGGGTTCCGCCCCGTATAATTACCTGAGAATCCGCAGATGCTAATGCCAAGGGGAGTAGAATTGTTTGCAGAACTAAGGTACAAGCACCCGCTGAGGGAATCCCTACATCCGAAACATCAAAGGTATATGTTCCCGCTTGAGGGGAGCAGGTGGGAATAAACTCCAGAGTCGTCGAACCCAAACTATCCCCCCGCACCTCTGCCCTACAAATGGCAGCAGTTGCTCGCACGGCAGTTAAGTGTTGTGCCGCCAGCCCTGGCTTCGGGCGCTGGGCGCGAATCTTCTCTATTAATATAGATTGTCCGGTGATGGCAGCAAGGCTGAGGGAAGTGCGAATTACCTGCCCGCCACCTTCGCCAACTGATCCGTCAATATGAATCATTGTTACATCACACTCGTATTATGGATTAGGTGGTCAGATTTTAACGGCGCGACATGGGCATTATTTGGGATCTAGATTTCTACTCTCGTCCGATCTTAGACGAGAACAAGAAAAAAATTTGGGAAGTTCTGGTGTGCGAGAGTGCTTTAAATACGCGCCAGTCACCTGAATCTTTGTTTCGTTACTCGCAGTATTGTCCCAGTAACCAGGTAAATTCAATGTGGTTGGGTAATGCTTTGGCAGAGGCAATGGCAAAATCTGGGCAAACTCCCCAAAAAATTCGCTTCTTCCGTCGCCAGATGAACAACATGATTACCAAAGCCTGTCAGGATTTGGGTTTATCAGCCGTTCTCAGCCGTCGCACGTTTGCCCTGTATCATTGGCTACAGGAGCGGATGCTTTCAGTTTATCCCACTCATCTCAATTATCAACCCAGCAATCATCCTTCTGTCCAGGCTGAAATTCCGCCACCCCAAGCTTTACCAGATGCCCTGATGGGGCAAAAGTGGGCTATGGGCAGTTTGGAGGCTTCGGCGTTTGAGGAAATGCACGAGTGGGAAATTGGCTTTGGCGAAGCTTTTCCGTTGTCAATTGTGGGGCTAACTCCGGAAAACCGGATTCCAGGGATGATAATTTTCTCGCCTAGAGCAGTGCCTATGGCGGGCTGGATGTCTGGTATTGAACCAGCTTTGCTAAAATTCTACCCGGCTCCACAGGCGACATTGCTGTTAGAAACTGGCGGTAGTGATAGCTGGATTATGGCTAAGCAATTAGACTCAACTGCCCAGAAGGAATCAGCAGAGTTTGAGAATGCCAAACAGCAAGCTAAAGGAGTTCATTTTTTAGCCATTCAGTCAAGCCCCCAAGCGGAAGATTTTGCAGGATTTTGGTTATTGCAGGAATTGCCACTGATATGATGAGCGAACCACCAAGGCACGAAGATACCAAGGATATGGCAGAACAGTTGTTGGAACTGGCAGCCAAGTCGGGAGCAGAAGCGGCAGAGGTTTATCAATCGCGATCGCTTTCTCGCCCTGTGTTTTTTGAAGCTAACCGACTCAAGCAACTGGAAAGCACCCAAAGCGAAGGCACGGCTTTGCGACTGTGGCGAGAAGGGCGTCCGGGATTAGCGGTAGCTTATGGTCCTGTAAAACCTCAAGCATTAGTAGAACGTGCGATCGCTCTTTCCCAACTCAACGAACCTGAAACCATAGAACTCAACCCTGGGAATAAGGTGGTTTATCCCGATTTGGGAGAATCAGTTCCGGTTGAGCAGTTGGTGTCTATGGGTAAAGAAGCGATCGCTTTAGTACGCCAAGCCTACCCGGAAGTTATTTGTACCAGCCAGTGGGAATGCGAATGGGAAACCACCCACTTAATTAACTCTCAAGGACTAGATTGCGGCTACACAGATACCACACTTAGTGCTTACCTAGGAGCAGAATGGGTGCGGGGAGAGGATTTTTTAAGTGTATCCGATGGACAAACCCAGCGAGGACGACTAGAACCAGAAAAAATAGTCCACCAAATAGTACAACGACTCAAGTGGGCATCAGAAAACGTAGCACCTCCGACTGGGCGAGTACCTGTGTTATTTACCGCCAAAGCCGCAGATATGCTCTGGGAAACGTTGCAAGCCGCCCTCAATGGTAAGCGAGTGATGGAAAAAGCATCTCCCTGGAGCGATCGCTTGGGTCAACAAGTAATTTCCAAAGCCTTAACACTTCGCCAGCAGCCAGGTGATGGTCCTTTTAGCTGTCCCTTTGACGATGAAGGTACTCCAACCTGCCCGCTCACCTTGATCCAAAACGGTGTCCTACAACTATTCTATTGCGATCGAACCACTGGCCGTCTGCTAGGCAGTGGCACCACAGGCAACGCTTTTCGCCCTGGCTTAGGCAGCTATCCCACCCCTGGCTTAGTGAATTTGGTGATTCAACCTGGAACTGGTTCGCTGCTAGACTTGATGGAAAAGCTAGATGATGGAATTGTAGTCGATCAGATCCTAGGCGGTGGTGCAGGTATTTCTGGTGACTTTTCCATCAACGTTGACTTAGGCTATCGGGTGCAGAAAGGGCATATTTTAGGCCGGGTAAAAGATACAATGGTAAGCGGCAATGTCTACACTGCCCTAAAACAGCTAGTAGCATTAGGCAGCGATGCTGACTGGAACGGTGCTTGTTATACACCATCCATAATAGTAGAAGGTTTATCCGTAACCGGACGGCAATAGGGGACTGGGGGGCTCACAAGGGTTTTCCTTCCAAGCGTTGTAGGTTGGGTTGAGCATTGTAGGTTGGGTTGAGGTACGAAACCCAACAAAAAGGTGTGAAAGCCTTGAGTTTCCCTCTGTTCAAGCCCAGAGCAAATTGATTATAGCAGGAGTCAGCGAGTCTGCGAGTCAGGAGTAAAGCCCTTACTGTGACAGGAGCGTGAGATTGAGAGAATGTCTTTACCGCCTGTTGGGTTGCTATAATACAATTTATCACACTAAGTGTTGGAGAGCCGATATCGGGAGTGGCTCAGCCCTCGTGTTTTAACCGGACTTTTTTAGGTAAATTTCTATACCATATTATTAGCATAATGTCAAATGCGCCATGAACGATAAACCCGACCACAACCAGAGCCTAGCTGAAATTAGAGCAACTATTGCCACCCTCGATACTAATTGGCAGCGCCGACACAATCTGCTGCTAGATGAAATAGTGGTTATCGGTGACCAAATGTCCGAACTAACCCAAAAAGTTGACCGATTAGCAGAAGGTCAGGAGGTAATGCAATCGAGTATCAACCAACTCGCTAAGGTGATGGTGCAGTTTGCTATAAATGCTGAAGCCGATCGCGCAGAGATCCGTAAAATCTGGCAATATCTTTTAAGCCAACGCCCAAACGGACAAAACCCCTAGCCTAAAGTCAGTAAGATAAGATACTAAACAGCAGATTTAGAAAGAATGTTGCCTCTTCCTCTTCCTCAGCGTTGGCGTAACCTGCTACAACCTGGACGCCGTCTGGCTTTCCTAGAAGCTTGTATTATTGGCTTAGTTGCTGCTACAGCAGCAATTTGTCTAAAAACAGGGGTAGGCTGGCTAGGGGGATGGCGAGTACATGCCACTCACCTATGGGCAACCATAGGGGGATTGTCCATAGGTGAGTGGTTTGTGCTACCAGCTTTTGGATTAGCAGGTGGACTATTAACTGGCTGGTTAGTAGAGCAGGTTGCCCCTGAAACCTATGGCAGTGGGATTCCTCAGGTTAAGGCAGTGCTGGCGGGATTTCCTATGGCACTCAATCTGCGTGTTGCTCTCATCAAGCTAGCTACCGGAATTATTGCTCTGGGTTCTGGGCTGGCATTAGGTAGGGAGGGACCAACAGTACAGGTTGGGGCATCCTTAGCATCTCAACTCAGTAGGTGGATACCGACTTCACCAGATCACCGTCGGCAGTTAATCGCTGCTGGTGCAGGTGCTGGGTTAGCTGCTGCTTTCAACGCTCCGATCGCAGGTGTGTTATTTGTAGTTGAAGAACTACTCCAAAATGTATCAGGACTTACCCTAGGTACGGCTATTCTAGCATCATTCATTGGTGCTGTTGTCTCTCGACAGTTGGGAGGTCAAAGTTTAGATGTCAACCTGGAGTTAGCAACCCCCAAGACAAGCTTCTTCATCCAAGAAATTCCCTTTTACTTGCTACTGGGGGTATTAGCTGCATTTTTAGGTGTACTGTTCAATAAATCTATTATTACTAGCCTGAAACTTAACCGCCGCCTATTACCTTTTAGTTTAGCTTTACGGGTGGGATTGGCAGGGTTATTTTCTGGTATTGTGATGACTATACTGCCAATTTTCCGTGACAGTACTGGGTTACGGGAGATTTTGATTACTGGTGATGCAGGCTGGGAAATTGCGGCTGTAGCTTTTGTGGGCTATTTTTTCCTCACAGTAGTAGCCTACGGTTCTGGTTCGCCAGGAGGATTATTTGCTCCCACCCTAATTTTAGGTGCGGCTCTAGGCTATCTAGTTGGTGTAGGCGAATATAAATTGCTCGGAATGAGTCTGCCGACTACTTATGCTCTAGCAGGGATGGGAACATTTTTTAGTGCTGTCGCTAGGGTGCCCATCACAGGCATTATCATCGTGTTTGAAATCACCAGAGATTTTAATCTGGTGTTACCGCTGATGATTGGCTCGGTTACTTCCTATTTGATAGCAGAAAAGCTGTTCAGTGGCTCACTTTATGACCACCTGCTAGAGTTGAGAGGCATCCACCTAGACAAAGAAACTGCCACAGACAGAGTTTTAGCCCAGCTACAGGCGACAGATGTGATGCAACGTAGAGTGGAAACTTTATCTGCTTCAATGACTCTTACTGAAGCCGTACAAGCGTTCTCCAGTTCTCATCATCGGGGTTTCCCGGTGGTAGACGACGGTAAGCTGGTTGGCATTATTACTCAAACCGACCTTGCTAAAGCTAGCCAAAGCAAACTACCTGGGGAGACAACGCTAGCTCAAATTATGACACCAAAGCCAGTTACGGTTAGTCCCCAAGCATCCTTGGCGGATGTACTGTATATGCTCAACCATTATCAACTTAGTCGCTTACCAGTTATAGAGGAGCGGAGGCTAGTAGGAATTATTACCCGCAGCGATTTGATTAGAGTCGAAGCAGATAAACTTAGCGGTCGCACCAGCAATATTGGACCAAGACCAGATCCTTCTTATGTAGTATATCAAACTCGCTCACCAGCAGTAGGGCAAGGACGGTTGCTAGTGCCCCTGGCAAACCCCGAAACGTCTGAAACATTGCTGCAATTGGCTGCGGCTATTGCTCGCGATCGCCACTATGAGATAGAGTGTCTCCAGATAATTATAGTGCCACGCCACCAATCTCCTACTGAGGTCGCTGTAAATACTAGCAAAAGTCGTCGGTTACTGCGCCAAGCAGAAAATCTGGGACGCCACTGGAATATTTCCATTCATACTCAGGTGCGAGTTGCCCACGATCTCACCAATGCCATCTTAGAAACCATTAATGAGCGGCACATTGATTTGATTGTCATGGGTTGGACAGGCACTACATCCACCCCTGGTAGGGTTTTTGGCAGTGTCGTAGATACGGTAATCCGGCAGGTAGGTTGTGAGGTGGTATTGGTGAAGTTGAGTGGCAGCAGCAATTTTGAACATTGGTTAGTTCCCACATCTGGTGGTCCCAATGCCCAAGAAGCTCTGCAACTGCTACCAGCTTTGGTTTCTGTCAGCAATTCCCCTAAAGTCAATCTGTGTCAGGTGTTCAACCCCGCCCTTAATACAGACACAACTGAACTCTTCAAGTCAGCCCACTTACTTAGTCGGCGTCTTAGTTGTCCTGTGACAGCTATACCCATCCGCGCTAGTTCGGTTACTGAGTCGGTGATTCACTTGGCGACGACAGGGCTGTGCGATGTGGTTGTTTTGGGTGCCAGTAGAGAAGGATTGTTGCAGCAGGTGATACAAGGAAATATCCCGGAAGCGATCGCTCGTGGGTGTCATTGTAATGTTATTTTAGTACGCTGTGCCTTAACACCTTCTTAAAACCGGGTCTTCCGTACAAAGGTATGCTAATTTACCTGGAAAAATATCTTCTAATGCTCTCGAAGCAAGAGCTTCGAGAATTATTGTAGACCGCGTCTATGAAGCAGTCTGCAATACCGCCTTGGGGCGGTAATCCTCGCTTGCGCTAGGGATTGGACAGTTGAGACTAATAAATTAGCATACTATGTACGAAAGAGCCTTGCCTGAAAGAGCCTTAATTGCGATCGCTGGAGATAACTTGCTGAACTTTCTCAAGTTCTAGTCCTAATTCTTGGGCAATTTGTTCTACTGTTAATCCCAACCTTAATAAGAGGGGGACTGTTTTCAATTTGCCTTTCAACTCACCTTTCAACTCGCCTTTCAACTCGCCTTTCAACTCGCCTTTCAACTCACCTTCCAACTCACCTTCCAACTTGCCTTCTGCTTTGGCTTCTTGATAGAACTTGGTTTGTTTCCATTCAGTTAAGTTAAACATTTGCTCTAACTCCTGACTACTTTTTTCAGGGAACTTGTAAACGATCACCTTTTCAATCAATTCTATAATATTCTGCTGGATACTGGCATCGGAGATTTGCTGGCGAGCTTGGGTGATGAGGGTTTGTGTTTGTTGGGGAGCCTTGGCGGCACTGCTAGTGATTAGCTGGAGAATCCCTAAGCCCAGGGAGGATGAGGTTTGGGGAAGTTGGTCTAGGTATATGGTTTTTAAGTTGGGTTTGAAGATTTGATAGGCTAGGGGTAAGTCATGGTCAAAACTTTTTTTTGCCCACAAAACTACTGCTTGCCACGGACGCTCGTGTTTATACTGATTTAAGTACAGGATGATTTCGGTGATAAATCGCCAGTAAAATTCTTTATCTCTTTGAAATTGGACTTCCACAAAATAAATCAGGTCTGATGGGTTGTTGTCATTGGGCAGAAATATTCCATCAAATGT
>CASBRB010000349.1 GCA_949127975.1 Oscillatoriales cyanobacterium PMM_0019 | reverse complement strand
GACTATTGGGTACGTGAAGTTACTGTACGTCCTTGTCTTGGGGAGTTCTGGATAGATTGGGTGATTGATGATGGCAAGGAACCTGTAGAACATAACCCTAACTTAGATTATTCTCAAGCCTGGGGGTTCGATCATGGTGGAACTAACTGGTTGACAGGGGTATCTACTCAAGGGTTAAGTCTAATCATTGATGGACGTAAGCTAAAATCAATGAACCAAGGTTACTCTCGGTTAGTTGCCAAGTATAAGCAAGGAAATGATAAATATTGGGATGCTAATCTAGACAGGATTCAACGTAAGCGTAACAACCAGATGAGAGATGCCATCAATAAGGCTGCTAGATTTATTGTTAATCGTTGCCTAAGTGATGGGATTGGGAATTTGGTAATTGGCTGGAATGAGGGACAAAAAATTGGTTCTGAAATGTCACGGCAAAATAACCAGAACTTTGTACCTATTCCGACAGGTAGACTGATTGAGAGGTTAAAACAACTATGCTCTGAATATGGTATTATTCTGACAGTGACAGAGGAATCATATACCTCTAAAGCTTCGTTTCTTGATGATGATTTTCTGCCCTTATACGGTGAGAAACCCGACAAGTGGAAACCATCAGGTGAAAGAGTGAAGCGTGGTTTATACAGAACAGCCAAAGGGTTATTAATCAATGCTGACTGTAATGGAGCAGCTAACATACTAAGAAAAGTAGCCACACAGTTAGGGGTAACTCTAACCAAGGTGGGTAGCGGGAGCTTGACACTCCCACAACGATACGATCTGTTCAGTGACCTGAGTAGATCTTATCGTAAGCGAGTAGCTTAGAATCCCCCGTTTTTAAACGTGGGGAGATGTCAAATGCTTACGATCGTTTTTCTGATTTGCCATTGGTAGCGATGGTATCACCTCATCTAGAAGAGATGTGTTCAGCCGATAACCTACACTGCGTATGGTTTGAATCAGGCTGGTTTGCCCATTAGCAGCTTCAAATTTTTTACGCAAAGATAAAACGTGAGTATCAATGGTGCGGGGGTTATCAATGGCATCCGGCCAAGCGCGACGTAGCAGTTCAGAACGACTCAGCGGGTTTCCTCCAGCTTGGGCTAGGACATAGATGAGACTAAATTCCTGAGGAGTCAAATCAATCAGCTCTCCTCTGAATTGGACACGACGCTGCACCAAGTCTATTTTCAGTACCCCATATTCCCAAAATGCGGGTGCGACATTGATGCGGAAACGTCTGAGCAACGCCTCAACTCTCGCTAGAAACTCTTGCATCCCAAAGGGCTTAGTCAGGTAATCGTCGGAGCCAGCTTTCAATCCGGCGACGATATCTGTTTCAGTGTCGCGGGCAGACAGCATAAAAATTAGCGACTGCTGCTGTAGCTGTAGCCAGTGACAAAACTCTACCCCATCTCCATCTGGCAAATCAGAGTCCAGGATAACGAGAGCAGGTTGGCGGCTGTAAAACGTCTCTCTAGCTTGATGAAGCGTCGCGGATTGATAAACCCAATAGCCTGCTTGCTGTAAGTGCCAGCCTAGGAGCGATCGCAGGTGAGGGTTACCCTCAACAATTTGAACACCAATTGATGCCACTATATTATACCTTCTTTCAAGCCGCTAGGACAAGATTAACAAAGCTAATGTCAGGATTTTGTAACAACTGCTACTGAGAGTCCTTAATTCAACAATCAGATTGATAATTAGCTTGGCTTGCATTAAACCTATTCCTCTTGGCTGCCCAGAAACCCCATTTCCCTCGATTACTTCTCTCAGATGTAGAAAACAGGCTAAGAATAGTTCCACTGATACATGATGCTGCCTGGTGGATTGGTTATGATGAAAGTAGGTTAAATGTGAACTACTAGATGGCGATTGAGGGATGACGCACTTGCCGATTGTGCTGAAGACTTGGACACCTCAGCCTGTCCACTGCTTCGGGATTTCCTAAAGTTTGTTAAACTAGAGTTCTCATGGAAGCGACTCGCCCCAACCCACCTACGCTCAGTAGAAACACCATTAATGCTAGGGGCGTCTATAACCTAAAGCTATGCGATGCCCCAAGAAGCCTCACATTTTAGCATATTCATATTTAGAGAGGGAACCATGCTTCAGGACACTCAAACTATCCGCTCCTACCAAAGGCTTACCGACGCCCTCGTCGAAATGTGGAACCGGGGTTATCGCTTTGATGACTTGCGGCTATATTTAGATGGGTATCTAGCTGCCTTGCGGCACACGAATGCCATTGAACCCTATCAGATTAATAGACTAGAGGAAGAAACAACGCGCTACTTGTACGATCGGTCTAACTTTGAAATGGTGCAACCCCAAATCCAAACTGACTATTATTAACAGGACTTACCCATAGAACCTATTCGTCGTAGGGTGGGTTAGCTCTTTTCGCGTGACCCACCATCCACACTGCGGTGTGCGTGCTACAGTCCTGAATTGAAAAAGTTAGATTAAGCAACATTCGTTAGAAAAAAAAAACCGCGATCTTTTCAATTTAAAAAATAGACCGGGGTATTTTCAATTAAATAAACAAGTTTCAGGAAGCCAAGGCGACTTCCACCATTTGCTGTAATTCGCCCTTTTGGTACAGCTCAATCATCACATCTGAGCCACCAATAAATTGACCGTCAATGTAAACTTGAGGAATTGTTGGCCAGTTGGAATATTCCTTTATGCTCTGACGGATGTCGTAGTCTTCCAGAATGTCAACCGTATGGTAAGGGACACCCAGTGTATTCAGAATCTGAACCACATTGTTAGAAAAACCACATTGGGGCATCAGCTTGTTGCCCTTCATGAAAACCACAATTTTGTTTTCGTTTACTAACTTGTCAATCCGCTCTTTGAGTTCTGGCGTCATCTGAAAACTCCGTTCGTTAAGGAAACTGCGTACCTAATGGTCGTTGAGGAAATACGACGCGATGGAACTACGCGCCTAATTTCAGCAATTTGACAATTTTGAATTTATTTAGGCAATGGGAGAGGTCTTGCTTAAACAACCTGACTAGAAGTCTTCCAAGCTTGCGGGGTATAAGTTTTTAGCGTTAGAGCGTGAATCGCTTCTGTAGCCATTGCTTGTCGCACTGCCTTATATACTAGCTGGTGCTGTTGCACCAGTGTCTTGCCTTCAAACTTAGAGGAAACCACAATTGCCTGATAATGATCGCCGCCGCCAGTCAAATCCTGAATCTGCACTAGGGCATCTGGCAATTCGGTTTGGATCATCGCCTTAACTTGTTCCGGAGTAACCATCTATTGACACTTTTCTCACCTAAAGATCTCCGGGAGTGTGGAAGCCCCCATGTTTTAACTGGGGGATGAAACACGACACGCTCGCACTCATTTAGCGTCCCCTCCCGCCCTACTTCGTTTATTGTACTCTAACCAAGAACGCAACTATTTATGTCTAGAGACATAGAATTTAAAATGCGACAGTCTGAGAAAAATATTAGTCTGCTATTTAGGAGGCGATGAAGAGTTAGACTGACTTCCGGCTGCATTGGCGGGATTCGGGGAGTCAATAAATCCTAGCTCCACTAACTGCTGGTAGGCTTTCTTACCCAATTCACGGGTGGGATTTTGGCTACGGACAATTTGAATCAATAAAGGTACAGCCAACTCAGGCTGGTTTTGTGCCCGGTGTACGAGCGCTAACTGATAAGTGGCTTGATCCCGCAATTCAGCAGTTTCTAGGGCTTTGCGCCGTTGACTTTCGGCAACCCGGTTGTCGATTCCAGCAAAACTAGAGGCTAGCTGCTGATAAAAATTAGACAACTGGTTGAAAACCAAGCGGGCATCCTGTAGTTTTTTTACAGCCAGTGGATAGTTTTGAGAATTCACCGCATTAATTGCGTCAGACATCAAACGCTGCCCCGCTTGGATGCTGAGAACGCTATCATTCTGAGTTATCGGACGCACATTGTTGGGGTCTGTCACGTCGGGCTGTGTCTGACTGGGTTCCGCTGGTAGCACTGGTTTGGGTTGTTCGGCGGCATGTGCCGACAAAAACAGAGCTAATGTTACCGTCAATGGTAAGGCAACAAGACAGGTCAAGCTGAAGCGACGAATAGTTCCAGAAGCTACCATACAGGCACTAATAAGTAGGTGGGCAGAAACAAAACAAATCTAAACTTTGGGTATCTTAACATTGCTCGACCTCAATGGGTGGAATTATTTGAGCAATTAAAGTTTCATCCTCTTGTCTGATAAGACTCAAGATTTTGTGACCAAGTTCCCGTCGCATTCAGTTTAATCAGCGAAAAGCTGCTTATGTGGTAAAACGACAGGTTTTGTGAATCCACCTCCATCACTGCTAGACAGGATATCCTTATCGACTTAAGCTTGGGGGCAGGTCTTGTCTTGATTAACTTCTTTTAGCACAACTTCTAAATCAGCAGTTAGCTGTTTGGCGCTTCGTTTGATTGATTTGCCACCATAAGAAGCTACCGACACGGCAGGAGCGATATCAACTTTGACATCACAGCCCCAACTTGGTACAGCTTGGCTATATTTAATACTAATTGGCACAATTTTGATCCCCAGTCCTGGTTGGGTAGATTCTACTTCCAGGGCGATGTGAGCTAACCCGCGCTTCAGTGGGTGAACGAGTCGATCGCGGAAGATATTACCTTCGGGGAAAATTACCAACATTTCACCCTCAAGCAGAAGTTCAACGCCATGACGAAAACTGCCAATTCCCGGGCGATCGGTATCAACGGGAAAACCTCCCAAACGCTGAATTAACCAGCCTTGCAGCCCTTTAATTTCATTAGTTGATACCATAAAACGCAGATGACGACCTGTAGCATAAAACCCAGCGGCGTAAGGCACGATTAAGGCATCCCAGCGAGAGCGATGGGTGGGAGCCAGGATTACAGGCCCCTCAGACGGCAAATGCTCTTGTCCAGTTACTTTTATTTCGCCAAAGTAGAAAGGCAGGACAATGTGGTAACCCAAGGGATAAACTAAGGAAGCTAGCCAAGGCGAAACGCGAGAGCTAATTGAAGGCGTAGGTGGTGTGGGTGTCGCTGAGTGGGTTACTTCTGGCAGAGATGGTTCCTGGATTTGGAAGCGTGAGCCATTGGAAGAGTGTAATTGGATCATGGTCGTGGCAGGTAACTACAATATATTAAGCAGCTCTGGTGCGTTCTTAACACTAAGATAAGTGATGAAGGAGTAATTTTATTCTCCCTAGTGGACACTTAAATTATTGTCACTGTAATAGGTCAACGACTTACCAAATTTGGCTTTTTTAAACGTGGTGCGATCGCCAGAAATAACCGTCGAACATATCAGATATCCGGGAATCATTGGGTTTGGTTGTAGGTTGGGTTGAGGAACGAAACCCAACAGGGCAACCATAGGGAGATTGCCCCTACATAAAAACCTTGGGTTTGGTTGTAGGTTGGGTTGAGGAACGAAACCCAACAGGGCAACCACAGGGAGATTGCCCCTACATAAAAACCTTGGATTTAGTTGTAGGTTGGCTTGAGGTTAGATCAAAGTGTTTTATTGTCGTCGCTGGGCAAACCAAGCTTGCAGTTGTTGGCGACAGGCAGATTCTAAAATACCGCCTAATACGGATAGGCGGTGATTAGAGCAAGCACTATCGGGAATATTGGCAACAGTCCGGATAGCACCTGTTTTGGGATCGTCTACGCCATAAACGAGAAGCCCCAGCCGCGCTTGAACTATCGCACCCGCGCACATGGGGCAAGGCTCTAGGTTAACGTAGAGTGTACATTGGTTGAGATGCCAGTTTTGCAGTGTTTTTCCTGCTGCTCTGAGGGCGAGGATTTCCGCGTGGGCAGTGGGGTCTCGATCGCGTTCTTTGCGATTTGATACCTCTGCGATTACCTTGCCGGAGTTGTCAACCACAACGGCTCCCACAGGTACTTCACCAGCATCACCAGCAGCTTGAGCCAGTGCTAGTACACTTTTCATCCATTGCCGATGTACCAAATATGCGGGGTGATTAATTGTTGCTGTTGAAACATCGAGCATAGGGACTCAGGATGCTACTGGCTGAGCTAAAAACGTGTCTAGCTGTCCATCACTATCTAATCTATGAATATCGTCGCATCCACCTATGTGCTGATTGTTAATAAAAATCTGCGGCACTGTGCGCAGTCCATTGGCGCGTTCAGCCATTTTATTTCTGGCTGCTTCATCTCCGTCAATTTTATACTCTGTATAGTTGACGCCCTTCCGCCAAAGTAACATCTTCGCCCGCACGCAGAAAGGGCAAGTTTGCCAGGTGTAGATTTCGACGTTGGCTTTGATGCGTTCTGGATGACGCCCTAACAGAGGATTGAGAAAGTCAAGCATTTTTTTATTCCGAATTAACCAAGTACTACTAACTAATAATAGAGGAATTCTCACCACTAAAAACGGCTTCAGCATATATAGGGGCAACCACAGGGGGGTTGCCCCTACAAACCGCTATATGTAGAGGCATCATCTGCCTTTGGTTAGTCATTTTTTTCATAGATTGATGCTATGCACCACCCTCCAGGTAATTTATTCGCCCAGTCGGGAGCGGATTCTTTCTTTATATATATGTCCCAGTCTCTGATCCTTGAATCTTCTTTTTTGCTGTAATATAGCTTTACCCAAGCGTCAATGCTAGCAAAACCATATTTAGTCACCTTTATTATTTTCCAATTTTTAGGGTAGCCAAAAGGTCTGACATAATTTTTAGAATCTGAGCACCAATAAGCAGAACTATTCTTCTCTTGATTAATAATTGAGCTTAAGTAAATTTCTATAAAATTTTCTGGTTTAACGACTGCTAATTCCGTATTGATAGACTTTCCAGCCTCTGAAGAACTTGCTATTTGCGAGTTTTGTTTGACTAATAAAATTTCACTAGCTGCATAAAAAGCCATGATTAATATAAATAGACCACCTAAAAATAACGTTAGGGGAGGTGTCAGTTTGTAAATAATATTTAAAGCTTGATGTAATAAATTAAATTTTGGTAATACTTGATTTTTTGCTGTTTTTTGGTCAGGTATATTTTGCTCATTGGCAGATGGGGATGGTTCGACTTTTGGGAAGGAAACGTCATTATCCAATTCAAACGCCTCTTTCCATTCTGGAGTAGTTTTTCCAGAAGTTTGTCCCCATACAATTACACGTTTAATTGCTTGAGCCTGCAAAGCAGTCATTCCCTTGCGAACAAAATAAACGAGGAATGATTGATCTGGTAAATGTGTGGACTCTGCAATCACCATTAGGCAGTCGTTGCTGATGCTGACTTTGACTGTTACCCCTTTGGGCTCCAGGTGACGGTTCATCAGGGTGGCGATCGCTTTGGGATTACCAAGCTTGGCAAGTTCTATAAGATTTAGCTGTGTCATAACTGGCAACAGGTGTAGACGCTCAGAACTTAATTTTATCTAGAAAAGTCCGATCGGCCCTACATCCACCGTGATAAATCCTGTGGATGTAGGGCGACACCTAAAGAGTCCGGGAGTATGGTAGTACAAAGTAATCAAATGTACAATAATCATTGACCAAGCTGAGAAATCTTCACCAGATACTGTGAGGGGATAGCCTCAGCGCGACCGGAATTGACGAGTGCCTGGTAGATAAAAGCCGCAACTTCAGCTCTAGTGGCTTCTCGGTTAGGATTGAGTTGGCCAAGCGTCGGATAGTTCACCACTAGCTGTTTTTCAGTGGCTCCGGCTACTGCCCGAACACCGTAGTTAGGAATTTGGCTGGCATCAGAATAAACCGACAGTACGCTTTGGTTGTTAGAGAGCAATTTCAAGCCACTAGCCAGGGAAACTATAACATCGACTCTGGAAATATGGTCATCAGGTCGAAATACTTGACCAGGATAACCTGAAAGGAACCCGCCCTGATAAGCGGCTTGAATTGCCTTATAAGCCCATAAATCGCTGCGGACATCAACAAAATTGGCTCCAGGTCGTTCCGGCACTGGTGCAAAGGCTTTGTTGATAATCGCAGCAAACTCAGCACGGGTAACGCGATCGCTTGGACGGAAAGTGCCATCTGAGTCACCAGAAATAATATTTTTCGCTGCCAAAGCTTCTATATAAGCTTGAGCCCAGTGGCTTTGGATATCAGCAAAGCTGGTTTCTAGTGTTGTCGGCACAAAGGTTACAGAGCCAAAAATGTGTTTTGGCTCTATGTCGTTAGCATAAGCTGCCAAGGTGTTGCTGTGGGTGGCGTTATTGAGATCGTAGCGCCCGTTATAACGGATAATATTCTTCCCAGGATTGTCTTGTGTGCCCAAGTCAGGTAGAGCACCACTGACTGCTACCACACCATCACGCTTGTTATTTTTAATCACATTCTGCCGCAGCCTTGGAGTTGCTGAGAAGGCAACCACAATCCCATCAACATTTTCGATAATGCGGTTATCGGTGATTAAAGGAGACGCGGTTTCACCCAGAGCAATGGCAAAACCAGTATCCTGAAACAAATTGTTACGAATTTCTCCCTTGGACGTCCGCGACGCGGAAATGCCATTACCACTGTTTTTGGTAAAGACGTTGTCTTGAATGAGGGGAGTCGCTGTACCTGTGACGAAAATACCTTCGCGCCTATTGTTGGTAAAGATGTTATTTTTGACTGTAGCATTGATGGATTCGATCCACAAACCAGTGCCGCGAGTATTGGGGTTAGTGATGGTCAGTCCGCTAATCACGCTGTCTTGTTGAGCCACAATGGTAACGTTCTGAGTGGCTTCTAAGATGCTGGTGTAGTCACCCCCGCCAATAATTGCTACTGTATCGCCTTTTGTGGATTCATCGCCACGCAAAGTTACGCCCTGAGGGACGACAAGTGGGAAGACTTCACCCGTCTTAGCTGTGTAGGAGCCTTTAGCCAGTTGAATTACTGTTCCAGCTTCAGCTTGCTGTAGAGCTTTGGTGATGGTGTGTAGTGGCTGGGTATTAGTACCAGCGCCAGGGCTGTCTGTGCCGCTGTCTGGATTGACGTAAACAACTTTGGCTCCTTGAGCCATTTCCGTCGTAACTGTTGAGGGCGCTGGATTTGCCCGTGCTGTCAGTGTCATGGCTCCACCTGACGACAGCAACAGTGCGCTTAATAACGATGCACGGTAGAAATAGCTACTGACGATTTTATGAGCAGAACTCGCGCTCATCTGAGGCGAGGAATTAAAATTAGCAGTCTGTTGTCTCATCCGTTTGATATCTGTCATGGTAATTGGTCTTCCTAAATCTACCTTCCAAGGTATACAAGCTAAATATAATCTACCTCAGGATATATACTGAAAAAGACTCAATATGATACAATCGTAGCGATATTATAAAAGGCTCGTAGTAGGGGCAATCCCCCCGTGGTTGCCCTGGACTTTAGTCCTCATTACACCATCACGAACAACCAGGGACTTAAATCCTTGGCAGTCCTCTGAATCGGACTGAAAATATCCCAAAAAAAAGTTGGGTTTCGTTCCTCAACCCAACCTACAATCTTACCTTAGTCCTACTCCCTTGCCGCTCTAAGATTATGTACAGTACTGTAGCACACTGGCATATATAGGGGCAACCCACCCCTATCCCCTCCCGGGTTGGGTTGGGGTGGGTGCCCCTACGAACCCGCTGTATATAGGCAGTGCGTAAGTCCTGATGTGTTAAGCCAGCAATCTTCGAGCACCGGGGAAGAAAATACAAAATCTTCTGGTCCGAAGGGAGTAATTACACCCATCCGACTGCGGATGGAAAATCAGTAAGCCAATGTTTCGAGGGTATCGCGGAGATAGCGACGAACCCAATAATCCAGGCTCAAGTCTTGACTTTGGTCATTTAGGGAGTGTTCCAGTTGCCAGCGTTGAAAACCAGAACTGGCAGCGATCGCTTTTTTGAGGCTGTCCCATATTTGGGAATCTTGAGCAACTGGGCTAGAAGCTGAAACAGGAGATTTAGTCATACAAACCTTAAGAGCAGCAATAGGAATCTGTACAAACGGGCTTTGTTATCAATCTGTTTTGTATCTATTTCTATGATAGCTAACCTATTGAGAACGAGAGGATTTTGATTTATCGTTCATCGTTCCCCTGCATCTGGCTCTGTTGCCATTGCTGGCAATATTTTATTCACCCGCCAACCTAGGAGGGTAAATTGCTGTGCTATTTTTTCTACAGGTAATGGTTCCTGGGCAGCAAACGCCTGCTCGCTGCTAAACAGAATTCCCAGGACGCTGATTGGTATCTGTAAAAACAAATTGCTGGCAAGAAACGCCAAAGATGCCGCCAACAGTCCAAGCAGTCGCCAACTGGGTAGCCAGGGAGCAGCAACTGCTACTCCTGGTGCCGTTCGGTACATTTGCCAGAATAGCCAAAGCATGAAAACAGCTACCACACTAGCCAGCAAACGGTTTACTGGCGTTTTAAACAAGCTGAGAATACGTCGCTGTTCGGGTGTCAACTGCTCTGGCTTCATTGCCACTACCAGTAAGCTGAAAATATCAAAGGGGCGAGTTAATTGCATCCATAGCACTGGTGCAATCCCGACGCCAGCAACCAAAAACACTTCCAACCAAACTGGTAAAGCCGGATCGCCTACTGCCAGTCCCAGCCAACATATTTCTAGCAAGATAGGCAGAGCAGCGATTCCGGCAAGATGAATCCACAAAAAAGGTTCTGACCAAAAAGAGCGCATAACGATTAAAGATTTTAGATTTAAAAAAAGGGATTGAGGATTGAAAGATGGGATTTTAAACCTTAAGGTAGGTAATTAGCCAGCCCTTTAATCCACAATCCCAAATCCACAATCCACAATTTAAACGGGTGAGAGTGTCCGGCGCTTGCTCACCATCTGATAGGTTTCGATGATGTCGCCTTGAGCCCAATCATTGAAGTTATCGATACGGATACCGCACTCATATCCGGCGTTAACTTCTTTGACGTCATCCTTCATCCGCTTGAGGGAATCTAGAACTCCTTGATAAATTCCCTTGCCACCACGAAGGACTCGCACTTGGCAATTACGGAGCGCCTTACCAGACAGCACATAGCAACCGGCGACGGCTCCACGACCAACTGGGAAGACTTCTCGGACTTCTACTTGTCCAAGGGGTTCTTCTACCTGCTCTGGTTCAAGCAGCCCTTCCATAGCGCCTTGAATTTCATCCAGAAGCTTGTAGATGATATTGTATTCGCGTACATCAACTCCCGCTTCATCGGCAGCACCACGGGCTCCACTAGCTAGGGTGGTGCTAAAACCGACAATCACAGCACCAGAAGCCGCAGCCAAGTCTACGTCTGTTTCGGTTATTTCACCTGGGGCGGCGAACAACACTCGAACTTGCACTTCATTTTGTGGCAACTGTTTGAGAGCCCCGAGAATTGCTTCTACTGAGCCTTGGACATCTGCCTTCAAAATCAAGTTGAGTTCTTTTAGCTCTCCTTCTTGAGCTTGAGCAGAGAGGCTATTCAGGGTGACGCGACGTGACGCCATCATTTCATGTAGGCGAGATTGCCGCTGATGTTCGCTGCGATCGTTGGCGATCGACCGAGCTTGTTTTTCGCTCTCGTAAACCTCGAACTCATCACCAGCAGCCGGGACATCGCTCAAGCCCAACACTTCCACCGCAAACGAAGGAGTTGCAGCGTGTACCCGCGCTCCCCGATCGTCCACCAGAGCCCGCACCTTGCCAAATACATGACCAGCAACCAGGCTATCACTTACCCGCAGGGTACCATTTTGCACCAGCAGGGTAGCGACAGGTCCTTTAGCCTTATCAAGATGGGCTTCAATCACGGTACCTTTCGCTGGGCGGTTGGGGTTAGCGGAGAGTTCTTCTACTTCCGCCACCAGCAGGATCATTTCCAGCAGTGTATCGAGGTTTTCCCCTTTGAGGGCGCTTACTGCCACCATAATCGTTGGGCCACCCCACTCTTCTGGCACCAGACCGTATTCAGTTAATTCCTGCTTGACACGTTCGGGCTGGCTGTCGGGTTTATCAATTTTGTTGATGGCAACGACAATGGGTACTTCAGCGGCTTGAGCGTGTTTGATCGCTTCCACTGTCTGGGGTCGAACGCCATCATCAGCCGCCACTACCAGAACAGCGATATCAGTCACCCGTGCGCCCCGTGCCCGCATTGCGGTAAAGGCTTCGTGTCCAGGCGTGTCGAGGAATACAACCTGCTGGAGGTGCCCTTCATGGGGGACATCAACGTGGTAGGCACCGATGTGCTGGGTAATGCCACCGGCTTCTCCTTGGGCCACCTTAGTAGAGCGGATGGCATCAAGCAGCGTGGTTTTGCCGTGATCTACGTGCCCCATGATTGTCACCACTGGCGGACGTCGCTGTAGGTTGTCCATGTCTGCGGCGTCCAGCATCTCCGTCACCTTGGTGGCGGCTGCTTGTTCAGTGCCGGTTTCCACTTCTACGCCTAGCTCTTGGGCTACCATTGTCGCCGTGGCAACATCTAGGGTTTGGGTAATACTGACAGCCATGCCTTTGAAGAACAGCTTCTTGATGATTTCAGTTTCGGCTACGGCTAGTTCAGCAGCTAGTTCTCTGACGGTCAGACTGCCAGTTAATACGATTAAAGTCGGTTTTTCTACTGTGGCTTTTTGTTCTTTACTGCGAGCGCGGTTTTCGCTCTTTTGCGCAGCCGTTTCGCCCTTGGGCTTTTTAGTAGCTCTACTAGGCAGTGTCGCTATTGCACTTGCTGGTACGGGCTGTCCTGGGCGTGTCTTTTGCTTAGCCGGACGAGCTACAGACAGACTGACTACAACTGGTGCTTCTAGCTCCTGCAACTGTTCGGACAAATCATCATCTTCGTCATCCAGGACCAGTGGCGAGCGCCGCTTGGCTTTGCCTGCCACTTTGCCTGCCTTGGCTGCACTTTCGCTATCTTCTTCCTCTTCTTGTTCCCATTCTTTACGTTTTACTAGACGGGGCGGAGTTGGTCGCTTTAGCTGTAGTTCCAACTTTTCTATTGAGGAATCCTCATCTTGCCCCTTACCCGCACCTGCCAAATCGGCTGCTGCTGGTATCCGCCCCCCTTCTCTTTTGCCAGGCATTTCCGGTCTTCCGGCTGGACCTGGTATCCGAACCCTTTTTTCGGGTCGCTGGAGTTTTGGCAGATCTTTAGAGTCTTGACTTGGTGATGTTTCTGGTTTAGGCGCTGGTTTCCTCTCAGCTTTTGCCGCAGTAGGGGTTTTATTTCCGACCTCGGAAGATGGCTCTACTTTGGTTTTTTTCAGGACTGGTCGCACCTTATCTGGATCTTGCGGCTGTCCATTTGGTCTGAGCGGAGGTCCAGCGAGCTGGGGTTTCTTTTCTACATGTGCTGGCGTTCTTGCTGCCGGATGTGATTTTGCCGGAGGTATTGTTACAGGAGGTGTTGCTACAGGAGCTAATTCCTCAGCAATTTCTATGGGTTGCTCCTGTGACAATTTCAATTCGGAAGCTGCCTCCAAGAGCGCATCTTCTGTAGATGGGAGCTCAGGTCGTTTGAGGATTATCGGCTTCATGGGTGAAACTGTTGGCTGTTTTGTAGACATTTGAGGGGGAATAGCAACGTTGGTCCCTGACTGTTGGGAGCTAGCACCGTAACCAGATTTATGCTTAATCTGTAATATTTGCTGTTTGTTTTCCACGCTGGGACGGCCGTGAGCTTGAGCTGAGGGCGCACCAGTTCGGCGATCTACTCCTATGGGAGCATTACCCCGTCTATTATTGACAGGGCGGGGTGAATATTTTTCAGCGGCGGCGCGAATGCGCTCTGCCTCTGATTCTGAAATTGTGCTGCTGTGACTTTTGACAGCAATATTTAGTCCATCACAAATTGCAAGAATATCCTTGTTGTCCAAATTCAATTCCTTTGATAAGTCGTAAATTCTTACTTTGCCGTTGTTCATCCACTATGCCCCCGTCGTAACTACCAGTTGTCAGACTATCACTACATCTTTTTTTGACCTCATCTAAAAGCCTCACGGGAGCGTGGAAACCACCATCTTTTAAGTGGTGGAGGAAACGCGACCGGCTAATTTATTAGCCGTCCCCCTTTCGGGGTAGATAGAAAGAGGTGCAGTTTCT
>CASBRB010000348.1 GCA_949127975.1 Oscillatoriales cyanobacterium PMM_0019 | reverse complement strand
TACAGAATCGGCAGAAGCGAATTGTGACAAATTTGTAGATTCTACTTGACAATCAGCCAAGTGCTGTTGTAAGATACTATATAGTGGCAATCCGTGTTAAAATTTCCAGTCTCTTACCAAAGCTCTTGCCAGTTCCATAAGGGACAGTAATAGTTAGTGAAGCCATTGTTTGAGATCGGGGAATGCTTTTGCTACCTGCTAGATTACTGCTTAGTGGCGCGTAATTTATAAATAAATTACCGAGTTTCGAGAAATCCAGACAGCATTTCCTATCTTAATACTAGCATACAAATCCATAATTGTGTCCACATTTTCCGAATTTTATGTTACTATTAAGATGGAAAATTGTGACTGGATATCTGACGAAATAGGCTACCACCCCAAGGCGGGACAGCCGATGATATAAGGGTTCATCCGATAGCGAAGCGAGAAGAGCGAAGCGCAGATCGCGTCCTTCAAAGAAGTCTTTTATAACGGCTGGTAGCCTGATAATGGTATATATTATAAATCTTGCAATCTTAACTCACTTGGCTTATACCACTCAGTTTGTGAGCAAGGTTTACCCTTACGTTCAGCCCAACGAACTAGGATTTCAGCCCCACGCCGAAAGCCTTCAACGGTGCCATGATAGTCGTATGCAGTAGAGTAGGGATCTGAGTGGGCAACTTGTGACCCAAGCTTAAAACCCTCTACCTCAAGTACCTCATCCTCAACAATCAGATCTGGTGTTGAAGCTTTTCCTATAGCATTCTGCTCCAGTACCCATCCATTGATAATGGCATGCTGTTCTGGGGTCAGGTGCTTTGCAGCCTGGTTGAGCATTGTTGGCTTTGGTAGGATACTGCGGATAGCTGCCAGCATCTCTGGGGAATTGGCTGCGACTGCTTCCCTCAGCCACCCGACGATGTCCTCAATTTCCTGGTTGCTAGGTTCTACCGACTCAACCGACTCAACCGATTTCACAAAAAAGTTGGTTGAACCTTTTACCCCATCAATAAGGGCTTTGAATGCCTCGCCTACCGTTCGACCATTGTCGTCCAGTAGTTCCCCCTGAGAGTTTGTGGACTTTTTTGTGGAACTTGTGGACAAGTTTGTGGACAAAGGTGTCATGGCTGCATCGCTTACTGGCTCTGGGGTTTCCAGACTTTGTGGAACTTGTGGACAAAGTGGACTTATTTGGACTTTATCAAAAGTGGAGTTCTCATTTACCTCATTAACCACATCAACCACTACTACATCAATAGGTAGTGTAGTTTCATCAAAATCATTGAAATCCTTTTTCAGTCCACAAAGTCCACTTTGTCCACAAACTGGTTTAACGCCTTGTATATCAATGGTTTCACTTGTGGACTTTTTTGTGGACTGGCTTTCCACTTTGTCCACAAACTCTGCTTTTTTCACAAACTCGATTGCCCGACCCAAATTTTCGAGTCGTCCGCGCCCAATCGCCGTCAGTTCATGAAACCACACTCGGACTTCTTCAGCTTTTGGTCGGCTCTTGCCATTAAATAACTGCTGAACATCCCGAACTTTCAAGCGCTCTTTTTTCTCTGCCATCTGCATCACCTTCAGCAGATGTGGGGCTAATGAGTCTTGTGCGTGAAATTCAGAGTACAGGCTGATTACCTGCGCCAGGTAAAAGCGGTTCAGTGCTATAGCCTTTCGCACTGTCCCCTCTGGTACAACTTCATCCGGAGTATTGCCAGCTATAACCGAATGGATGAGATGCAGGTTTAACGCCAATCGTGCTAGCCGTCCTTCTGCCTTTCCGTAGCAACTGGATAATCCAGTGGACTTATAGGCTGATTCAATCCGCTTCAGTTCAAGCTGCTTATATTCTTTGTGGAATAATTTCCAAGCTTCGGTAGATAGTCGGTAAGTTGTCGGTGGTAGGGCATCGAGTTTTTTATAAAGGTCAGTTAGCAGTGGGGTTAGTTGAATTTTTCCTGATTCTGGCAGATTCGACATTGCAAGTGGTTGTTGAACCCAACAGAATCGTGCCCATTGCCCATTTCCATCTACGTCGTCTTTCATTAGCCGCTGTAGAACAGTTGGTTGAATCGTGCCGATGATAGACAAGATACAGCCATCTAAATCCACGTTTTTTGATTCGTCGGCGCGGAGTATACTGAATGGAGTGCCATCATACATAGATAGAATGGTTTCGATATCATCGCCCTTTCCACCTTTGTATTGATTAGCACCTTTGAATAAACCAGCTAGCTCATCGCAGATCCATTGGATTCCTTTATCTTTGTGACTCTGAAGCTGCCGAAATAAACCCTCGGTAGTCCCTTGGGTGAAACTGAGTCGCCGTAGTTTTGGTTTATCTGGCTTACCATCTGGGAATTCTGCTGCCCGTTCTTCACCCTTTAACTCATCCCACTTCGCTATCCGTTCTTCGTATTCAGAGACTACAGCGCCAAAGTTTTCGTTAATTTCCAACTGCAAATTTCTAAAAGGTTTGCTTGCGATCGCCTTCAAGATTGGTGATTTCTTCTGGCTACTGACAGCGACGATGCCAGAATAAAGTTGGGGTGGCTCCAACCAATCGGTTGCTGAAGAAACTTCCAACTGAGTGCCAACTTTGTTGAGACTGCTGGCAGTTGTAAGTAGGGTGGTTAGGTAGGCTTCTGGTTTGAGATTCAGCCATGTCGCCAACTGATTAATGGGGATGGATAGCTGGGGAGGTAAAATTTCATGTATATTAATAGAGAAGTTATTAGCACTGGTCAGCTTCTCTAATTCTGCTGCTGTTTCTTGTCTTGCCTCTACCTGCTCAATATCTGCCAAGCGCAAGTTGTAGGCTTCCCATATTGTGCGCTCCGAGCGGTTGGCAGTACGGGCAAGTGTCGCTATAGCTAATTGTAGTTTTGCTGCGGTCAGCCCATCATTAATCAGTTGGTCAATCCTTTCCTCTATTTCTGAGTCGGTCAGTACCGCCCGCGAAGCTGTGGGATGCTCAATAACATTTGAATTGCTATTATATTGTAATGTATCCAATTGATTTACCATTATTTGCTGCCGACTCTGATTCCGTATCCATGCCTTAGCACAGTTGGCGAGCGCATCATCTGTCATTGATGGTGTGGGGTTACTTTTTTGTGCTGACTTCCAAATACCTTCCCATTCCCGCTCATCCCACCCGCCGCCAGGTGTGCATCGCTGGCAGTAGTCTATAAATAGTTGGTAGGGCGTTTCAGAGTACCGAATACCTAGATAGTCGAGTCGTACTGCTGTACCAATTAGATTCCGAGCTAGTTTGGCTCCCGAAACATTCCGATTACTCGTTGCACCATCGTCAATTAATTTCCTGTCATCTTTGGTCAAACATTGGTATAATGGAACCTCATCAGAGATTGATGGCTGGCGGTTGACTTGCGGTGACTGATTTGTTTCAGGCTGATGTACTGGGATAGCTGCACGTAGCTCGTCATAGGTGTATCGCTTGCCGCTATTACTGATGATGGTTGCTTGGGTTGTCCCTGGGTTCTCACCTTTCATGTACCACGATCCAGCTAGCCTCATAACTCGACTGGCATCTTTGATCGTGCGATCAGCATCTGAGTATTCAAGTAGGTCAGACTGTAGCGGTTCCCATTGCTCTTTGGGGATGGGTGTGTCAAATGTCCATAGGCTCCATATGGACTTACCTCCGGTATCCAGTTGAAAGCTTGGTTCAGGCAGTCCCAATTTTTTCCATAAGTCACGCTGTAGATCCTTAGGTAGATCATCATGCTCGTAGAATATCGCCCGTCCAAATTTTACGGAGGCTTTATTCTGCCCTTGCCCGTTGACGACGAAATAAATATCGTACCCCTTACTTTGGCGCGTCTCGATCTCGTCAGTTGGCAGCTTTAAATGAGGTGGTTCCTTATGAGGTAGCTCTATTTTTTTAGGATCAATGAACCGAAGATAAATCTTGTCCAATCCTTGCTCGTAGCCCAATAGCTGTAGCTGTAGGGCAGCTTGAGACTTATCGAATGGAAATTGATTAGTGGTAGAATACATTAAATTACTCCCTAGTATGCTAGAGTGAATAGTCTGGGGTTGTTTGAGCTAGTCGATGGACTAGCAGAGCTAGCAGAGTTCGTGCCTTGTCTTGGAATTGCAGCTGCGGGGTGGACGTGGATTCCTGAAAGTACGGAAAATCAAGGTTTTCGGGAACTGGGTTGTGGCTAACAACGAATTGCGGTAACATAAAAATATCCACCCCTTGTTTTTTGGTTGGGTAAATCTTTGTCGCTTATCTGCCCTGTTTACCCAGGGCAGAACTTAGTCGCGGGAATTAGATTAGGGCAGAAGCCAGTAGCTAGCGCGTTGGGAACTAAGCGGCTGCTGGCTTCTCCAATTGAGATTGATGATTGAGATAAAAGCGAAAAGCTGTGAGCAGGATCTTGGTACGTGGGAGATCCTGCGATATAGAAATCTTTTTAAGCGAGGATATTTCTTCTGGCGATAGCCAGAGAGTGAGCATGTTCGTGATTGTTGGGGGTGGTGAATGCATATGTTTTTCAGAATTTCTCCTACCAATATAGCCTATTTTATTCTGTCAACAGCGCTCGACAAAATATTTTCTGAGTCCATGAACGTTACATAGCACAATAGCACTAGAACTTATTTCTGTATGGTTACTATACAGAATCTACAAAGTACAATACAGTACCCGACAAGTTGATCTACAAGTACCATACAGTACCCGACAAGTTGATCTACATCATCAGACAAAGCATCATACAGTACCAGACAAGTTGATCTACAAGTACCATACAGTAACCGACAAGTTGATCTACACCATCCGACAAAGCATCATACAGTACCAGACAAAGCGATATACAAGTGTCTTATCCTGCTAATATCTCCTGTTCTGGCTTAGGCTCCTTCGGCTTACGCTCAAACACCTGGATCGCAGGTGAGTCCAAAATAAATCCATCCTTGGTACGTGCCCCTAGTTTTCCAGAAATCGCCGCTACCCACATCGGATAATTAGCTTGGGCATCCTCAAGTTTTTTATATACCTTGGGCTTAACCTTCACAGTAACAATCTGCCCATCACAGCTCAGGTAAAATTCCTTCCAGCCGTTGTCCACATTCCTAACTTTGGGCATTTCATTGATCTTAATCGTGATTTCCAGCTTACCTGGTGCTGCCATCAGCAATACTCCTAGATCTACAAAACGATAAATGCAAAATTTACATGATAAATGCATGTAAACGGTTTATCTCTAGTTTGCTGACTTCTCTTTTTTCTCATCATCGCGGATCGCCTCCTCAAGCAGACGAACAAAAAGGGATGAGACAGACCGACGCTCTTTCTTTGCTATGCGTTCTGCTGCCTCCTTCAACTCTGGCTCAAGGTAAATCATGATTCGCGGTAGCTTCGTTGGCATCATCAATGTCATAGTGCGGTGCTTTCTCCTCAAATGTACCGTATATGAATCATAGCATCTCGGGACTTGTCCGGTACTAATACTTGTGCTAAATTAGAATAAGAATTCAAAAAGCCAGGGGCACGACTCTCAATCTCTCCCTGGCTAAAACACACCTCGTATGGAGGCATACCTATATATGTATGTGATTCTGCTAGCGATCGTCCTCACATCACCCCTACCCCCACCTAGCCCATATCGAGGTGCTGGACGGCGTGACGTAGTGGCTGTATTACGGGGATTATATCTGCGGATATCCGCAGATGCGGAGGTGATGCCATGAACCGAGATGAAGTCGGGTTTGTTGATGGGCAACTCGCTGGGAATGGTGTCCCGCTGGATACTGCTTTCCGAGTAGCAGCCCTCGTGGCAGCGGGGAAAGTGGAAGCAGCCAAACAGTTACTCACCGGGGACGAACGGGCACTGCGAATTCTGAATCGTTGTTTGGGGGTCTTGATCCATGACTGAGGAATCCAGGCAACAGACAGACGGTGCTGGCATGGTTGTCATCGTGCTGGCATTAGCCCTATTCGCTCTTGGCATTTGGGCAGGTCGAGTGACAGGGACATCGGAGAGCGATCGAGATCTAATTAAATCCCAGAAAGAGCAAATTGCTCAACTACAGACCGAACTGGTGGAAACACGCGGACGGCTTGACGGTTATCGGGAGGGGCGGCGATGAGTGACGTTTTTACCAACCAACAGGTATCCGAGTTACTTGGCATTCAGCCGTCAACCTTGAGGACTTGGAAAAGTCGTAAGCCAGATTTGCTTCAAGAGGGCATCCACTGGCTTAAGTCTGAGGATAACTCAACACTCTGGACTGAGACGGGCATCGAGGTCTTGAGACAGCTTTGTAGCGGTACTGTCTCAAGTCCTGAGACGGTGCTGTCTCAGCCTGAGACACCAGATGAGACGAACCTGACTACACGCTATGCGCCTATTGTCGATACCGTCTCAGACATTTTATCAGAGCAATTGCTGAGACGGATTGATGCCGC
>CASBRB010000347.1 GCA_949127975.1 Oscillatoriales cyanobacterium PMM_0019 | reverse complement strand
CACCTCTGTAATCCCCCGATGCTAAAGCCTGAACTCCCGCTTGCTTCTGTGGCGTAGCTGATGCCGTTACTAAGATTTTGTCCCCGGAACTGATCCGGTTTTGCAGATATTCGGTACTAATAGCACTTGGTCTGTGCATCCAAAACCAAAAGATACCGCCAACTAACAAAAACAGTAGAATATACACAATTGGTGGCGGACTATTTTTCTTCCTCATAGGCATAGTCTTCATCCTTTTCATAAGTATTTATACTTGAGTATGCAGGATTGATAGAGGAGTTTTTGTTACCCCCCCATAAAATACTCAGCTTGTTTTTCTTTCCTTATGCACAGCTACCGCCCAACCCTTACCTGAGCCATGCATAATTGGAGCGTATCTACCTGATAACCATATAGAAGTCCACAAATTTATCAACAGGTAGGTAAACCCGATGACTGAAATATCCCGACTGCGACCAGAAATTCAGGCATTGCAACCCAGCCTAGTGGAATGGCGTCGGAGATTCCATCAACTACCCGAATTAGGTTTCTGCGAACAGCTTACTGCTTTATTTGTGTCCCAGAAGTTAACTGAATGGGGTATTGAGCATCAAACCGAGATTGCTAAGACTGGTATCGTTGCCACAATTCCTGGGAGTCAACCAGGACGAGTGCTGGCAATTCGAGCTGATATGGATGCTCTGCCAATTATTGAAGAAAATGAAGTTCCCTATCGCTCTGTGCATCCTGGAGTAATGCATGCTTGCGCTCATGACGGGCATACAGCAATCTTACTGGGCGTAGCCTACTATCTCTGGCAACATCGAAATTTTGCTGGAACTGTGAAACTTATTTTCCAACCCGCTGAGGAGGGTTTGGGAGGTGCTAAAGCCATGATTGATGCTGGGGTTTTGAAAGATGTCGAGGCAATTATTGGTCTGCATTTATGGAACAACCTGCCTCTGGGTACTGTAGGCGTGCGTAGTGGTGCGTTGATGGCTGCTTCTGAAAGCTTTGACTGCAAGATTCTGGGTAAAGGAGGACATGGTGGCTTGCCACATCAGACAGTTGATGCAGTTATTGTGGTTACTCACGTCATCAATGTTTTACAAACAATTGTGGCTCGCAATGTCGATCCGTTAGAGCCGAGTGTTGTAACTATCGGTCAATTGCATAGTGGCACAAAACGTAATGTCATAGCCGACACAGCCGAATTGAGCGGCACTGTGCGTTATTTCAACCCGGAATTAAAAGACTTTTTTCCAGAGCGCATTGAGCAAGTCATTGCCGGGGTTTGCCAACTCCACGGGGCTAGTTACGAGTTTAACTACCAGCGTATCTCGCCTCCTGTCATTAATGATGCAAAAATGGCAGAGCTAGTACGTTCTGTGGCTTTATCCGTTATGAAAATTCCCCACGGGGTTGTCCCCAATTGTCAAACTATGGCGGGTGAGGATATGGCGCTATATCTCCAAAAGGTTCCTGGGTGCTTTTTATTCTTGGGTTCTGCCAATCCTGAAAAAGGTTTAGGCTATCCTCACCACCATCCCCGATTTGACTTTGATGAAACCGCACTAGGGATGGGCGTTGAGATTTTCGTTCGCTGTGTGGAAATTTTTTGCGCTTGAACTGGACTTACTCACTGCTTCTATGTATAATGATGCCGCGAAATACTTTTTTTTAACGCAAAGGGGCGCAGAGGTTTGCGCAAAGGAACGCAGAGGGGAATTTTCAGGTTTTTGGAGGCTGCTCAGTCCTGAAAGGGCTAAAGCCCTCACTACGAACCAGTGCTGCTATATTCGCTACTTTGCTGCAATAATTTGGCGACTAAACCTGTCCAGCCAGTTTGATGTGAAGCTCCAAGCCCTGCACCGTTATCTCCATGAAAATATTCATGGAAACTAATTAGATCGTGCCAATGAGGATCGGTTTGAAATTTTTCAATTCCACCGTAAACAGGTCGTTTACCAGAGGAATCTTCTAGAAAAATATTGCTCAGTCTTTGAGATAGTTCAGCCGCGACTTCCCAAAGTGTCATTTCTTTACCAGAACCTGTCGGACACTCTACCTTGAAATCGTCGCCCAGGTAGTGGTAAAACTTTTGCAGTGCTTCGATAATTAGATAATTTATGGGAAACCACACTGGACCTCGCCAATTAGAATTGCCGCCAAACAAACCTGTGCTGGATTCTGCTGGTTCGTAATCTACCCGATATTCATTTCCACTCATTTGCAGGATGTATGGATGGGCTTCATGATATTTGGAAACTGCACGGATACCATTTGGGCTCAAAAATTCGCTCTCATCTAGCATTTTTTCTAAGATGCGGCGGAGTTTGGCTGGATAAGCGATCGCTAGCAGTCTTCTAGCCCCTACTCCTGGTGTCTCCATGCACGCGACATTGTTTTTCAAATCAGGACGATTGCGAATAAACCAATCCATCCGCTTTTTAAAGCCTGGCACTAGCTTTAAATTTTCCGGTTCCAAGGTAGCAACGGCAAGTAGTGGAATCAGCCCCACTAGCGATCGCACTTTCATGCGCAGATGAGTGCCACAGGGTAAATGCAGTGCATCATAGTAAAAGCCATCTTCTTCATCCCATAGTGCTATTTCTGCTTCCCCAATGCCGTCTATGGCATCAGCAATGTAAAGGAAATGTTCAAAAAACTTGCTGGCAATATCTTCATAGGTGGGATTATCTTTTGCCAGTTCTAGGGCAATTGTTAACATATTTAGACAATACATCCCCATCCAGCTAGTACCATCTGCCTGATCGATGTATCCACCCGTGGGAAGTTCCGCACTTCTGTCAAAAACACCTATATTGTCTAATCCCAAAAAGCCGCCCTGAAAAACGTTTTTCCCTGTCCTATCTTTCCGGTTCACCCACCAGGTAAAGTTGAGCAGCAACTTCTGAAACACACGTTCCAGAAAAGCTTTATCGGCGCGATCGTACATTTTTTTCTCTATCTGATAGACTCGCATCGCTGCCCAAGCATGAACGGGTGGGTTAACATCACCAAATGCCCATTCATAAGCGGGAAGCTGTCCGTTGGGGTGCATATACCATTCTCGCGTCAATCGATCGAGCTGGTACTTAGCAAAATCTGGGTCAATCATCGCCAGTGGGATGAGATGAAACGCCAAATCCCAGGCGGCAAACCAGGGATATTCCCACTTATCTGGCATCGAAATAATGTCATCGTTAAACAGATGAACCCACTCATGATTTCTGCCGCGCTTGCGTTCCGGTGATGGTGCAGGTCCACCGGGATCTCCGTTGAGCCATTCTTCTACTACATAATTATAGAATTGCTTGCTCCATAACATCCCGGCAAAGGCTTGTCTCTGCACATTACGCGCGTCTTCTGAAATCGGAAATGGACAGATACGGTGATAAAATTCGTCTGCCTCTGCGATGCTTTTTTGAAAAATTGTGTCAAATTCAGCACCAAACGGTTCTCCCCCTCCTTGGTAAGATGTAGATGGGGGGTGTCATTTAGTCGCAGCTTTACTATTTTTGTTTCTCCTGCACCGATGGATATTTCATAATGTGCTGCAAACTTGGTGCCGTTTTTATCGGGATTAACTGCTGATTTTTCCCCGTTTACCACATAATTATTGATGCCGTCTTTGACGTAGGGGTTACCATTACTCACCCCAAACAGTCGTTGATGGTTAGTTTCATTTTCTGTAAACAGCAGTGAGGTAGCACCCTCACAATATAACCATCTATTTTCAAGGCTTGGATGGGATGTTTCTACGACGCTGTAGTCAGTGTCGGATTTGTATACCTTGATAAAAGGCTTTTCTTCATCGGGGTGCCAAGTCCAGGTATTGCGAAACCAGAGCGTTGGTAAAAGATGCAGGGTTTTTGCTTCTGGTCCCCGATTGCTGATACTGATTTGAATTAGAATATCTTCCGGTGAATTTTTGGCGTATTCAACGACAACATCAAAGTAGCGGTTATCGGCAAATACGCCCGTATCCATTAATTCAAATTCTGGACTATTACGACCTTTGCGCCGATTTTCTTCAACTAATTGGGCATATGGAAAAGCCTGCTGTGGATATTTGTAAAGGCATTTCATGTAGGAGTGGGTGGGGGTGCTGTCCAGATAGAAGTAATATTCTTTGAGGTCTTCCCCATGATTGCCTTCACTTCCTGTTAAGCCAAACATTCTTTCTTTGAGAATGGCATCCTCTCCATTCCACAGAGCGATCGCAAAACACAGTCGCTGATGGTTATCAGAAATTCCGGCGATGCCGTCTTCACCCCAACGGTAAGCACGGGAGCGAGCTTGATCGTGGGTAAAATAGTCCCAAGCTGCTCCGCTGTCGCTGTAATCTTCCCGCACCGTTCCCCACTGCCGTTCGCTTAAATAGGGTCCCCAGCGTTGCCAGTGGGCAGTGCGATCGCGGTTTTCTTTTAATCTCGCTTCTTCTTGAGTCATGGTTTTTCTACTGCTCCTGATAATTCCAAAGCAGTCCACCATCCACGAAAAAGGTGGTGCCTGTGATGTAGTCAGCATCTGATGAAGCCAAAAATGCGACTAATGAGGCTACATCTGATGGCTTACCCAAACGACCTAGCGGGATATTTTTCAGCAAAGCACCCAGTTTTTCTTTGTCATTCAAAAGGTTGGTATTAATCGGCGTCTCGATCGCTCCTGGTGCCACGTTGTTAATCGTAATCCCCAGAGGACCCAACTCAATTGCCAGGTTACGCATCATCATCTTCACACCGCCCTTGCTAACACAATACGATGTGAAGTGAGGAAATGGTAGTTCCTCATGTACCGAACTGATATTGATAATTTTGCCAGTCTGTTTGGCTTCTATCAAGTGCTGCACCACAGCTTGAGTGGTGAAAAACACGCCCTTCAGGTTGACGTTAAGCACATTGTCGTAGTCTGCTTCTGTCACTTCCCAAAATGAACCGTGCTTCTCGATGCCTGCATTATTTACCAGAATGTCTAGTTTTCCGAAGTGTTCAATGCTCGACTGAATCATCTGGCGGATGTCGCTGATGACGCCTAAATCCGCTTTGACAGTCAAGCCTTTACGTCCAGTAGCCTCCACTTTTGCTAGTGTTTCTTCGGCACCTTCCGCGTGAGAGCGATAGTCAATGACGATGTTAGCTCCTTCCTGAGCAAGGCGCTCAGCAATAGCTTGACCTATTCCCTGGCTGCTGCCAGTAACCAGAGCGACTTTACCTTCTAGCTTCATAGAATCCTCCTTATGAATAGCTTTGCCAACAAATCGGGTCTTCCGTACTTAGTATGCTAATAACCCTTGAAAATATCTTCAAATGCTCGATCAGCAAGAGCTTCGAGAATTATGTGAAACTACTTGTCTATTAAGCAGTCTGCAATGCCGCCT
>CASBRB010000346.1 GCA_949127975.1 Oscillatoriales cyanobacterium PMM_0019 | reverse complement strand
GTATAAAATATTTTGTCTGTTTTCATAAGGGTAGTTTTTGGGATGGATGAAGTAAGTAGCGAGAGCCATCAGATTATCTATTACCGATCGCCCATTATAAATTAGTCGAACGGGAGTAAGGTAGGGCGGGCATGATTTTGGGTAATGTAATCAGCGATAGCTCTCCGATAATTTTAAATCCCTAATGGGACTGGAATGAGAGAAAAGCCCCTTCTAGAACTGGTTAATTGCGATCGCTGGAGATAACTTGCTGAATTTTTTCAAGTTCTAGTCCTAATTCTTGGGCAATTTGTTCTACTGTTAATCCCAACCTTAATAATAAAGGGACTGTTTTCAACTTGCCTTTCAACTCGCCTTTCAACTCGCCTGACAACTCACCTTCCAACTTGCCTTTCAACTTGCCTTCCAACTCCCCCTCTGCTTTGGCTTCTTGATAGAACTTGGTTTGTTTCCATTCAGTTAAGTTAAACATTTGCTCTAACTCCTGACTACTTTTTTCAGGGAACTTGTAAACGATGACCTTTTCGATCAATTCTATAATATTCTGCTGGATACTAGCATCGGAGATTTGCTGGCGAGCTTGGGTGATGAGGGTTTGTGTTTGTTGGGGGGCCCTGGCAGCACTGCTGGTGATTAGCTGGAGAATCCCTAAGCCTAGGGAGGATGAGGTTTGGGGCAGTTGGTCTAGGTATATGGTTTTTAAGTTGGGTTTGAAGATTTGATAGGCTAGGGGTAAGTCATGGTCAAAACTTTTTTTTGCCCACAAAACCACTGCTTGCCATTGACGCTCGTGTTTATACTGATTTAAGTACAGGATGATTTCGGTGATAAATCGCCAGTAAAATTCTTTATCTCTTTGAAATTGGACTTCCACAAAATAAATCAGGTTTGATGGATTGTTGTCATTGGGAATAAATATTCCATCAAATGTAAATGATAATTCTTTGATTTCTACTGACTTAAATTCATAGTTTTGGGCTAGCTCTGATGGTTGCCCAATCAGTTGAAATAACAGTTCCGGGAATACTAGAAAGATGGTATAAAATATTTTGTCTGTTTTCATAAGGGTAGTTTTTGGGATGGATGAAGTAAGTAGCGAGAGCCATCAGATTATCTATTACCGATCGCCCATTATAAATTAGTCGAAGGGGATTGCCCCTACGGACTACTATATGTAGAGGCAGTGCGTAAGTCCTGTTGATTTAGGTGAGGTCTTTCAACGCTGCTTTGAGATTACTACAAAAATCTCCGATCGCTTGCAGTCCCTCTTCCGGTGTGCCATCTGCCAAACGTTTCACGAATGCACTACCAACTATCACGGCGTCTGCTCCCCAATTTTTTACCTGAGCTGCCTGCTCTGGTTGGGAGATACCAAAACCGACACCGATTGGTTTATCTGTGATAGAGCGCATTTGTTGGAGTAAATCTTGCACTCGCCCTTCTAACTGGGAGCGGATACCCGTGACGCCTGTAACACTAACTAAATATATAAAGCCTTGAGAGCGACGAGCTAGAGCTTCAATCCGTTCTTTAGGACTGGTAGGAGCCACCAGTAAAACTACATCAATGCCTATCTCTGCCGCTGGTTGCATTAGTGCTTCTGCCTCTTCGAGGGGCAAATCTGGCACTACCAAGCCTCGGACACCGACATCAGCAATTTGCTGTAAAAACTGTTCTATTCCCCGGTTTAAGATTGGGTTGTAATAGGTAAACAGTATAATCGGCGATTTTATCTGTTTACTAACATCTTTAACCATCGATAAGACATCATCCAGGCACACACCTCGCTGTAGAGCGCGAGTTGCTGCCGCCTGAATCACAGGACCATCTGCCAAAGGATCTGAGTAGGGGACACCCAGTTCAATTATATCTGCCCCGGAGGTATCCAGAACCCGTAAAGCCTCAGCGGTTGTCTGCAAATCTGGATCGCCAGCAGTGATGAAGGGAATCAGGGCACACTGCCGTTCGCGGCGTAGAGACTCAAAGCAACTAGAAATTGACACCATTTTACCTTCCAAGGATTGTAGGGGCGGGGATACCCCGCCCAACAGTGGGATATTGGTGGCGAATCCAATTAAAGACTTCCCTACCCATCACCCATCACCTTTTTCGAGCGTTCTTCTTCAACTTCACCTTGCAAAGCAGCAAGTTGTTCAGCAGTCATTTCGTCCAGCCGTTTTTGTAAAACAGCATCTTCATAGTTTTTTAGCTGCTGAGCATAGGTCATTTGCTTGGTTACCACTCGGAACAGGTAGGTGAACACCCAACCGACTAACCCACCCACCAACAACACTTGACTCCAGATCCCAGCTTCCAGGCTATCTAGCCCCGCCACCTGCAACAGCAGATATACCAGTCCACCGGCGACAAAGACGCCGATACCAATGCCAATAACATCAATTCGTCGCATCTAAAGCTAACCTAATTATCCCGTTAAGCTTCAACTTGCCGCCGTCTCGGGCGAAAATTCAGAAAAGGGCCCAGCAGCAGTAAACCTGGGAAGAAGAAGAAAACCAGGAAGTACATGAAGCCGCGCTCAAAAGAGCTAGCAACATACCACCGCTTTTGTAAGTATAAATACATGGCTAGGGGAATCACCAGCAGGTAGCATCCACTCAAAATCAGATACAGCAGCGCAACAACCATATTTTTCCTGAAAGCGGCAACAACTAGGGTATCGGTATTATGTTACAATAAAAACACTATCGTCTGAAGTACTCTATTTATCGTACAGCTTGAGCGATCGCAGTCGTCCTAGTTGCCGACAACCGCCAATTAGTGCTTAAATAGATTTATTGTGCTTGTAAAGGTCAGCACGATCGCCAGGGGGCGTGGCGGAATGGCAGACGCTATGGACTTAAAATCCATTGGCCTTAAACGGTCGTGTGGGTTCAAGTCCCACCGCCCCCATCTTAAAAGCTAAAACTAGGGCACCAATGTCAGAACCCCGCACTCTTCGTGACGGGGTTTTGTGCCTCTAACTTTAGGTAGTAGCAGAAAAAATCAGAGCTAAACCGCCCTGATTTTTACATGATTTGAATGACATTAAGGATAATAGCGGTCAAAAAAGCAGTTTTAAAGCTGCCAACTCCCAGAAGCTTAGATAGTCTGTCGAGAAACCAGTTTTTCAATAGTAGCCTGGGTTTGGTGCAGCAGCAACTCGCGGCTATCTGCCACCTGGGTAAGGGTGGGGACTAAATTACGGGCTTGCAAAGCCATGTGAAGCTGTAGGTGAGCCACATACTCACTAATATCTTCACGAAAAGAATTATGTTCAGATTGTGTTGCAGGCAAATCTAGTGTGCTCTCCATCCTTGTCTCTAAGCTTTTAGTCAACATTAAAGAATTTACCACGCTGTTGTGGAACACTATAGTTATCTGCAATG
>CASBRB010000345.1 GCA_949127975.1 Oscillatoriales cyanobacterium PMM_0019 | reverse complement strand
TCGAACATTGTAAGTAATCATACTTAGGGGTTCCCTTTCCGGCTGACGACGGCGCGATTGCTTCGCCCGCGCCGTCGTCAGCCTGTAGTACATAATCTTCTGGCGGGAAGGGAGTAATCAGATAATCGTCAGCTCCTGCTTCCAAACCCTCAATGCGCGATTCTTCCCCAGCACGGGCAGAAAGCAGGATGACTGGTACTTCTCTAGTATCAGGGTGGGCACGCAATGCTTTGAGTAGAGCAAAGCCATCGAGTCCTGGCATCATTACATCACTCAGAACTAGATCTGGTATCTGCCTTTGAGCAGCACTCAAAGCAGCAACCCCGTCAGCCACTGCCTCTACTTCATAACGATCGCTAAGTAAACGTCTGACGTAATCTCGCATGTCCCTGTTGTCCTGAGACAACCCCACGATTAGAAATCGGGGGGTTCCAACTCGGATAAACAGGTTTCGTTTAGTCTTACAACTTCCGCCTCCCTGTTTCCTATCGGATTACAGGCGATTATCTCTAACCCAATATCGCTATTAGGTGACTCCGGACTAGCCATTGTTCTCGATAATTTATTTGATCCTCTTTGCCATCCCGCCTGCAAGGATTGCTCCATCCCTAGCCAACCATTTCTAGCTGATTCAAATGACAAAGTTTCTGTTGACGGATCGATGTATCGACTCAGAAATGCTGATATAATATCCCGCTGCATTGATACACCACAATCAGGACAATTATGCACTCTAACCCGTAGTGGTTTCTTTTCTTTCCTGCCACACAAACAAGTTTGAGATAATGCAGTCTTCTGAGTCGAGAATTGGAGAACTGTACCGCCAGCATTTTCAGCTTTACGGATGAGTTCACTTTGGAAATATCCTGGGGCTTTGTAACCGATGGATTTTCCAAATATCTTCTGCCAGCCTTTAATGCTGACCTTTTCTAATTTAACATTGTTTCCCAATGTTAAAACTTTATTCACTAACCATCCATGTAGTGATTTACGATGTGCTACCTGTTTTCGCGACATTTCACGTTTTTTGGCAGCAACCCGTCTGTAGTGGTTAGAATTATTCCAAAACTTTTTACCTTTCTTGATTGTTCCTTTCTTCTTCTTTCCTTTGGCATCTAAAAAGTTTGGATTGTAATTGTTGGGATTATTGGCTCTGCGAGAGCGTTCCATCCTACGTTGTAGGCGACGTATTTCTTGCTGTTGGTTATTCAGTTCTTCTGCAAAGGGTTCCCATAAAGTTTCTTTATCCCCGACTATTGCCACCGTACTAACTCCTAAATCCAACCCTACAAGTCCTTGCCCTATTTGATTCTTGGGTTTTTGATATGGTTTTCCTTCACATACTAACTGAGCAAACCAGTAAGTTTTTTTATTTAATTCCCGCTTGACTAATCTCACATACTTAATTCGACTATTCAATCCATGTAAAATAACTGGATCGTGTTGATTTATAATGGCTGGTATTTTTAGCTGATGTAGAGTACTATTCCATTCAACTCTATTACCTCGCCACCTAATCCCAGTAGCATTTGATTTTCCTTCAACACTGGCAAACTGTCCCTGACTCTTAAACCTTACTTTCTTGGCTTGCCCGAAGATTATCCTCTCTGTTGCTTTAAATGCTCTCGTAGCATTTTTTTGGATAACGTGAACGTCTAGATGTTGTTTTATCCACTTGCTGGAAATAGCTACGTTATTGGCATAAGTGTGGAGTGCATATTCAGTATAGCGATAATGCGATCTGGCTTGATTAAAAGCTTCTGTTCTTCCTGATTTATTTGATTTGGGTATTTTGATTGCAGCTTGGTATAATTCTGAATCCCGCATGAGGTTTAAGCGAGTTAAAGCTTCCCCTAAAACTGCGTTATAGAGTTGTCTAGCAGCCTGTAGACGAGCATCAAGAATCCCTAGCTGTTGAGCTGTCGCCTGAAGTGGTATCTCAATTACAAAGCTAGGAGTCTTCCTAGGGTTCGTGCTATCAGATGCTGCCATAAGTTTTAAATTTCACTAACATAATGGTAGCATATAAAACTTTTTTTGTGCTGTGCTGCGCGTTGGTTTATTTGAGAGGGTGGTACTTATCCCCATGAATAAATTACAGGGGCTTGCGTACCACCCCTCAAACTCCCCCGTTTTTCGGTCAGCTAGGAGGATGTGTGCTCCTGCCGTGGCTGTTGGCTCTGTTAATCGAGGTTGATGCTCATCAGTCTCCCTTACCCACGTCTGTGGAGTTGGGGGGAAGTTATCTGGAAGCCAACGCAGAGCTTCCTCGACATAGGGAGCCGCACCTACGGCGGTGGAGGTCAATGTGCGAGTGGTGCTGATGCGCTCTGGTGGCAGGTGGGCTTTTCCCGTAGGCACCCTCACGGTGAAGGTCGTTCCTTCACCGACAGTACTTGCTACTGCCACCTCCCCTCCATGAAGTCGCACGAGTTCTTGTACTAGGGCAAGCCCAATGCCTGAACCCTCGTGAGTCCGCCCACGGGCTCCCTCTACCCTATGGAATCGCTCGAACAGATGCGGCAGTTGATCGGGGGGAATACCAGTACCCGTATCCCGGACTACCATCTCGACTTTGCCCTGTTGAGCGTGCATGCTGATGGATATTTCACCAACAAAGGTGAACTTGAAGGCGTTCGAGAGCAGGTTCAGGACTATTTTTTCCCACATGTCCCGATCAACATAAATCGGCTCCGGTAGAGGTGGGCAATCAACCACCAAGCGCAAACCAGCCCGTTCGATCGCTGAACGAAATACACCTGCTAGTTCAGCAGTAAAATCAGCAAGGTAGGTTGGTTCATAGCTTGCCTGCACTCTCCCTGCTTCCAGCCGAGAGAAATCTAAGAGCGTGTTGACTAGCTTTAAGAGTCTAAGACAGTTCCGATAAACCATCTCCAACTGCTCCCGTTGTTTGGGGGGGAGGGAGCTGTCTGCGTTGGCTAAGCTATCATCGAGGGGGCCTAGCATCAGTGTCAGCGGAGTGCGGAACTCGTGACTAACATTACTGAAAAAGGTCGTCTTTGCCCGGTCTAGCTCGGCTAGGGACTCGGCCCGTTTGCGCTCTTGTTCGTATGCGTGGGCATTAGTCAGAGCGGTTGCCACATGGCCTGCTAGCAGCTCGAAAAAACCCTTATAGTCGTCATCCAGAGCCCGCCTCGGGCTTACCCCCAAGACTAACAAACCCGCCATTTGCTCCTGACCGGAACGCAGCAACGGTAAGACCAAGGCAGTGCTAGGAGATTCCGGCCAGGGTCCTCCAGGAAGAGAGCCAAATCTGTTCTCTAAGTCGAAGTAGTCTTCGACTTGACCTGTCTGCACCACATTAGCAAGAGGCCATGTCTCTTCTTGCTCTTCTAGCTTAATCAGGAGAGGACTTGCCTTTGTGTTGGGTTCTAAGCCGCTAGTCTTCGCTAAGTGAGTGTGCTTCCCATCCACATCAAGCAGGTAGAGTAGGGCAAAGGGCACATCTACTGCGTTTTCTGCAAATACAGCCACGGTTAGCGAACTCGCCTCTTCCACAGATTTGGAATCGGCGGTACGAGCAGCCAACTCGCGCAACATGCGCAAGCGTCGCTCCCCAAGAACCCGCCTAGTGGTTTCGCTAACGACGGCGAACACGCCACTCACCTGCCCAGATGCCTCCTTGATGGGGCTATACGAGTAGGTAAAGTATGCCTCTTCTATATATCCGTTGCGATCGATCACCAACAGTAGGTCGTCAGACCAGGTCGCCTGTCCGCTAGACAGAACGGATGCAAATTGTGGCCCGATAATATCCCAGATTTCCGGCCAGATCTCTCGACCTGGACTCCCCAAGGCTCGCGGGTGTTTGGTAGCTCCCAACACGGGTCGCCAAGCATCATTGTAGAGCAAAATCAGCTCCGGTCCCCACCAGATAACGATCGGGAACCGAGAGTTTAGACAGATGCTCACTGCCATTCGGAGGCTGTCAGGCCAACTCGTGACCGAGCCAAGGAGTGTAGATGACCAATCATGGCCACGCATTAGCGCACCCATTTCCCCGCCTCCGGCAAGGCACTCCAGCGCTTGTGCTTCGGTTTGCTGAAGAGAAAAATTTTGTCCGACAAGACTTTCTAAGTAGGCATTGCGCTGTTGCAACAGCGCTATTTCCTCTAACAATTGCTGTTTTGTCTTGGGTTTGGGTTTCATTGACTTTGGTTACAGCAACTTTGATTTTTTAACCGCAGTTTTCTAAGACTGCCTCAAGCAAATATAACTTTTCCTATGAATCATCTACGACTATGCTCATCATTTCAGCCTAAGGAAGCATATCGCGTTAGCTACCGAGAGCCATATTGGACAATTTAAGGGATAGCATAATGTTGCACCTTCAGAATTACGGATTAGTATGACCCCTCCAGGCACGATCGCATTTGATATGATTGGTACCTGTTTTAGCTTAGACAAACCAAAGCAACGTTTGCTTGCATTAGGCGCACCCACCTATTCGCTCCAACTTTGGTTTGCCCAGACTCTACGGGATGCCTTCGCACTGTCCCACGCTGGGGGGTATCAACCCCTCAAACAGATGTTAGAGGAAGAATTACCCCGAACTTTAACGTTATTAGGTGTAGAAGCCAGCCCAACGCAGCGAGCGCACGTTGTTTCTGCGTTTGGTGAACTAGAGTTGGAGACGGGAGCCTTAGAAGCATTTCAACGGTTGGCAAAGTTAGGCTGGAGGCTTGTTGCCCTCACCAATGGCAGTGCTGAATCAACCCATAAGCTGCTGGAGCAAGCAGGGGTACTGCAACATTTTGCCCAAGTGCGATCCTGTGATGAAATTCAAATTACCAAACCTCACCCAGATGTTTATCAGTTATTGCGGCAGAATGCCTTGGGGGAGATTTGGATGATTGCAGCTCATGCCTGGGATATTGCCGGAGCTATTCGAGCAGGGTTGAAAACTGCCTTTATTACCTCGCAGGAAGGAAGTTACCTTGCTATCTATCCTCAACCCGATGTGATAGCGCCCAGTTTAAAATCAGCTGTCAACCAGGTTATCAGTAGATGAACTCCGATTCATGAGTACGGATTAACAAGGGTTCCAGGCTGTGATGATGGCTTAATTTAGTGCCATTGGACTAAAGTCCTCATTACGAGCCTTTAGCAATACGATCGGTTTTTGCTGCCATGATAAAATCGTTCTTGTGCAGCCCAGAAATGGCGTGAGTCCACCAACTCACCGTCACCTTGCCCCACTCAGTAAGCAATGCTGGGTGATGTCCTTGGTTTTCAGCTTCTTCTCCCACTTTATTTGTAAACTCTAGCGCCGTCCTAAAATCTCGAAAAGTATACTTGCGCTCTAAGCGTGGTTCTCCCTCAACTTCCACTATTTTCCAGTCTGGAATCTCAGGTTTGAGTTTGGCGAGATCTTCATCACTAACAGGCGGCTCATCCCCACTACACGCTATACACTTTTCTTGTGTTAGATCTGACATAAATATTTTCTCCTCTATTTTAGTAGAGTAGCATGCACACCGCAGTGTGCATGGTGGATAACGCTCTTGAGCTAACCCACCCTAGGAATAGGGTCTATGCTACGGTACTGTACCTATAAAGACCAATGTAACCACTTAATCAACGCTCTTTTTTCTCCCCTAAGGCATGTATTTGCTGGTCAGTGGTCGTTTGTTTGGGAAACGGCTATCAGAATACTGTATAGTAGAAGTGTGAAGATACATTTAAAAAAAACTGACCCAGGACAATTATGAAATTTAACTTTAAAGGTTTCAGCGCCTTCAAGCTAGCTTTATTAGGCACCGGGGCTTGTTTGTTATTGACTCCCCAAATTTTCACCCCTCTTACAGCTAACGCTATGCCAACATCTGGCTCTAACCAGGGGGCTGTTTCTAACAATTGCCTCAATGATGTAGGCGATGGGTTTTCTGTTGAAACTACTTATCATATTGTAGGGATTTGTTACAATATGAATGGTGCTTTTTACGTGTCTTATGCTAAGGATGGCAGTGGTAGCATCATTCTACCTCTAACCGATCGCAGTGGAAATGTCTATGTTGCCAACAATAATGGCTACACCTACATCCTGGACATGAATAAACAAGAACTGATTATAAAGTCGCCCAATGGCAATCGCTATAGTGAAAGGGTGAAACGGGTAATTGATTCTTAAAAGAGGTCATTAGTCATTGGTAATTAATCGTCAGTAAGCTGCTTATTGGAGGCTCTGCCTCAAATGTTCGTTCCCAGGCAGAGCCTAGGAACGAGAATATTAGTTGTAGGTTGGGTTGAGGAACGAAACCCAACATCTTTAGTACTTTAGCACCTTGACAGGGCTACCCCTATATATGCCCCGTCGCTACAATACTGTATATATAGCGGTTCGGTAGGGGGCAATCCCCTGTGGATGCCCCTATATATGCCCAGTCTGCTACAGTACTAATATTTTAATCTTGAGCGGAGAGCGGCTCTTTGACGATGTACTCAGAGGGAATAGACGTCGCCCGCCCAGCATTAACCAGCGCTTGGTACAAAAAAGCCGCAACTTCAGCTCTGGTAGCCTCGCGATTAGGATTCAGTTGATTTACTGTGGGATAATTCACTACCAACTGATTCCTAGTTGCACCAGCAATAGCAGTTTTAGCGTAGTTAGGAATCCCACTGGCGTCGGAGTAAAACGACAGCATACTGCTATCATCAGAGCGTAAATTCAACCCAGTAGCTAAAGCCACCAAAGCTTGGACTTTAGAAATATGCTGCTCTGGTTGAAACTTATCTTCCGGATAACCGCTAAGAAAGCCACCCCAATAAGCTACCATAATCGGCGCATAAGCCCAATACTTACTGTTGACATCAACAAACTTCACCGCTTCCCGTTGAGGTGTTACCGTGAAAGCTTTATTGATAATTGCCGCAAATTGAGCGCGAGTAACAGGTTCATCTGGTTTGAAAGTACCATCCTCGAACCCAGTAATAATGCCTTTACTGGCTAAAGCGTCAATATAAGCTTGTGCCCAGTGACCTCGCACATCCTTAAACTGCGACGTCTGAGGATTACTCTGAGCAGTTGTGCTTATCCCTAAGTCTATTTTACCACCAGCGATCGCGTTTTGATTGATATCATTGCCATAAGCAATTAATGTCTTGCCTTGCGTCTGATTGTAAATATCATAGCGCCCATTGTTTTTGATAATATTTTTCCCCGGCTCGTCTGCTGTACCCAAGTCAGGATTAGCCGAACTAAGCGCTACCACACCGTCTTCAATGTTATTTTCTATGTCATTCTCACGCAGTACAGGGGTAGTGCTAGCAGCTATCACAATGCCATCACGATTTTGGATTATCTGGTTGTGGACTATCTGCGGTGAGGCTTCTTGATTGAGAGCAATGCCAAATCCGGTATTCTGAAATATGTTATTGCGGATTGTTCCTGCCGAAGTCTGACCAAAAGTAATGCCATTAGCAGTATTTGTGGTAAAGACGTTGTCTGTAATCAAGGGGGTTGCCGTACCGGTAACGAAAATGCCTTCCCGCTTGCTGTTGGCAAAGGTGTTGTTTTTGATGGTGGCGTTGTTAGATTCCACCCAGATACCAGTACCGCGAATATTAGGGTTGGTGACGGTAATCCCGCTAATCACACTGTCAAGTGATGTCACTATAGTAATGTTTTGAGTAGCTTCAAAAGTGCTGTTGTAGAAGTTACCGCCAATAATGTTCACTCCTTGCCCTTTGGTGGATTCATTTCCTGTCAGCGTGACTCCAGGCGGTACTTCCAGTGGGAAGACTTCGCCCGCTTCGGCTGTGTAGGTGCCTGGGGCTACTTGCACGGTTGTTCCGGAAGTTACTTGTTTGAGGGCAAAGGAGATGGTTTTGTAGGGGGTAGCTTTACTGTTGACACTTTTTGTGCTATCAGTGCCAGTGGTTGGGTTGACATAAATGATTTGTGTACTGTTGGGAGCAACCGCCACATTTTCAGCTCCTGCCCAAGCTTGTGTACTTGGTATGATAGTCGCGCTTGACACTAAGAGCAATGTACTTAGTAAGGAGGCGTGGAGGGATATTTTGGCAATTTGCTCAGTAGCAGTACAAGCTTTTTGCTGGTATACCATAAGTTTTGTGGGGGATGTACTCGATTAACTCCAGTAAATCCGAAGTACAATTCCCCGTGTGGTGATAACTAGCCACTTTCTGATCTGTCCTTAATGCTTGGTACGATCGCGCTTAATGGTAGTGCTAGGGCATATCCTAACCTTTCTTTATGGATTTAAGCCATTTTCCGGGGGAGGGGTTGATTTTAGAGGTGGGAAGTAGTAAAGAACATCACCATTGTCACTTACCTCGAAGTGAGCCGAGCAAGCTGTAGCCCATTCATCTAGATACTGTTTGGCATGATTGGGCTTGAGATGAGTTCTCATCGCGAACTCAAAAACAGTGATGCGTCCCTGGTGTTCTTGGAGAAGCAGCTCGAAGGTTGTACTTAGGAATATCTGTTGCTGGCGCTGTTGCAGTTGATAGCGATTCCACAACCACCAGACACCACCCACTGCACCCAAAACCACCAGCACCGGCAGTAAGGCTCGTACAATAGCCAAAAACAGACTGATAACGAATAACAAAACGAGTACTGCCACCCCGACACCAGCAATCCGATCTATATCCCTTCTGGACATGCTTTTCCCCTTAGTACTTGCCTGCCGATGATATTATGCCTGCTTGTGGTGCTTTTAGCCAACACAAGTGGTATAATTTCTATTTTAGACAAAAGTTTCCTCTTTCTGGGGTACTAAGGGAGTTGAAACCCTTGCTATACGGTTAAGGCAGAGCTGAATTTTTGGTAATTTATAAGGTACTGGTCGTCATATTGAAGTCACTATCAACCCTGATAAAAATATCAACGGGAGCAATGTTCAGTACGGTAACGCTTTGGCTAGAATAAAATAGTGACTACGAACTTTAATAATGTTCCTAGGAGTACGGACTAAAGTCCGCACTACGAACCTTAATAACGCTCTAGCAGGAGTTTTACCTCTTCTTCTAGTTTCATATTCTTCATCGCTTCCCACTCTGCTTTACGTACTGCTAGATAAGCTTGAGCTAGTTCAGTACCCAGTGCATTTAAAAGAACTTTATCACAGCTTAGAAGATCGATCGCATCCCCTAAATTCGTCGGCAGAACCGTGATGCCACCCACATCCCTTTCTGATTCTAACATATTAGCAGGATCAATTGGTACTGGTTCGCCAGGATTGAGACGCCTGCGGATACCATCTATTCCCGCTGCTATCACTGCACCTAAAGCCAAATATGGGTTAGCTGAAGCATCTACAGTCTTTAGCTCGAAATTGGTTGGGCTATTAGGAGCAGGATGAGTCGGCACCCTGACTGCTGCCTCGCGGTTATCTAGCCCCCAAGCCCGGAAAGCACCGCTCCAAAAGTGAGGACGTATGCGACGATAAGAGTTAGAACTAGGTATAGTCAATGCCATTAGGGCAGGTAGGTGGTGGAGAATGCCAGCGATAAAGGCACGAGCTATATCTGAAATACCACCAACACCCGCAGCATCAGGAGTGAGATTTGTTTTACCATGCCATAGGCTAATGTGGAGGTGACACCCAGAGCCAGCCTGAGTGTCAAAAATTTTAGGTAAAAAAGAAGCTTTTAGTCCATTTTGCATTGCCACTGCATGAACAGTTTCTCGGAAAGCAATTTGTCTGTCGGCGGCTACCAGTGCCTGGCTATATCGCATGGAAATCTCATATTGCCCTGCCCCTGATTCTGGATAATATTGTTCTACAGGTATCCCTTGAGCTACCAATGCCTCGGCAATCTCGTCGATTACTTTCAAATTAGTATCCATCGCCAGAGTAGAGGCAAAAACAGTATTGTCGGCAGGTACAATACCATTACCATCAGGATGAGAGTGCAGCAGGTAGAATTCATTTTCAAAGGCTGCCATGACTTCAAATCCTTCGCCCTCAGCTTCAGCCACCATCCGCTTTAAGAAATTTCGGGGGCAGTAAGCCCAAGGTAAACCATCTTTTACCATATCCCCGATCGCGCGGGCATGAGTAGGTGCATAAGGTAATTGGTTGAGGGTAGCCCAGTCTGGCATTAACCGGATTTCACCAACAGGACTTAAACCACTTTCTAGCACCACAGCATCATACATCACTGGCAGCGCTTGCTGTGCCGCCGAAATGCCCACTCCATGCTCAAAGTGATGGGCTAACGCTCCAATATGAATAGCCTTAGCGCGAATAATGTTGGCGTTGTCACACCAGACTACGCGGATAAACTTAACTCCTGCACCTGACAGCAATTTACCTAGATTCTGGTTCATAAAAACTCGAACTTTTTAGCAACCAGGCGCGGCGCAGCTAAGGCAGCCCTACCATCTATATAATGCTGAAATAAAGCTTGTCTATATATTTTTAATCCTTCGGCATTTAGATGAACACCATCATTTGTTAAATTATCTTTCAAAGCTTGCTCATCGAACAAATCTTGGATACAAAAATCGCCAATAAATACATCTTCACTGGCAGCTATTTTACTGATCATGTCGTTAATTCTATCAATTCTGTTGTTGTTAGCTGCTAAGTAAGGATTGCCGCTGGCAGCAACAGTTGAGTAAAAAGCCGGAATTAGTACCACCTGCTTAGCACCCATTAATTTTAGCAATAAAATTGTTTTTTTCAGTAACTGGATAAAGAGATCGTCATCAATACCGTACCAAGCATCATTAGTGCCAATTGCTACAATGGCTTGATGGCACTGTATTTTCGCGCTGGCTAAAAAATTTAGTTGCACTGCCAGTGAAATGGTACTCATCCCACCTATAGCAAAGTTAAAAATATCCTTGCCAAAGTTATTGCCTAGCTGAGCAGTAATCGAATCTCCAAACAGGCAAACCTGGTAGTGTTTGTTAGAGGTGAGCCACCTTTGATATAGAACTGCCAATCGCCACCATGCGGTTGAACTTAGATGATCTTTCGGTGGTAGTAGTAAGGAACCAGTATAGACAGCTAGTACAAGTCTTTGTAATATAAACATCAGGTTAATAGTTCAGACTATGTGCTATCATATTACTAAATTAACACAGTTTACCCAAGGGTGTCAACTAGGTAAGATAATTATATCGGCATCATTCATCCCCACCCATGAGTACATGGATGGGGCATTCTGCTGGTTTTAGGTAACTTCGATCGTATGTTGGCAACATTTGATGGTTTTTGGCAAAATATCTCTCGCTATCCCCGCTACTTCATCACTATCCTCCTGGGGATATTCTTTTTCACCTTCGGCTGGCTGACACCGCTGTTTAAGCGTCCCGTAACAGCCGTAGCACTGAGTGGCTTCTTCCTGGCTAGCATTATTTTTATCTTTTTCACCCTCCGAGCTATGCTGGGATTGAGTCCGATGCATTAGTATGAGTTGGGGATTGCCCATAGTGTAATTTAAAGGGGGCCCAATTATGGCTACGAGTCGCCGCGTTTCTCGCGTTGCCGAACTACTCAAGCGCGAAGTCAGCCAAATGTTGCTCCAAGACATCAAAGATGACCGCGTGGGAGCAGGGATGGTAAGTGTAACCGATGTGGATGTTTCAGGTGACCTGCAACACGCTAAAATCTTTGTTAGCATCTATGGCTCAGATGAAGCCAGAGCAGAAACAATGGCTGGATTAAAGTCGGCAACCGGCTATGTCCGCAGTGAACTCGGTCACCGGATGCGGCTGCGCCGGACACCAGAGGTAGTATTTCTAGAAGATAGATCTATAGAGCGAGGTACCAGAATACTGTCGCTGCTAAATCGCATCCAGCAGGAACGCCCTAGCGAAAATCTGCTAGCAGATGCGGAATCTGAAGCAGAAAGCTGAAGGCTACTGCTAGAGCACAGTTCGTAGTGCGGACTTTAGTCCGTAAAGTTCGTAGTGCGGACTTTAGTCCGTACAGTTCGTAGTGCGGACTTTAGTCCGTACAGTTCGTAGTGCGGACTTTAGTCCGTACAGTTCGTAGTGCGGACTTTAGTCCGTACACTCTCGGTGACTCCTAATTTTCAATAATGACTAATATGACTGAAAATCCGACACCTTCGCTGCCTGAGATCGATCGCCTTTCTTTGGCACAACAGGTAGCTCAAATGGTAGTAGTGCGAGCCTCCGGCTACCTATTCGACCACCAAATTCAGTATCCAGAATGGGAACCCCCAGCCGCAAAGCTACAGCATTGGTTAGAAAACCTCGCTGTCGGTGGTGTAATTTTGGTGGGAGGCAGTGCGGCGGAATTGGCTGTGCGATCGCATCAACTGCAAAACTGGGCAAAAATCCCTCTGCTGATTGCCGCAGATATAGAAGAAGGCGTCGGACAAAGGTTTTCTGGGGCAACCTGGTTCCCACCACCAATGGCCCTCAGTGCGATCGCTCGCTGTGATCCCCACAAAGCAATGCACTATGCTGAACAAATGGGAGCGATTACCGCTTCGGAAGCACTAGCGATTGGCATCAATTGGATACTCGCACCTGTGGTAGATGTCAACAACAATCCGGATAACCCAGTAATTAACGTCCGTGCCTTTGGTGAAACCCCAACTGAAGTGAGCCAACTGGCTTGTGCATTTATCAAAGGCGCTCATCGTTACCCAGTGCTGACAACTGCTAAACATTTTCCCGGACACGGCGATACAGTGGTTGATTCCCATCTGGATTTGCCAGTATTGCTCCACTCACCAATTCGACTGGCTCAAGTTGAACTGCCACCCTTTGCCGCTGCCATCGCTCAGGGTGTGGATACGATTATGAGCGCTCACTTAGTGATTTCTGCCTGGGACGCGGAACGCCCAGCAACTTTATCCCCACCCATTTTGACAGAACTGCTGCGGCAAGATATGGGATTTCAGGGCTTGATTGTTACCGATGCCTTGGTAATGGGTGCGATTTCTAAGCACTATGGTGCTAACGAAGCCCCAGTAATGGCAATAGAAGCTGGTGCCGATATTTTGATGATGCCAGTCGATCCCCCTGGTGCTATCCAAGCTGTGTGTGACGCAGTTGCTGAAGGTCGCATTTCTGCTGCACGAATTCGGGAATCGGTGGAGCGCATCTGGAAAGCCAAGCTTAAGGTAAGTCAAAAGTCAGAATTTATCTATCCGGAGTCTCAAGCTACTTCCCCACTCTCCACTTTCGAGTTTTTAATTCAAAACTATCTAGCTCACCCCCTGGCACTAAGCACGGCTGCCGATATTTTGCGGGATTCCCAGCAAGTTCGGGGTTTTGTACCTTTAGTCTCCATGCCAAACCAAAAGTTACGCAACCTGATTTTAGCGGATAACATCCTACTGGGAGATTTTCTGGGGCGACAAACACCTGCGGTTGCCCTGCCTACACAACTCGGCTATCAGCTCCAACTGCTCGATTCTCATACCCCCTCAATCCCAACTACTTCAGACTCGGAAGGTTTCTCTGGTACATTGCTACAGGTGTTCATGCGTGGCAATCCTTTCCAGGGTAGTTTTGAGTTAACTCCTTTGGCACACCACTGGTTTAAGAAATTATTAACCACGGGTGAGCTACAAGCCTTGGTAATTTATGGTAGTCCTTATCTTCTGGAGCAATTTCTGGTAGATCTACCTTTAGACATACCTTGTGTGTTTACTTTCGGGCAGATGCCAGCAGCTCAGGCGATCGCGCTAGAAATTTTGTTCACTTCACAAAAATTTGCTAATTAGAATTTTTTAACTATTTATTTAACTTATCTTAATCTTTCACTACTGGTTTTTACTTTTCCTTAAAGCAGTAAGGCTATCCTGATTGAGGATAGACGGGCTTTGCAGCCCTGGGATCATTTTTACGGCAGAGCTGGAACAATATCAAGGTTTGCTGACTTTTGTCATGTTTGTTAATATCGAGAGGTAGTTTGTAACTTTGTATACGGAATGGGGTCACTTTTCACGATAGGGGTTTTTAGATTAAGATTAATCGTAGCTAAGTTAGTTTCTAGGCTAAGAACTTCTCTAGTGCGGAGCAAGCCACTGGGTTTCCAAGCTTAACACGAGGTATTTATGAGTGCTAAAACTATGCCACCTGCCACAGTCCAATACTCTCTAGACGTGATTCAAGAGGAAGCACGCCTACTGGTGGATAAAGGGGTTGTAAGTCGTCAGCAGCCGATATATGTGCTGTGCCAGTACATACCCGCCCGGGAATGGGTATGTGTCGAGTGCGAACTCGAGAGATGTAGCTTTTTACTCCGCGATCGCATTGGCGATCTGATAAGTCAAGAAGAATGGGAAAACGACTGATTGACAAAAAAAATCAAATTCAACTTAGGTTAATAAAACTTTAGAGCCCTCTGACGCAAGTCAGAGGGCAAATTTTACAGCCCTAAGCACCTAAACCTGACTCGCGCCGCTTTTCTAATTCAGCCCGGATAGCAGCGATTTGTGCTGTCAGTTCCTGCATTTCTAGCTGCACCTCCGGTGGTGCTGTTGGGGTAGGTGTCCTTGCCACAGTGTCACTGGGTGTCTCTGCTGGCGATGAACCTTCCCGATTGTGGTCTTGCCTCAACACGCTGTCAACGAAATTCCGAGCTTCTTGCTCGGTTATCAGTCCTTTTTGTTCCCACTCTTGAAGCCGTTCACTTAACTCGGACTTTAGCTGAGAAAGATTTTGTTCTCGCTTTTGAGGATCTTGTAGAGTTTCGACAAGCGCCGATGTTGCTCCCAAGGAGACATGAAAGCCTTTTTGCAGTACCTGAAGCAAATGATTAGAGTTCATAGAAAAAAATCCGGTAGTGTGGAAACCGTGTGGATTTATCCCACGGAGGAAACACGACTCGCGAAATTCATTTCGCGTCCCCTTTCGGGATAGACAGGCAGAGGGATAGTGCCTGTCTAAAATTCCCTTGGTTTTGGGAAGTCTCGCTATCCCATACAAACACTGAGCACATATCGGGGCAACCACAGGGGGATTGCCCCTACGAACCGCTATATATATAGCCCACATTCCGCACCCCTCACTCCGGACTTGGGCTGGAGTTGGGGGTGCGGAATGTGGGATGTAACGCACCATAATTATGCTAATTTTCGGTGCGTTACGCTGACGCTAACACACCCTACTCAATGCGACTATATACAAGTGCGTGAGCCGCTCTTGTAGATGGTGCGTTAATGAAATGTAACGCACCATCTATATCCGTGTCCAGATGGCAGTGAGGACTGCGACCCCGATCTAAGGTAAAATCCAGGGCGTGGCGGAACGCGCCGGGCAACCACGAACGATCGAGAATGCAGGAGTGAAAGTTTAATCATGCGGATTCCCACAGCTACTTACAGGATTCAGTTCAATTCTGCTTTTGGCTTTGACGCAGCCAGAAAAATTGTTTCTTATCTGGCAGAATTAGGAATTTCCGATCTTTACGCCTCGCCAATATTTAAAGCCAGGGCAGGCAGCACACATGGGTATGATATTGTCGATCCCAACCAACTTAATCCTGAATTGGGAACAGAAGATTCCTTTGAAGCTCTAGTTAGTGAAATTCAGCAGCATAACATGGGATGGTTGCAGGATATTGTTCCCAACCACATGGCTTATGATAGCGAAAACAAACTGCTGATGGATGTTTTAGAAAACGGTCCTGAGTCGGAGTACTTCGACTACTTTGACATCGACTGGAATCATTACTATGAACAGATCGCGGGCAGAGTGCTGGCCCCAATGCTGGGAGACTTTTATGGCAATTGCTTAGAAAATGGTCAGATACAACTCCAGTATGACCAAACTGGACTAAGCGTCAACTACTTTAGTTTGAGGTTGCCAGTCCGCATAGAATCTTACGACAAAGTTATTAGCCATAATTTGGATAAGCTAACTTTGTTAATGGGTAGAAAACATCCAGATTTTGTAAAAATGCTAGGTATTCTTTATATTATAAAGAATATTAATGCGGAAAACAAAAACCAGGAACGATACGATCGAGCATCTTTTGTCAAAGGAATTTTGTGGGAACTTTACAACGAAAATCCAGAAGTTAAGCAATTTATCGATAGCAATATCGAGGAGTTCAATGGGGAAGCTGGAAAAGCCGAAACTTTTAACCAAATGGATGAGTTGCTATCGGAACAGTTTTATCGCCTTTCCTTCTGGAAAGTGGGGGCTGAAGAACTCAACTACCGCAGGTTTTTCACAGTCAATGAACTAATTTCGGTAAAAATTGAAGAACTTGAGGTTTTTAACCAAAACAATGCCCTGATATTTGAGCTAGTTAAATCAGGCAAGGTAACGGGGTTAAGGATTGACCATATAGATGGGCTTTACGACCCCACTAATTATCTAGAACGACTGAGGGAAAAGACAGGAGACACTTACATTACCGTTGAAAAGATTTTAGAACTTGAAGAAGAAATGCCGGATTATTGGGAAATTCAAGGAACCAGCGGCTATAACTTCATGAATTATCTCAACGGTGTTTTTTGTTGCCAGGATAATGAGCATAAGTTTGATGATATTTATCGTCGCTTTGCAGGAGCGCAGAAAAGTTACGAAGAGGTGATTAGTGAGTGTAAGCGACTGATTATCGACAGAAATTTGGCTGGAGATATAGATAATATAGCCCATTTGCTAAAGCAGATAGCCAATAAGACCAGAAGGGGTAATGATTTTACCCTGTATGGAATCAGGAAAGCGATCGCGGAATTTTTAGTTCTGTTCCCGGTGTATCGAACCTACATCAACAAAGATGGACAAAGAGCAACAGACACCATGTACATAAAATCTGTTCTCAAAAAAGCCAAAGAGAACACTCCGCAGCTTTTGAACGAGCTGAATTTTATAGAAAAACTGCTGATGCTGGAATTTGAGGAGCATCTAACCCAGGCTGATAAAGATCAGTGGTTTCACCTGGTACTGAGAATTCAACAATACACTGGTCCCTTGATGGCAAAAGGAGTTGAAGACACCGCATTTTATGTTTATAACCGATTCATGTCCCTGAATGAAGTGGGTGGGCATCCCGGCTATTTTGGCATAAGTACCGCAGAATTTCACAAATTCAATGAAGCCCAAAGCAAAAAGTGGCTTCACAAAATGAATGCCACGGCAACCCACGATACCAAACGTGGTGAAGATGTCCGGGCAAGGCTAAATGTGATTTCCGAAATACCAGAAGAGTGGGAACAGCATCTTTTAGCCTGGTGTGAAATTAACCGAGCTAAGAAAAAAAGTCTACCCGGTTTAATGGCTCCTGATGATAATGATGAATACCTTTTTTACCAAAACCTGGTAGGTGCTTTTCCCTGCCAAGAAAGCGAAGAAGCAGATTTTACCGATCGTCTGAAAGATTTCATCATTAAAGCTATCAGAGAGGCAAAGGTTCATACAGCATGGCTCAGACCTGATAATACTTATGAAGAAAGCTGCATAGCTTTTGTTGAGGAAGTTCTCAAAGATGAGCAGTTTATGAAGGAGTTTCGTCCCTTCCAAAAAAGGGTAGCCGAATATGGAGTCTACAATTCTCTTTCCCAGACACTGCTGAAATCAGTATCACCGGGAGTACCTGACTTTTATCAGGGGACTGAATTATGGGATTTGAGCATGGTAGACCCCGATAACCGCCGTCCGGTTGACTTTGAGCTGCGAACATCGTTGCTAAAGGAAATTAAGCAAGCGGCAGATATCCTGGGGTTGATTAGTGAGTTACTGGCTAACAAGGAAGATGCTCGGATTAAACTGTTTTTGACTAACAAACTGCTGGAGGCGAGAAAACAGTATCTGGAACTTTTCCGGGAAGGCGAGTACCTGCCTTTGGAAGGGACTGGGCAATTTAAGGATAATATTGTAGCTCTGGCGAGAAGCTATGAGAATCAGGTAGCAATTGCCATCGCTCCCCGCTTCTTCACCAGCATCATCCAACCAGGGGAATATCCTCTAGGCGAACAGGTATGGAAGGATACCCAGCTACAACTGCCGCCTGGTATGCCTTCTACCTGGAAAAATGCCATTACTGCTCAGACTCTACAAATTGATGGTAAAGTGGCGATCGGGGAAGCTTTGAAACACTTTCCAGTAGCGCTGCTCATTAGCTTCAGTTAATTGCCAAAAAGTTTGTAGTCAGGACTGTAGTCCAAGCCAAACACGACAGGACTTACGCAGCTACGCTACATATAGCGGTGCGTAGGGGCAATCCCCCTGTGGTTGCCCCTATATATGCTACAGTCCTGAATCTACAGAACTGTAGCAGCTACACTATATATAGCGGTTCGTAGGGGCAATCCCCCTGTGGTTGCCCCTATATATGCTAAAGTCCTGAATCTAATCAGGCGTGAGCAGATAGCCCTGGAATTTTTGACAACTACCAAAAAGATCAGGACTTACGCATAGACCCTATATATAGCGGTGCGTAGGGGCAATCCCCCTGTGGTTGCCCCTATATATGCCAGTGCGCTAAAGTACTGAAGATGAAAAATGTCATAAGTTCCACCACTTTCCAAACTCTCTCCTTTGAAAGATAAAATTGCGATGCCAAATTCTCTAGACTAAGTTTATTCAGTTCTAAATTTAGAGGTTTTAAAAATACCATGAGTAACAATGTAGAAAATGAAATACATCAACCAGTTAGCGTGGATTGGCATTCTCGCGAAGAGCCAACGGCTAAGGAAAAAAACTTAACGGCGAATCCGGGAGACAGAATTGCGGATGAACCTCAAACAATCGAAGAGAAGGCTAAACAGGTTGCGGTAGATTCACCCGATATTACGGGCGATCGAATTATAGTACCTACCTACTTTGTAGTAGACGAACCAGATGGTGAGCAAAAGGCGCTTCACCATGTAAAAGATGCTGAAGAAATCTCCGACGTCATTCGGCAAGCTCGAGTTGATGAGAATGGCGAGCGCATTTGGTCGTAGTAGCCTGTAGCCCTTACAGGTTCGTAGTGAGGGCTTTAGCCCTTACACCTTTGGTTGTGTGTCGTAGCCCACATTCCGCACGCCCGGCGGACTGGTGCGTGGAAAAAGGATGCCCCACCCTCACCAACAGCGTTCCCAGGCAGAGCCACCGGAACGAGAAAACGAGAAAAACCCCAAGGTTGGAGTTGGGGGTGCGGAATGTGGGTTATATGAATAAAGTAGTAATATATTGAGTGCGATGTTGCTCCGCAAGGCTACCGCCAACGCCCTATGGTAAATCAAAAATTTAATCTCCCAGAATAATATACGTCAGCTCCAGAAGCTATTTTACTCAGTGAAAAAAAATTGTGGTAGATCCATCCCAGCTTATTATTGAGTACCTTGATGCAGAGGTTAGACCACTGATAGAATTAGCGTTTGCCGAACTGCCAGAGGTGCAGGCGATCGTGTTCGAGCCTGTGGTAGCTCCTGTTGCCGATCTCATCCAGGTTGCTACCTCTACGCCCACAATGACTCGCGCCCGTGCCTTATACATTCGCCTGCTAGAACTGTATGGAATTCCAGGTTATCAGTTGACGAAGCTAGAAATTCAAAAACTCGCTTATTTCCTGCAAGTAGCTGGGGAGCCGTTGCAATTGCGGTATGTAAAACATCAATATGGCCCTTACGCTGAAAACCTCAATCACGTCTTACAGCGGATTGAAGGGCATTTCATCCGAGGATACGGCGATCGCAACTCTCTAGCACAAATTTACGTTCTTCCCGAAGGCAGATCCCTTGCGCAAGCATTCCTAGAAAACGTACCCGATGCCCGAGAGCGTTTAGAGCAAGTTAGCCGTTTAATTACAGGCTTTGAAACTCCCTACGGCATGGAACTACTAGCAACTGTTCACTGGGTTGCTCGAGAAGATCCCAAAGCAGCAGAGGATAGCGAACAGGCTCACGCCCTCGTACACCTATGGAGCGAGCGCAAACGCCAGCTTTTCAAACCTACACATATTCGCAAGGCTTGGCAGCGTCTTCACGAGCAAAATTGGCTAAATCCCACAAATTCTTGATAGGCGACAGTACAACATATAATTTGCGAATGTACCAGAAAGCCGATGGGCGGATTTGAACCGCCGACCGTTCGATTACGAATCGAATGCTCTACCACTGAGCTACACCGGCATGGCATCTGACGATTACCAAGTATAGCAGACTTTATGAGGATCTGTGTGAGGAGTTACACAAAAAATCTCAGAAAACGGGTAACTTTAGAACAGATCGGTTATTGAGGCAAAATTTGAACACTGCCTTTGTTCCAAACAATCCCTCCTTAATCCTAGTCATTGACGATGACTTGGTGATCCGTTTTCAGTTGCGCCAAGCCCTGACACAGCAGGGATACCAAATCCTAGAAGCTACTGACGGCAAGGATGGTTTAGATTTATTTACTCGCTACCATCCGGATATTATCTTGAGCAAGAGTGGAGGCGAATGATGCGAGAGAATAAGCCTCTGTCGTTGATTCTGTGCGATATTGATTTTTTTAAAGCTTATAATGATACCTATGGGCATATTGCCGGAGATGATTGTTTGCAACAAGTAGCCAAAGCCATTAACTCTGCTGTTAGACGTCCTGGTGATTTAGTCGCCCGTTATGGCGGAGAAGAGTTTGCGGTCATTTTACCCAACACTGAGACGGCAGGGGCTATCCATTTAGCCGAAACAATCCGAGCATCTGTTAAAGGAAAGGAAATTTTTCATCCTAAATCTTTTGTAAATCAGCACGTTACCCTGAGTTTGGGGGCTGCTACAACGATCCCCAGTCCTGACAAAGACCCGACAACTCTAATCGCTGCTGCTGACAAGGCGCTTTATCAAGCTAAGGAATTAGGTCGTGACAAAGTAGTGACAATATGATAAAAAACTTAATTAAAATAAAATTTATTACAAGCGGCTTTTGGTTGGCGTTGCTAACTATTTTAGGTGTCAGTGTAATTTCTTACAGCAGTCTTATCAGGTTGATTGAACTAGCAAATCTTGAAACGCACGGTCAGTCTGAATTAACAACATTAAAAGATATAATCGCCACGATTACAGATGCAGAGACAGCACGACGGGGCTACATTATAACCGGACTTGAGTGGCATCTTAGTCCCTATAAAAATGCGGTGACTACCATTGATGCAAAACTAAGCTATTTTGATAAATTGATTACTACTGAGCCTGAAAAACGCGAGCAATGGAATCACCTAAAAAACCTGATTTTTCACAGAATAAAAATGATAAATCGTTCTCTGTATTTGCATAAAAACTATCCAAAAGATTATTATATTCAAATTGTTCTAACCAATGAAGAAAAAAATCGCCACGATAAAATACGGGCTATAATAGCCGAAATGGAAACCATAGAGCAACAAAAAGTAAAGCAGTATCATCAGAACCTTGTCGCCCAGGCTGCTAACACAATTATATTCACGATCGGTGGATTTAGCCTGAGTTTGGGACTAGCTGTTTCTTCACTGCAACTTCAACTGTTTGATCGCAAGCGAACCGAGAGGAAACTACAGGAGATAACCACCTTTCAGCAGGCAATTTTAGATGGGACCAACTACACAATTATCTCCACAACAGTAGACGGCACTATTCTCACCTTTAATAAAGCGGCAGAGACATTGTTGGGTTATTCGGCAGCAGAAGTTGTTGGCAAGACAACTCCTGCAATTATCCATGACTTAAACGAAGTAGTTATTCGTGCCCAAGAACTATCCCAAGAGTTGGGGGTTACGATTGAGCCTGGGTTTGAGGTGTTTATTGCTAAGGTGCTACGTGGAGAGCCAGAAGAGCGAGAATGGACTTACATCCGCAAAAATGGTTCGCGCTTTCCTGTGCTATTGTCGGTAACAGCTCTACGTGACAACGAAGGAAATATTACGGGATTTCTGGGTATTGGCAGCGATATCACCCATCGCAAGCAGGCAGAGAATGATTTACGGGAAAGTGAAGAGCGTTTCCGCAAATCATTTAATTACTCTGCCATTGGGAAAGCACTCGTAGCACCTGACGGACGTTGGCTCCAGGTGAATCGTGCCTTATGTGAAATTGTTGGCTATTCTGAGTCAGAACTGCTAACGCTTACTTTCCAGGACATTACCCATCCAGATGATTTAGAAGCGGATCTCAACTACGTACACCAAGTGCTGAGTGGGGAAATTCAAACTTATCAAATGGAGAAGCGGTATTTGCATAATGAAGGACACATTGTATGGATTTTATTAAGCGTTTCTCTAGTTCGTGATTCCCCAGGTGAACCATTGTACTTCATCGCTGAAATTCAAGATATCACCGAGCGTAAACAAGCAGAGTTAGCATTAAAGCAAGCAACAATTGCCGCCGAAACAGCCAGCCGTGCAAAAAGTGAATTTTTGGCAAATATGAGCCATGAAATACGCACTCCCATGAACGCAGTCATTGGCATGACAAGTTTGCTTTTCGATACACAGTTAACGTCCGAGCAACGCTATTTTGCCGAAACAATCCGTAGCAGTGGCGATGCTTTACTTACACTGATTAACGATATTTTAGACTTTTCTAAGATTGAGTCCGGCAAGCTAGAGTTAGAGCAGTATCCTTTCAACTTAAGAAACTGCATTGAAGAGTCTTTGGACTTGCTTAGTACCAAAGCAGCCGAGAAGCACTTAGAGTTAATTTACTTAATCCATCCCGCTACACCTGACATCATTGTTGGCGATAGTAATCGCTTGCGTCAAATTTTGGTAAATTTGCTCAGTAATGCTGTCAAATTCACCCATCAAGGGGAAATCATGGTGACAGTGACAGCCCAAGTCAGTCCAGAGGCTGATGCAACCAATCCAAAATACGAGATCTGTTTTGCTGTCAAAGATACAGGCATCGGTATTCCAGCAAACCGGATGGAGCGGCTATTTAAGTTATTCAGCCAGGTTGATTCCTCCACAACTCGCAAATATGGAGGCACAGGACTGGGGTTAGCGATTAGCCACCAGTTGAGTGAAATGATGGGCGGTAGAATGTGGGTGGAAAGCAAAACAAACCAGGGTTCTACCTTCTATTTTACCTTGATAGCCCCATCTGGTCTCAAATCATTAGATAGTAATGATACACCAAAGCAAGATAGCGCTTTTATAATGGAAGGAAAACGGTTGCTCATTGTCGATGATAATGCTACTAATCGGGAAATTTTGACCTTACAAGCACAGGGTTGGGGAATGCTACCCCGTGCTGCTGAATCGGGAACTAAAGCATTAAGCTGGCTCCAGTCAGGAGAGCGGTTTGATATTGCCATTTTAGATATGCAAATGCCTTCTATAGATGGGATGACACTTGCTAGTGAAATTCGCCAACTGCCCCATTATGAAAAAGTGCCTCTGGTAATGCTGACTTCTATAGGCAAGGCAGAAACAGAATACCCAACATCAAACGTAGATTTTGCAGCTTTTCTAAACAAGCCAATTAAACAGTCGCAGCTATATAATATTTTGGTAAGTATCCTCCGTGGGCAACCCATCATCAAGTCATCCCACACAACTGCCTCAAAAATTGACTCCAAGCTAGCCCAAAAAATACCGCTGCATATTTTAATAGCAGAAGATTTAGTTGTCAACCAGAAAATGATTGTGCTGATGTTGGAGCGGATGGGGTATCACCCTGATGTGGCAAGTAATGGTTTGGAAGTCTTAGAGGCTCTGCAGCGCCAGCCTTATGACGTGGTACTAATGGACGTGCAGATGCCGGAAATGGATGGGCTGGAAGCTACTCGCCGTATCCGTCTGGAAGGGACGCCCTGGCAGCAACCGAGGATTATTGCCATGACTGCGAATGCTATGAAGGGCGACAAGGAAGCGTGTCTGGAAGCTGGTATGGATGACTACATCAGCAAACCAGTTCGAGTTGATGAGCTAATCGCGGTGTTGAGCAAGGGGGGATTGCCCGTACCAGATGGGGCAACCACAGGGGGATTGCCCCTACCAGCGATCGATCCCCAGATACTTCAATCTATGCGAGACATGGCTGCCCAAAATGCCGCAGTTTTCATGCCTCAGCTCATAGGTATTTATCTTACTGAATCAAGTAAATTGATCCAGACGATGGCGCAAGCGGTTGAAGCGCCAGATGCAGCAGCCCTGTCAGCAGCGGCGCACAAGTTGAAGTCAGGCAGTGCTTCTTTGGGTGCTATGGCCTTATCCAATCTCTGCAAGGAGGTGGAAGCCATGTGTTGTAATGGAACCATCTCAGGCGGTGCCCAGAAGCTTCAGGAGATTCAGGCTGAATATAAAAGAGTTAAGATAGCTTTGCAACTGGAATCACAACGGAATAGTTTATGAGTCTTGTGCCTTTCCAAAACAACCCCCCTCTCATCCTAGTGGTTGACGATGACATCGTTGTGCGTTTTCAGTTGAACCAAGCGATGGAACAGGAGGGCTACCAAATAATAGAAGCTTCTGACGGCTCAGAAGGCTTAGAACTGTTTACTCGCAGCCATCCAGATATTGTGCTGCTAGATGCCCAAATGCCCGTGATGGATGGCTTTACCTGTTGCACCCAATTGCAAACCCTCCGTGGCGGCGATCGCACACCTATATTAATGATTACAGGGCTTGACGACCCCGCATCGGTCGATCGGGCTTTTGCAGTAGGTGCTGCCGATTTTATCACGAAACCGATCCATTGGGCAGTGCTGCGTCAGCGTGTCAAAAGGCTGCTCGAACAAAAGCAGCTTTATCAACAGTTAAACCAGGCTAATCGTGATTTGCTTGCCAGCGCCAAGCAGTTGAAAGAACAAAATATTATTTTAGAACAAGCAAGAAAAGCAGAAGAAACAGCTAACCAAGCTAAGAGTGCATTTCTGGCAACGATGAGCCATGAAATCCGAACTCCTATGAACGGTGTCATCGGCATGACAGGATTGCTGCTAGATACAGAATTAACATCTCAACAACGATATTTTGTGGAAACGATCCGCAACAGCGGTGATGCCCTACTTACGATTATTAATGATATCTTAGATTTCTCTAAAATCGAATCTGGGAAAATGGATTTAGAAGAACATCCCTTCGATTTACGAGATAGTATCGAAGGGGCTATTGATTTACTAGCTCCCAAAGCAGCAGAAAAAGGTTTGGAGTTAGCTTACTTAATTTACTTGGATACTCCCACTCTGCTTATCGGTGATAGCACTCGCTTACGCCAAATTCTGGTAAATTTACTCGGTAATGCAGTCAAATTCACAGCATCTGGAGAAGTGGTAGTTTCAGTAACTTCAAAAGCTATTAGTCATTTGTCATTAGTAAAACAATTGGGTAATCAGCAAGGACAAACACACGAACTCCAATTTGCCGTCAGAGACACAGGCGTCGGCATACCCCCAGAGCGAACAGATCGTTTATTTAAAGCTTTTAGCCAAGTGGATGCCTCCATCACTCGCAATTATGGTGGTACAGGTTTAGGGCTGGTTATTAGCAAACGCTTGTCCGAAATGATGGGAGGCAGAATTTGGGTAGAAAGTCAAGTGGGCAAAGGCACTACGTTTTATTTCACCGTCTTAGTCAAGGTAGCTTTGGCTCCTGAACCAGATATCACTAATAACCAGCCGCATTCCTTAGCTGGAAAGCGGCTGCTAATTGTGGACGACAACGCTACCCATCGAGAAATTTTGACACTACAATCTCAGCATTTAGGGTTGCTTACCCGTGCCGCTACTTCTGGCGCTGAAGCACTAGAATGGCTCAGTCAGGGTGAGCAGTTTGATTTAGCAATTCTGGATATGCAGATGCCAGAAATGGATGGTTTGACTTTAGCAGCAAAAATTCGCCAACTAAGTGATTATCAGACCTTGCCTTTGGTAATTTTAACTTCCCTCAGCACAGCTTCATCAGTTGTTAAGTCTAGCCCTATTAAATTTGCTGCTGTTCTCAACAAGCCAATTAAGCAATCTCACCTGTACGAAGTGTTAGTCCGCATTTTGGGTGAACAACTTGCCCCAGCCAGTAACGCTCCCTCCAGTTCACTTGAGAGCGATAAACCCCTTGCTGAAAAGGTGCCACTGAAGATTCTGCTCGCTGAAGACAATGTAGTAAATCAAAAGGTGGCGCTACATCTCCTGCAAAGAATGGGGTATCGAGCCGATTTAGCTGGCAATGGACTAGAGGTGTTGGAAGCTATAAAGCGTCAGCCTTATGATGTTATACTGATGGATGTGCAGATGCCAGAAATGAATGGAGTAGAAGCGACGAAACGGATTTGTGCTGAATTCTCTCCTGTGCAACGTCCGAGAATTATTGCCATGACAGCGAGTGCCATGCAAAGCGATAAGGAGATGTGTTTGCAGGCGGGCATGGATGACTACGTTACTAAGCCGATAAATAAGGAGCAGCTAGAGAAAGCATTAAGGCAGTGTCAACCGCGTTCTGTTAACTTTATTTGTGACACTCCCCCTGTTAAAATTTTTTAGGACTAATATAATATTGTAGGTTGGGTTGAGGTACTAAACCCAACTACAAATGAGTGCGGGTTTTTTAAGGTTAAAGTATTCCAGCTATGGTGGTGTGAGGACTAAAGTCCTCACTACGAGCCTTTTTTTAGGACTAATATAGCAATTCCATTTGAGATGTAAAATTTTCTTACTCCCCTCTCCCCCTTTGGGAGAGGGGTTGGGGGTGAGGGTATTTTTATAAATGATTTAGACTTGCTATAGCGGGTTCGTAGG
>CASBRB010000344.1 GCA_949127975.1 Oscillatoriales cyanobacterium PMM_0019 | reverse complement strand
CTCCCACCCACCCCCCGCCCCTCCCAGGAGGGGAGCTGGGAGAGGGGAGTAAGAAATTTTACATCTCAAATGGAATTGCTATAATTAAATCTGCCATCAACCCTAGGGTGCTGGAAAATCCTGTGTCTGTCGTTGGCGTAGGTAATTGACATAACCACAAGTTTTCTGAAAAATACTCCGTTGTACCTGTAGGTGAGCAGTTGTTAGGAGGTACTTGAAGGTAAAACAACAGCCCTCTACTGGATGGGAATTTCTGCAAGTAGATATCTGCCTGCGCTAAAGCTTCATTTGTCGGGCGATACCAAAACACCCAGATAGGAAATTTTTTAGTTTCCACTTCTAACGTGGCTGAGGCGAGTTGGTGAATTTCTACTGTTAGTAGCCCGTCGCACTCAGGTACATTCAGACATCTCTGGTTATTAGCCTGGGTACGAGATGTGAGGGAGCTCAAACTAAAGACAAAAACTTGCTGTTGTAGAAATACTTTCAGCTTCGTGCCCGATACATCTGTAATATAACGCCCTTGCTCTGGGATAAGACTTCCAGTAATTTTAGCTAGCGAGTCTGCGCCTACTCCTTGAAACTTGAGAATGGCTGCTTGTAAGCAAATATACACAGTATCAGCCAGTAAGTTGTGGCGGAAACACCAAACCCGCTCTTTTTCATATCTCCTTCTCACGTAGTCTAGGTAAGCTTGGTAGAAACTTCTATATATAGGGTTTTGCTCTAGAATGTAATTAGGCTTCGTAAACTTATACTGCTTAGTTTGTATCCCCTGTAATAGTGGCTGTTGCCGGAAAATCTCAATAGCGCGGCGGAATGTATCTATTTCCTGGCGGTATTGCCTACCATCCTCGCTAAAATAAGCAACGCACTGGCGATGGAGAAGGTGACAAAAGTAAACCAGAAATTTGTTTTCAGCCGTATTATAATCTTGGTAGCGTTGAATACCCATCAACTCTTGTCGAGAGCCAGCCTTTTGGGCAGCGGTTATGCCAGGGCGACGAGTAAAATCTCGTAGGCAATAGGCATCCATTTCTTGGATTTTGCCGACAGGCATTAATTCTGCCTGCCGTCGGAGTTGATGGCGTAGTTTAGATGTAATCGCTTCCAGTTTTCTCTTGAGTTGATACCGCTCCTCAATACTGACAACTATCGGTTTATTTGCTGACTCCGCAGTAACCTCATGCAACTTTTCCTGCAACTGGATTAGCCCAACTTCATGGTTACGGAAAACTGTTGTAAACATACCCACCAGCAGGCGAATTAAAACAGCGGTGGTACTATCGGTGAATACCCCTTCTGCTAACTCGCCTTCTGCCTCAACCGTGTCTACATCTAAAACTTCATCGGTAATGCGCAGATGAGAGTTAGCCAAACTAAAGCCATATTGTAACTGGTTGTCGTGGTGAGCTATATCCGCAGGTTTCAGATAAGGGAAAGGAATTTCATAGACGCCGTCATCTCTGGGAATAAACCAAGTCGGTACTATAGTCTCTGGCTGTAGGGAAACGATCGGCCGATCGCGCCCCTGTAATATGCTATCCTCTGTTACTAGGGAAACGATCGGCCGATCGCACCCCTGTAATATGCTATCCTCTGTTACAGGTGGAGAACTATTCAAATAAGCAAACACACTAGGATAAATTCTCATCATATACTAACCCCTGCCACTGAAATTGCCCGTAACGCCCTGCCCGCGCTTTACTAAATGCTCTACTTAATGGGGTATCGCCGATATTGTCGATAATTCTCTCTAAGCTGTCTAATTCTTCGCGAGCTTCGTCAACCATCACTCCCCGCAGCTTGGGTAAAAGTTTCTGCCCAAATCCATCGGCGATAGCAAATCTAAAAGCTTCCGAATTTTTATCTGTTACCCCAGGATAGTTTACCACATATTGAGTAATCGCCTGATAGACGCGATGGGCAAAAGGATGCCCCAAGCTTTCCATCACCGCATTAGCTCCATCTAAAAGTTCTGTAATGCTGGTGACTAAACTAGAATCCGGGTTAGGGTTTCTCCATTGTTGAAAATCAGAGTAAGCTAAGTAACCTGTTGGTATAGCACTACCATTTTGACTTGCTTGGCGCAATCTCAGGGTTTGAGGTTTCCCAAAGGTGATTATATTAGCTCTATCTAACACCTTATCCGATAAAGACTGGGTAGTTTCATCCTCATTCATGGTGCCGACAAACAAAAATTGTTTGGGAATTTTCAACCTGCGTATCTCATCTCTAACTGGTAAGCTACCAACATCGATTTCCAAGTAAGTCGGATGACTGCGACGACTTTCTAGTTTAGAGAGGAAGTCGCTGAAGTAATATTCAACCCGCGCCAGATTCATCTCATCCAGTAAAACGATCGCGATCCAGTCATTCATGGCGTTATCATGATTATACTGGTACAACCCGCGCATTAGATCGGTTGGCTTAAACTTCTTCTCCACATAGTTATAAAAGCCCTGTAAATCTTGGGGAGAATCCCAGCGTGGCTGTACAGCCAGAGTTAACAACTGCGCCCCAATGTAATTAGCATAGCGCTGTGGCAGTTCGCTTTTACCAGTACCGCTAATTCCTGCTAAGATAACTAAGGGTGAAATATCCTGTACTTTTAACGACGTGTGGAATGCTTGAATTGCTCGCTGGGGGAAAAACAACCCCTGAGATTGAATGTAGTTGGTAACATTGTCTATAAACAGCCGTTCGTCTGTGATACTCCGTCTGGGATTAGGTAGTTGACTCCACAGTGGTTCTCTCAAAGGTCGTAACACTTCTTCAATGCTATTTTCTAGATTTTCTCTTTCTTGCCGTAACTGTCGGTTTTCTTCCTGGAGTTGAGCATTATTTTCTTCAAGACTGGCGTGGATACCCTGTAAACGTTGGATGTTTGTTTCCAGGTTTCTCTGCTCGGATTCTTCATCTCTAATTTGTGACTGTAGGGTGCGCAGTCTCTGACGCAATTCTTCAATTCTATGATACTCCTGCTGATTCTCTGCAATAGCTTGCAATATTCGCTGTCTTTCAGCTTCTAGGTTACTGATTTCTGGTGTTAGCTGGTTTATTCGTTGTTCCAAATGTTGCTGTTGGTTGAATAACCTATCATAGGTGGTTCGTAAAAATTCTAATTCAACTTGTTGGTGAGACAACTCTTGTGCTGTGGTTTGTAGCTCGTTAACTCTAGCGGTTACTCGTTCTAATTCGGCTTGACGGCTTGTTAATTCTGCTTGAACATGACTCAGTGCTTGTCTCTGGGATTCTAGAGAGTCAATTTCATCTCTTAGATTTGTAACGCTCTCTGAGAAGTTATCTCTTTGGCTTGTTAATCGTTCGAGTTGAGCGTTAATTTCCTGTCGTTGTCTATCCAGTGTAGAGTTAGTATTTCGGGCAGTTTCAATTTCTGTATTTAGCGTACCAAGCTCGTTTTCTAGAAGTTGGAGCGATTGCTGCTGGATTTCTAGATTTTCTGCTTGTCTTTCATACTCTAGTTGCATCTGTGCCATAGCTCCCAGTAGGCGCTGTCTTTCAGCTTCTAAGTTACTGATTTCTGGTGTTAGCTGATTTATGCGTTGTTCCAAATTTTGTCGTTCGGGTAACAACCTATCATAGTTAGCTCGTAATAGTTCTAGTTCCGCAGTTGTCTGCGATAATTCTCTATTTCTGTCAGTCGCTTGTTGGGATAATTCTTCTAGCTGAGTTCTAGCTTCATTAACACCAACATTTACTTGTGATAATGTGGCTTGACTGATTGCTAGTTGTGCTTCCACATTTACCAGTGCTTGTCTCTGAGATTCTAGCCTTTCAATTTCAGATTGAAGAGCTTGAATGCGCCCTTGTAAACCACTACTTTCAATTGTGGATCTTTATATTTGATGTTGCAGTTCTTCAAGTTGGGACAAGTTAGGTTTCTGTTGATTAATTACAACAATGCGATTCTCTAATTCCTGTTTCTGTTGATTGAGATTTTGCAGTTGTGGATAGACTTGTTCTAATTGGCTTCGATTGTGAGCTAACTGCCCTGTAATTCTTCCTAAATGTTGTTGCCTCCTTCCCAAACTTTCAACTTCTGCTCTTAGTATTTCCACTCTGGGATTTAAGTTATTCCTTTCATTTTGCTCTGTTACCTGCGCCTGTAGTAGTTCCAAATGCCTTTGGGTTTCCCTTTGGCGACTAGTCAAAACAACTGTTCCAATACTTGCCCCTGAAGCAATTCCTACTAGCGCCGCAATTCTTCCACCGGATCTAAAAGCAACAAATGCTGTTGCACCTCCGCCCAGCGTGAGTAAAACGACTATTATCCAGTCCCAACGGTTCTGCACTCCTAAATCCTCTGTTATTGCTAAATAATGTTGAGAGTTGAGTTTCTTAATCAGAACTTACGCACGCACACCGTATTGTGGATGGTGGGTTACGAGTTACGCTAACCCACGCTACGAATAGGGTCTATGCGTAAGTCATCTTAATATAACATTCGCGATAGTGTTCCAAGAATCCCCGTCTATGACGAGCGGGGAGTGTCAAAATTTGTTTGATAATTCTTGCAGTTGTTCAGACAGACACTTTCGCCGCTGCTCTATCTCTTGGAGAGTTGCTCCCGTTTTTTCCTGTAGCATTGTTAAACGCAGTAACTCTTTTTTCTGTTCATCCTGCATTTTCTTGACAACGGCTTTGTATTTTGCCCCATAAGCGTCAATCCGTTGTTCAACTACAATTGTTACACCCTGCCCATAGTTTTGGGCTAATTGCACAGCTTGTTGTTTAGCGGTATCAAAATAATTATTAAGACTGGGATGCAGTTTTTCCCAAAGTTCTTGCTGGCGTTTGTCAAGGGCAGTACTAAAAAAATTAGCCACGAACAAACCGATAGTACCGCCGAGGGCGCTGCCAACAGCAGTGCCAATACCGGGCAACATGAAAGTTCCGATCGCAGCACCAGCGGCTGCTCCAGCACCTCCTCCTCCAAGTGATAATTTTAAATCATTGTAACCGATCTCCTGATTGTGTGACTGCATAGAAGAAAGCGTCTCAGAGGTGTTCAGTAAAACTTCTACATTTGCCGAACCGATATTTACCTCCTCTCCAGCAAGAGATTGCAGACGACGATACACCTCAGAAAATTTCTTGTCTAAGTAGCAAGTTGCAGTTGTTCCCGCTGTTGAGAGTTTTTCCAGATTTTTTTGAACTTCTTTTTGAAAAAACTGCTGCTCTTCATTCAAGGTTGCTTTAGCTCCTGTTTCCACAATGGAGTTAAGCGCTTTCACATCTGGAGTATTAAAAATTTCAGCTTTTATTTTTGAGACACTTGTTTCTCTGTGAGACTCAACACACTGAGCGATCGCTGCTATCGTGGTTGATATAGCTTCTTCTATAATCTGGCGACAAATAGCTTTTTCTTGGGCTACAAAGGTAGGAAGATCGGGAATAGTTTCACGTCTAATCGCCTCTTGGCGTATTTTATACTGTTCCCATTGCAGTTGTAGATAACTGTCAAGCTGCTCAAATAACTGAGTCAGCAGACGCAATCCACTTTCAGTGATACTAATAGCTCTTTCTTGGCGCAACCGTTTTTTCAGGGCAGTTTCCAGTTCTAAAAACTTGGCTTTCCAATCCTGAAGATGGCTAGCAATCTCCTTTCCATTCAGGGCATCGAGTACAACTTGAGGGGCACAGGCAAAGATTATTGGTTGGTTAATACCTAGGTTCTGTTGCAGGCGATCGCGAATGTTATCAATTAGTTTGCTTTGCTCCCGTGTTCGTATTAGATCCATTTTAGTCACCACGAATACGCAACGGTGTAAGTATGGATGCAGCGAACCTGCCAAAAAATCAATCAGGGTTTTTGACAGTGGTTGTGTTGCAGGCACAGTGATAATAGCCGCATCTGTTTCCTTTTCTACCACCTGGCAAGTGATAGCTGCATGTTGTGGATTCTCGGTATTAGCACCTGGGGTATCAATAATGACAACGCCGTTTTTCAAAAATAAGGCTGGATGAGTGATAGTAACACCTGCAATGTTACTGACAGCAGAGTCATTTGACGTGATTTGATGAATGAACTGCTCGATATCAAGCCCTGCACTCCAAGGCAGCCAATTAACAGTTATTTTTCCTGTTTCATGATTTACTTTAACCTTATTTTTAAGGTTAACTTTGATTGGGGGTTGTTGGGGATTTTTGAATTGCACTTCGACTGCGATCGCTTTTCCCTCAACCAGTCTAGTAGCTGTAGATGTGGCTACCAAAGCAGAAGTTTTCAGCAAGTCATTTCGCAGCAGAGCGTTAATCAAGGTACTTTTCCCACTGGAAAACTCACCGATAACTGCTAAATATAATTTTGGGTCTTGTCGCCGCTGGTGAATGTTGTGAATATACTGCCCAAGCTCAGTGCGAACTGAATTAGGGATATCTGAGCTAGCAATAACTTTTGCAGCAAACTGCAATTGCTCGTCATAAACCTTTAATGCTTCCCCTGGTGAATTGCTGTTTTGAGTCATGGGAATAAATAGGTAACCTAAAGATAATTGAATAATGGGCTAAAGCCCATTATTCTTAGTGTAATTTGTTTTGCATGGTGAGCAATGCCCACCACCGCCTAAAATTCTAACCATGAATGCCAACAGACAAACCCTAATTTCTCTCGCTATTTGGTGACAACCACAATTTTTTGTGGCTCCAGTGCTAAAAGCCAGCGAGCTGCCATCAACTGGGTACTGTTCGGCTAGATACTTGCAGGTGTTATCGTAACTCAAACGGGTATTTGCTCTAACTTAATTACAACTATAGCAATTCCATTTGAGATGTAAAATTTTCTTACTCCCCTCTCCCCCTTCCCCTCCTGGGAGG
>CASBRB010000343.1 GCA_949127975.1 Oscillatoriales cyanobacterium PMM_0019 | reverse complement strand
TTACGCATAGATCCTATTCGTAGTGGCGTGACACAGCTAAAATAGTGGAATAGATTACAGGGGGTCTGAGTGTTGTAACACTCCAGTAGAGGAGAATGCTAATCCATAATTTTAGGCGTGTCACGCCAGTAGGGTGGGTTAGCTCAAGCGCGTTACCCACCATCTACCATCTATGCGTGTAGCAGCGTCCCGCTTTAGAACGGTAGCCGAAAAAGGTTGCGTTGTCGTTACTATCTATAGATAGTGTGTAAACCATGAAAAACGTTAGGTCTGAATTAAAAATGCCAACAGTAGCCTTCAAGAGTAAGAATAAAAAAAGTCATCTGAAGTATCGTAATTTCTGGGAGAAGACAGCTTTTTGGGATGGGAAAACATGGATGCGACTAATGCTCGGAGTTGGGTGTGCATTAGGCGTAGTCAACCTAGGCAATCCCTCGCTTGCAAAAACAGCCAATCCTAGTGGTGAGAAAAGTCCTTCTTCGACTATTGCGCAATTCCCTGGCTTCCCGACGATAACTTTTCCGCAAAACCCTAGTATTCCAACTACTCCACAATTCCCTAGCTCACCGCCGCTAACTACTCCAACTACTCCACAAACTCCTAGCTCACCGCCGCCAACTACTCCAACTACTCCACAAAACCCTAGCTCACCGCCGCCAACGACTCCAACTTTTCCACAATTTCCTGGCTTCCCGACAACTTTTCCACAATTCCCTGGCTTCCCGACAACTACTCCGACTACTCCGCCAAATTCTGGCTTGCCGAATAACCAGTGTTCGTCCAATACTAACCCCTCTATACAACCTAATGAGATCCGCATCCAGGAAAACTGTCGCTACCAAACCCTAGATGGGATTGGTGTCAATAGCTTTACGTATCCTTTTGCTAACGACATTGGCTATCAGTGGAACGCAGTCAAGTTTGCCTACGACGAACTCGATTTGCATTATGTGCGCTTTTTCTCATGGTTTCAATATTGGGAACCTCAGAACGATAACGCAGACCCTAACGTTATAGACTGGAGCAAGTTTGATACATTTTATGGTATAATAAATCGGGATGACGTAGGCTACGCACAATGGTTAACTCAGCGTACTAATCCTGTTCAGGTGCAATTGGGGGTGTGGGATACCGCTGATTGGCTAGCAACAGGGAACCCGCGCCAGATTCCTGTTAACATGTATCCAGAACTTGGGGAATCCATTGCCACTTACCTGCTAAATATGCAAAGTCATGGCGTGCCACAGCAGGTGGTGGAAGTGCAGAATGAACCTGACATCGCAGCAAATATCCAATACTCCAAGCCTGAGGCGTTGCGGGATGCCGCGTTGGCTGTCCTAGATAAGCTCGATTCCTTCGGTCTTTCCAAAGTAATGCTACATGGTCCAAACACTTCCTCTCCTGTGAATGCGGCTGCTTGGGCGCAAGTTTGGCTTGCCAATTCCCGGTTGCGCGATCGCACGGCAGCCATCTCATACCACACTTGGTGGAGCAAAGATCGTGCTACCTACGATGCTATTTGGCAAGTCGCTCAACAGTACGGTAAGCCAGTATGGGCGACTGAAGTAGGAGGAATGTGTGCGGTGAACGATACTACCATCTGTGGTAATATTAACAGTCCTCCTCTGCAAACCACCACCTGGGACACAGCTTTTGATTACGCCCAGGGCTTTTATCGAGCGATCGACTGGTCTCATGCCTCACGCCTTTACTTCTGGTCACTGCTTGGGAACGATGCTGCTGTAGGTCCTCAAGGACAGCGTAATCCTACGTTTTATGTGCTCAAGCACTATGCCAACTATATTCCGTCGCAGGCAGTGTATGTTAAGTCTAATTCAGGTCAATCAGGTTTGCTTACTATGGCGTTCTTACTACCTACGGGTGGTCGATCGTTGATTGTGGTTAACACTACTAATGGACAGCTAACCATGAACCTGACATCTACAAATGGAGGAAACAGCTCTGTAAGCCAGGCGATTACCAGCACCAACGGCAACTATCTACAGCCAACTATAACAAACACGAATGGCCAACTCTCAATAACCTTTCCAGCACAGAGTATTACCAGCTTGCGGCTGCCTTGACACTTCGTACACCAACCTGCCATAGTATCCATCGATTGAGATGCTCTCCCTTTAACCTGGTGGTATAAAGGGAGAGTCCTCCCTATAAGGCGTCAGTAATTGGCTGTAATTGGTTGTGGTATCCCCGCTCTATTACAGATTCCCCTAAAATGTACGCATAGCCCCAATTGGGTACAGCATCCCAGTCAAAAAATTTAGCTATGGTTAGGTTGTTATGAGTACAGTTCTGGTTGTGGACGACAGCGGTATGCTCCGGGAAATGGTTTCAGACCTTTTGAAACACAACGGGCTGAATGTTGTCGTCGCCTGTGATGGTGTGGAAGCTCAGGAGAAAATGGAGGCTCAAATTCCAGATTTAGTGATAACAGACTTGATTATGCCTAGGATGAACGGCTACGAACTATGCCGTTGGATCAAGAGCAATCCTAAGTCACAGAATATACCTGTGATAATTTGTTCAACAAAAAATGAAGAGTTCGACCGTTACTGGGGGATGAAGCAAGGAGGAGATGCCTACATTACCAAACCTTTTCATCCCGCAGAAATGCTTGAAACTGTAAAACAAATGCTGCGAAAATAAAATTTAACTAATAGCGAATGCGGGGATCGATGTAGGCATTGATGATGTCGATCGCTATGCTGGCAAACACTACAATCACGGCAAAAAACACCATAATGCCCTGTACTGTAGGGTAATCCCGTAATGAAATTGCGTCATAAAGTCGATTTCCTAACCCAGGCCAAGAAAACGTCACCTCTGTCAAAACTGCGCCTCCCAACAAAGAGGCAAGCAGCAATCCCAATACAGTAATCACTGGAATTAAGGCATTTTTCAGGGCATGAGCTAGAGTAATGCGTAATTCCGGAACACCCCTAGCTCTGGCAGCTTCTACATAATCTGCCTTAAGTGTTTGCTTCAGGTTCACCCGCACAATCCGCTCAAAAATTCCACTCAGGAGAATACCCAGCGTCAAACTGGGGAGGGCGAGATAGTACAAAGCCATTAAAAACTGACTCAGATTACCACTCAGGAGACTATCAACGGTGTATAAACCAGTAACCAGTTTAGGGGCAGATAAAGTTGTGGGGAAGCGAGTTCCTAGAGGAAACCAGTTTAGTTGTACAGAGAAAATCAATTGCAGAATCATTCCTACCCAAAATAAGGGGAGCGAGTAGGTAATGATGCCAAACAGCCGCCCACCAGCGTCCAAAATGGTGCCTGGACGTGAAGCAGAGATAATACCAAGGGTAACACCAACAATGAAAGCGATCGCCAGACTAAACACAGCTAATTCCACCGTCGCAGGGAAGTATGCTTGAATATCCTGCCACACTGGTTGCCCACGACTGGTAAGAGATGTTCCCAAGTCCAAACGCAACAATGCTCCCAAGTAATGGAGATACTGAAGCCAGATGGGATCTGATAGCCCCAACTGTTGTCGTAACTCTTCCTTGGCACTTTCTGGGGCACGGCCCCCTAAAATAGCGTCTGCGGGATCGCCTGGAGTAGCTCTCAGAAGCAAAAACACGATAGTAACAATTGTCCACAACATCAGTGGAGCTAAAAGCAGACGAACGAAGATGTAATACTGTAAAGCTTTAGATCTTGACATTGATATTGGTCATTCCGCTGACATCCGAATTATTACAGACTTCGGCGCAATCGCTCACTCGAAAGCTACCTTTGCGCCCTTTGCGTAAACCTCTGCGAACCTTTGCGTTAAAAATATTTAATTCAGAAGCCCAAAGAATTAACTATATCATTTTTTTATCGTCCAGAAGGCAAAATCTTGAGTGGGGTTAATAGTTAGTCCGGTGACACCTTTTTGGGAAAAGGCGAATTCTTTATCTTGCCACAGAGGAATGTAAGGAACATCCTTGGCAACTAAATCTTGAATTTCAGCAAAAATTGCCTTACGGGCTTGGGGGTTTAGCTCCTTACGCTCCTGAGCAATTAGTTGGTTGACGCGCGAGCTATAGTAAAATGACCCCTGAGTCTTACTCGCGCCATCATCACACCCAGAATTAGGCGACCCTTTAGTACATTCCAAAAACGGTTGAACGTAATTATCGGGGTCTAAAAAGTCCGGGTACCAGTTGCCCAAAGTTGTGGGATAGATGCCTTGGGGAATATTTTTAAAAAAGGTGGCAGCGTCAACATTGTTCACTTCAAATTGTAGCGTGCCACCTAGTTGTTGTTCGGCAAATGCCTTGAGTACAGTGGCAGCTAGCTGGCGAGGAGCCGAGCTAGTGGGATACCAAACTTGCACATAAAGAGGATTGGTTGGGGAGTATCCTGCTTGCTGCAATAGCTGTTTTGCCTTAGCAGTATCCCCATCCCCATACTGTTCTTTAAACACCGGCTTGTAAACGTCAAAAGTTGTCGGTAGCATACTGTAGAGGGGTACACCTTGCCCCGCGAGGGCTCGTTCATTTAACAGCGATCGGTTAATCATATAGGCAACAGCGACGCGCACACTTGGGTTATCAAAGGGCTTACTCTTAAGGTTAAAAATCATATAGGTTGTAGAACTGCCCTGAGACTCGATCGCCTGCCACTTTCCTGTTGACGCTCCATCCTTCAGTCTCTTGATTTGCTCTGGTTCCAGGGTTAGGTAAGCTATATCCACACCACGAGTGCGGAACGTATTAAAAAGGTTTGATGAACTGGTAAGCACCTGAACATTTACACCCTGATTTGCTGGTTTTTCACCCCAGTATTTATCAAAAACATCCAACTGCTGCGATTCACTGCTAAACTTAACTAACTTGTAAGGACCAGTTCCTACAAACTCGTTAGGTTTAAATTTCCCCGCTCCAATTTCATAAGCTTTGGGTGACACAGCACAGGTACCAGGAAATGCCAGTAACGAGGGAAAAGCAGCGAAGGGTTTTTTCAGCATGATGGTTAACTCATACTTACCAGTCGCCTTCACTGAATTAACTATATCGGATAGTAAAAAAGACGGCTTACCTTTGTTTTCGATGAAGCGCCGCAAGGAAAATGCCATCGCTTCAGCATCGAAGGGAGTGCCATCGTGGAATAGGACATTCGGGCGTACTGGGATAATGTAAGTCAAACCATCTTGACTAACCTTGGGGAGAGCAGTTGCCAGTTGTGGTTTTAGTTGGGATGTTCCTGGTGCGTAGCGATAGAGGGTTTCGCCTAGGTTGTAGTGCAAGTATTCTCCTGCCAGCTCGTAGTTATCTGCTGGGTCCATTGTTCGCGGTTTCAAGGTCGTGCCAATGGTAATGCGATCGCCTGCACTGGAGCTGGGAGGAGGAGAATTGGAGGAATTTTGTCCTACACAGCTAACAACTAGAAACAAAAAAAGACAAAACAGAGTGAGAAATTGTCCAATTGGTAGCCAGCGTCTGACATCCCAGGGAAACCAGTTCATAAGCAAAAAATATTTTCAGATCGGCTATATTGAATAGTACAGGGGAAAAGACTTGGCATCCTTCGGTTTGACATAAACCCGCTGTTGCGGAAATAGCTTCAACTCATCAAACCGTTCTCGCGTTAGGTGTGCTGTCACTACTTGCCCATCTTCCAGGGCTAATTCCGCCTGCACTTCCCAGCCTAGATGTATCAAGCGGCTAATTAATGCTGGTACGCTGCTGCCATTTGGCTGTGTTTCCACGACCACATCCTGAGGGCGCAGGAACATTTCAGGATGGGCAGAATCAAACCCGTTGCCTTGGAAAATGCGGGAGGTGCTGGGCAGAACATTGACTGGTCCAATGAAGCTCATCACGAATGCCGTGGCTGGGTGATCGTAAATCTGGGCTGGTGTGCCAATCTGTTCTACTTTGCCTTTGTTCATCACCACGATTTCATCGGAAACTTCCATTGCTTCTTCTTGGTCGTGGGTGACGAAAACTGTGGTAACATGAACTTCATCGTGGAGGCGTCGTAACCAGGCACGCAAGTCTTTGCGTACTTTGGCATCTAGAGCCCCGAAAGGTTCATCCAGCAGCAACACTTTGGGTTGCACTGCTAAAGATCTTGCCAAAGCTACCCGTTGCCGCTGCCCACCAGATAGTTGAGATGGGTAGCGTGAGCCCAATCCTTTTAGCTGGATTAAATCTAACAGTTCCTCTACTCGCGCTGTTACCTTAGCTTTGGGCGTTTTGCGAATGTCCAAACCAAAGGCAATATTCTGGCGCACCGTCATGTGCTTGAACAGGGCATAGTGCTGGAACACAAACCCAATATTACGCTCTTGCACGCTTTGATATGTGGCATCTGTCCCGGTGAGCCAGATTTTGCCTGTATCCGGCATCTCTAGACCAGCAATTAACCGTAACAACGTAGATTTTCCAGAACCCGAAGGTCCCAGTAAAGCCACTAGAGAGCCGGATTTTATCTCTAAGCTTACCTGGTCAACGGCTTTAAAACTGCCAAACTGCTTGGATACGTTCTCGACGACAATGCCCACTGTCAACTCGCCTCTGCCAATAATCTACGTATTATCTATCAGAATACAATACTTTATCAGGACTTACGCACTGTCTCTACATACAGTACTATAGCAGCTACGCTACATATAGCGGTTCGTAGGGGCAATCCCCTGTGGTTGCCCCTATATATGCCAGTGTGCTACAGTACTGTACATATAGCGGTTCGTAGGGTTCTTACTCCGGCTCAGAAACAAGATTTAGAAACGAAATTACAGCAAGGTCAAAAAATGCGTCAGGCACTATCAACGCTCAATCTCACATCTGACCAAAAGACTAAAATTCAGGAAATTGTTAAGGCGGCTCGTTCCCAACGACAGCAGCCAGCTCAGACGAATTCACTGTAGCACTGCTTTGAGCGCGATCGGTACCCTCTTGCCTCCCGCTACTGTCCCAACCAATTTTATTGTAGCGATCGGCGGCTGTAAACCGCTGTAGTTTAGGAGCCGAGATTTTACCCCAACCATCATCAACCGCCAGGGAATATATTCCCTGGCTAACATTGAAAGTCTTCTTCATAGGAATGGGTCATAATTTTTAGTCCATTAAAATGGACTTGAGCTATTAGCCCAGAAATAAATTTCTGGGCGGGTTAAATTTTAGTCCCAGCTCTATGAGTAGCTCAAAAAAAGTCAAAACAGCAAAATTACCCTAATTAGGAATGCCTGCCGATCCTTTAAATTACAGTACTGTAGCACTGCATCTATATATAGCGGGTTCGTAGGGGCAATCCCCCTGTGTGTGCCCAGTGTGCCCAGTGTGCGTAAGTCCTGAATTAATGCAAATCACTGAAAAAATTGGACGAAAGGGAAGTTGGGCAATCGGGGCGATCGCCGGAAACAAAAACAGGACAGTACTTACGGACTGCCTCTATATATAGCGGGTTCGTAGGGGCAATCCCCCTGTGTGTGCCCAGTGTGCCCAGTGTGCGTAAGTCCTGCAGGGCTTAAGTACCCACACGGCAGAGTAGATGGTGACTCTACGAATAGAGTCTATGGGGAAGTCCTATTTCTGTTAAGTTAAGTCAGAGAGTCCGTGCGTCGCCATGAGCTAATAAATGCCCAATTTTAAACCTGACTACCACTTTGAACCCCGATGGAACTTCCGATTTTTAGCAGCAGTGCTACTGGGAGGACAAGTTGTTTTACGTCTGTTCATGTTCAAAATCTGCCCCCGTCACATTGTTGAGCATCTGGTAACTATCGGACTTGGTTCCGTTTCTCCTGTTCTACTTACGATTAGTGCTGCGGGCATGATTTTCACAATTCAAACGGCGCGAGAATTGAGCCGATATGGAGCGGTTAATGCGGTGGGAGGTGCCTTTGCTGTGGCTTTCTGCCGCGAACTGGCTCCGGTTTTAACGGCAGGTATTATAGCAGGACAAGTTGGTTGTGCTTTTGCCGCAGAAATTGGGGCGATGAAAGTCACCGAGCAAATTGATGCTCTACATATGCTCAAAACCAACCCAATTGATTATCTAGTTATTCCTAGAGTTATTGCCTGTTGCTTGATGTTGCCGATTTTAACTATTCTATCCTTAGTCGTTGGTCTTGGTGGTGGTTTATTTGCAGCAGCCCAATTTTACAATGTATCTCCAGTTATATTTTTGACTTCAGTAGGAAATTTTTTAGAAGTGTCGGACTTGTTTAGTCTTGTCTTCAAAGCTGCGATCTTTGGGGCGGTGATTGCTGTCATTAGTTGTAGTTGGGGACTGACAACTACGGGTGGCGTCAAGGGTGTAGGCGTGTCGGCGACGGCAGCAGTAGTTACCTCTTGGGTGTGTATTTTTTTTGTTGATTGTCTTCTCTCAGTGGTGCTGTTGGAGACGATAGCGCTAACATAATACTTTAGAGCGATTAGCTTTCTTCGATCAAGCGCAGCAACTCTTGTGTTGATATCTTGCCACTTAAATCAGCACCTTCGAGCAGGCTGTCAGCCAAAACTCGCTTGTGCTGATGCAAATCCACAATCTTATCTTCAATAGTATCTTTTGCTACTAAACGATAGATAGTAACTGGGCGTTGTTGTCCGATGCGATGGGCACGATCTGATGCTTGGTCTTCTACCGCTGGATTCCACCAAGGGTTCATAGTCGGGACTTTAGTCCCAATCCAGGGCTAAAGCCCTTACTACAAACCTTCTGTCCCAATCCAGGGCTAAAGCCTACTACAAACCTTCTGTCCCAATCCAGGGCTAAAGCCCTTACTACAAACCTTCTGGATATTTTTCTGTAGCCTTTACGATCGCTAAATTTGTCAGAAAAAGGGTAAGCGATCGCTAAATTACCAACTTAGTCGTACCGGATATTGAGCCAAAATAGGATCGCAGCTCAGTAAAACAGCATTTTCTACATTAGCTTGAGATACCAATAGGCGATCGAAAGGATCTTTATGGATAGGAGGCAAACCCGACAAAGCTAAAACATGGTTCACTTCAATGGGTAGCACCTCAATTAAATTTGTTTTTTGCTGGCTTTCCACAATCTCTGCTAAAGGTCGATTTAGTTTGATTTTCCCCAATTGCAGCTTGATTTGGATTTCCCAAATACTTACAACGCTCAGTAGTAAAAGATTTGAAGAATCCTGAAGCAGTTTCAAAGCACGAGCGGAAAGTTTTGCTGGCTCGCTATCCCACCAAATAAAAGTATGAGTATCAAACAGCAAATTCATGCTTTTCCAGTCCAGAATTCTTCAGCTAACGGTTCATCAAAATCATCTGTTGTTGAAATAGCGCCAGGATGCAACCCTGGTGTGCGGGGTGGACTTGCCGATGCAATTGGCATCAAACGTGCCAGAGGTTTACTGTCTTGTGTCAGAACAATTTCTGTTTCTTCATTGATTAATAGCAATAATTCTTTGATAGTCATCGCACTGGCATTAATATCAACAGTTTTTACATTCATATAGGTGATAAATCCTGGATCTTCGGTACTTGTTATGCTAGAGCAACAGTTGATGGATCGGGAACAGGGAACAGATTTTAAGAAAGATAATTTTTTGATAAGACTAATAATCATTCTACTTTCCTCTGTTCCGTTCCCCGTTCCCATTCTTAATCGTCAGTTTAGCATAAGCTGTTCACCATAGCTACAACAAGGAGCGATCGGCTGTTGGGAAATGCTATCCAATTCATAGTAATGTAATAATTGAGTCATTAATGACTTGGCTTGATGAGGATGACTGGGGTAAATTTCTTGAATGATGACCTGGAACAAAAAAACACCAAAACAATAGCCAACTTCATCCCTATGTTTGCAATCCAAGCCTTCGTGAGTTAAACCACTTACGATCGCGCCAGCTTTCCCGAACAATTTAGCAAACCCGCCCAGGATAGCTACGAGCAAGCCCCCACCTTTAAGTCCGTAACGTCCTCACTGAGCTTATCTAGCTTCCGATCGATCTTGGCTAGGATTTCCTTTAAGTCTGATTCGATCGTTACTGACATTGGTTTGGCTCTTCAACACTTAGTGTGATAATTTTATTAATCAATTTGCTGAGAGCTTGAACAGAGGGAAACTCAACGCTTTCAAACCTTAATGTTGGGTTTCGTTCCTCAACCCAACCTACAACTCAACTAATATGTTGGGTTTCGTTCCTCAACCCAACCTACAACTGCAACCATTGATAAGGTAGTTCAGTCTAACTCAGATGCCATTGTTCGCACAATATCTCCACGGGTAAGAATCCCAATCACCTTGCCCGTAGGATCGACTACAGGCAGGCGTCGGACGTGTTTTTCATGCATTAGCTTGGCAGCTTCCCGCAAATCTTTTTCAGGGGTGATGGTAATCACATTAGTGGTCATCACCTCCCCAACCGTTTGCCCTAGTGCCTTGTGTAGCTCTTTCTCATAAGTAGCTGGGTTTTGCAAATAAATTACACTGTCCAGAAACATGATATATGCTGGGGGATCAACTCCTGTTTCCTGCCACATCAAATCTGTTTCTGAAATTACCCCTACTAACTTGTCTTCTTCATCCACTACTGGCAGACCCGTAATTCGACGCTCTGCAAGGAGTTGGATTGCCTCCTTGAGAGGTGTTTGGGGTAGCACTGTGATTAAATCGCGGCTCATCACATCCGCAACGTTTTTGGGCATGTTCCGGCGTTGAGTTTTAGAAACTACTGGTTTTATTATAAGCTCTAACTGTCTTGGTTGCGGGTTTTCCATGCCAGTTCCAGTAGCCCAGACCACCGCTTTTGTACCTGTTTTGCTGTCCATTTGAGGGCTTGGGCAATCTCCCGATCGCTTTTTGCCGCTTGTTTGAGCTGCAATAGCTGCTGGTATGATGGCTCAAGTTGATCCACAAAGGCTTGCCACTGTATCGAAGACATTCCCAGCTTTTGGTCGAGATCTGCGCCTAGCCATTGATGTACCAGTTTCCAGTGGGAGGCACGGGCGAATTTTTCGACGTGGTACTTGAAGCGCTGTTGCAGGTAGTCGCGCTCGCGAGCGGTTAAACCCAGAATAGCGTCAATTTCTGGTGCCGAAAGGTCTTCCATTCTTAAAACCAGGTAATCAGCACAGTCTGATTGCCCCTTCGACTCTAGATACTCTAACAGTTCCGAGAGTACGCGATCGCGCAACACGGCTTCTGTGGGGTCGTCGGCTGAGGCGATAAACTGCGCTCGCACCTGTTGTACTACTGGGTTTCGGCTATTATTTTCCGCTTCCTCTCCCTTAGCTGTCTCAAATGCTTGTTCGATATCCAGAGGAGTTTCAATCGGTTGGCGTCTGGCAAAAGTCTGCGCTCGCAGGATAATCAACTGCTGACTGTAGCCATTCGGCAGGTTAATCCGGCGTTTAGCATATTGCTCTGTAAATGCCATATATTCCGCCAGTTCCATCAGAGTGCGGGGAGTATTATTCTCACCTAGCTGGTTTTCTCTGCGGAAGGCTTTCAAAGACTCGGCATAAAACTCTTGCAGAAAATCCTCAATCAGGTTATATCGAGCTTGAAAACCTAATCCTGATTGTGCTGGTGCCACATATCGGTATACTATAGCGCTGAGGTTACTGTGGAGTTCCACACGACCTTGTTTGGAACCCAATTGGTAATATAATACGCACTTTTGCACTCGGTGACGCCCTAGCGTCAACTGCCAAGAGCGAATTTGACCAGATGTTTGGATGCGCGGACTTTTGCTGCAAATCCGCTCTACTTCTTGAGCAATTCGACTTGCCAGTGCCATTATTTGTGGGGACGTCGAGCCGACTTGCACCTTTAGTTCTTCCACCAACAACTGAGTCAGGGTCTTCATATCAGTTTCCCTTTCTGGATTTGTGCCCTGAGGGCTAGTATTAGTTGTTGAAGCTTGAGTAAGTAAATTTATAGAATTGCCGTTCATGGTATTGCCCCCGATCGCTACAGTCACGCTATGCTGACACCAGAGAGGAAATTGATTGTGGTTGCTTACCACAAAGATTTACCGTCTCCACTGTCTATAATTTGACTTTAAGTATTTACTTTGATTTTTGGGGCTGCGCCTGTGCTAGTAGTTTTAGTTAACTGCCAGTACCACAAACCTTGCCACCTATGAATAAATGTCGTCCATCGGTACAAAACCTTGCTGTGCGTGTAGTTCAGCGATTGAACGAGTACGCAGACCGATCGTTGCGCCCGGATATCTACAGCCATTGGTAGTGGACAATTATAAAACTGGCTACTTTTTAAGTCTGTAGTTCGCGATCGGTGTTTTAGAACAGCGATTCAGTAATAACTCTTGGGTGTTTAGTTAAGCAACTATTTATGAACCTTGCCATAGTATCCAGATTTACTTAATTTGTAGTCATTGTTGATTAGTTTTATTTTTCACAAAGGACACTTTTTGACCATATTAACTGACTAATGTTGCCCAAGCCGTTGCCTCTTGCATACCTAGACCTTCCCGAACTATCACAGGTTCCTGACCTGTCAAATCTATAATAGTTGACACTTCAATTCCAGGCTCCGAGCCATCGTCTACAATCACATCCACCAATTTATCCAGCGTGTCAAACAGCTTTGCCCGTTCCATCTCTATTGTTGGGGTTTTCTCCTCCTCATCTAGTGGATGTGCTGAAGTGGAAATAATCGGATTTCCTAACGCTTGTAACAGTGACATACATACTGGATAATTTGGGACACGAATGCCAGTAGTTTTGCGCTTAGGGTTTTGCACCAGCTTGGGCACTAGCTTGGTGGTAGGCAGGAGGAAGGTATATGGCCCCGGAATCAGATGCTTCATCAGGCGGTAGGCTGAGTCACTAACTGAGGCATAATGAGAAATGTTAGACAGGGACGAACACAGAAACGTCAGGGGCTTATCATTAGATAGTTGCTTAATCTGTCTCACGCGCTCTATTGCCGACTTCACATTGAGGTCACAGCCGATAGCATATACAGTATCAGTAGGATAGAGCATAACAGCCCCATTGCGTAAGGCATCTACGATCTGCTCTATTCGGCGTGTTTGGGGCGTATCAGGATGAACCGTGTAGAGGGTAGCCATTAAATTAATTGTCAGTTGCTGTGTTCCTATGACCAAGTTAGCTTATTTGGAATGTCCGACGGGAATTGCTGGTGATATGTGTTTGGGTGCCCTAGTGCATGGTGGGGTGCCTTTGGACTATTTAATTGAAAAGCTGAAAACTCTGGGTATGGAGCAGGAGTACCAGCTACGATCAGAAAAAGTTCACCGTAATGCTCAACTGGCGACTAAAGTCCATGTAGATTTATTGCTTCAAGGGCATCATCATCACCCAGATGAACATCAGGGTGAACCTCATCGGCATTTACCAGAAATAGAGGAGCTGATTAAGGCTGCTGATTTACCGCCACGAGCTAGGGAATGGAGTTTAGCTGTTTTCCACAGTCTAGCACAAGCAGAAGGAGCAGTGCATGGCATTGCCCCAAACATGGTACATTTTCATGAGGTGGGAGCTACAGATGCTATAGTAGATATTGTGGGCACCTGTTTGGGGTTAGATTGGTTGGGGATTGAGCAACTATACTGCTCTGCTTTGCCAACTGGGGGTGGTACTGTAAAAGCGGCTCATGGTGTATTGCCAGTGCCAGTGCCAGCCGTGTTGAAATTGTGGGAATCGCGTCAAGTTCCAGTATACAGTAACGGGATCGATCGGGAACTGGTAACACCGACAGGGGCTGCTCTAGCTGTCACCCTAGCTACTGACTTTGGCTCTCCACCGCCAATGACTATCCAGCGCGTCGGGCTGGGTGCAGGTACGCGAGAGTTATCGATTCCCAATATTCTGAGACTCTGGATAGGTGAGAGTAGCAATACCTTAACTCAGCCTGTAGCAACCGCTTCTGGTTACGGGTTAGAAACTATTTTAGTGCTAGAAACTCAAATCGATGACACCAGTGCCCAAGTTATTGGCTATGTATTTGAGGCATTGTTTGCCGCTGGTGCTGTGGATGTTTTCACCCAAGCAATTGGCATGAAAAAGTCTCGCCCTGGAATTTTACTCACGGTTATCTGCCATCCGCAACATTTGTCTGCTTGTGAAGCGGTTATCTTCTCGGAAACTACTACATTAGGCGTTCGACGACTCACCCAGGAACGATCGATTTTGCACCGAGAAATCCAGTCAATTGACACAAAGTATGGAATAGTGCGCATCAAGGTTGCCTGGAGCGAACATCTTGGGAAAAAGACAATTATCAACGTACAGCCAGAATATGAAGATTGCGCCCAGTTAGCCAAAGCCCACCAACGCCCCTGGCGCGAAATTCACCAGATGGCATTACACCAATGGTATTCAGCCAACGACACCGCCAGAGATTAAAAATCCCTGGCTAATAGTATGAACGTCGAGTAACGTCTCTACGCTATTAGCCTAGAATGTAGGGGCAAACCCCCCGTGGTTGCCCTCTTATGCTATAATTAAACATATCTTCAAAATAGCCAAACTGATGACGGTAGATTTACAGCAATTTTTTCAAGCCACAGATCCTAGCCGAACTCTCGCTATAGACAAACCTGAAGACAAGAAAGTTTATATTGACTTTTCCTCGGTAAGAGGCGGCGACATCATCAAGAGACTGAAACAGAAAATCACGGTTTTGAAGCCAAATCAGCCTACCTGCGCTTTATTTACGGGACATATTGGTTGTGGTAAATCGACAGAATTATTGCGACTTAAGAAAGAATTAGAAGAAGCAGGTTTTCATGTGGTTTATTTTGAGTCTAGTGAAGACCTGGAAATGAGCGATGTAGATATTGCTGATGTTTTACTGTCTATCGCTCGTCGGATTATTCAAAGTTTGGAAGAAAAAGAAATACCAGTAGAAGCTAGAGGATTTAAACTCTTACTAGAAGGTGTATTCAAACAAATTTTAAACTCAGAAATTAAATCTTTCTCCATATCACTAGGTATTGCCCATATCACAGCAAAAGCCAGAAGTGATTCTTTGTTAAGAGAAAAATTAAATCAGTTTTTAGGTCCCCAAAAATCCGATCTTTTGAATGCGATTAATCGAGAATTAATTGAACCGGCAATTATTAAGCTCAAAGAGCAAGGGGAAAAAGGTTTAGTTGTTATTGTTGATAATCTCGATCGGATCGATAGTAGGAATAAACTTTGGGGCAGACCCCAACAAGAATATTTATTTGTAGATCAGGGGGAGTTCCTCACTCGCTTGAATTGTCATATGATCTATACAATGCCACTTGCACTGAAATTTTCTAATGAATATGGAAATCTAACTCAGCGATTTATTGAAGATCCAAAAGTGTTACCAATGGTGCCAGTACGGTTACAGAATGGCAGTATTTATGAAGAGGGAATGACACTGTTAAGACAAATGATACTAGCCAGGGCTTTTCCTGACTTAACTGAACAAGAACGCCTCAACCGAATTACCGAGATTTTTGATAGTTTAGAAAGCTTAGATCGTTTGTGTCAAGTGAGCGGGGGTCATGTACGAGATTTGTTGAGATTGTTGAATGAATGGATACAAGAAGAAATGGAACTTCCTTTGTCTAGGCAGACTTTAGAAATTGTCATCTGCAACTGTCGTAATGACACGATACTGCCCATCTCTGATGAGGAATGGAAGTTATTACGTCAAGTCAGAGAAAGTAAAAGAGTCAGTGATGATGAAGGATATCAAAAACTTATTCGCAGTCGTTTTGTTTTTGAATATCGTAATAGTGGTGAATTTTGGTTCGATATCAATCCTATTTTGGCAGAAGCTAAGGAGTTACAGTGACGATCGAACCCGATACCCCTGAACATATTAATCCTAATAATGAGCATTCTTTGAAAAAATTGGCTTGGGCAATTACTGCTTCTCAAGGAAAGTTTAAGTTAATTTTTGCTCGCTGTAATTATACCAAATTAAGAAAGACTCTAGTACAGCGATCGCAGGAAATCTGTCAAGCTAAAATCCACACTATAACCCTTAAGCCGTCTGATACAACCCTGTACGCTGCTATTAGCGCCCAATTAGGAGAAGAAACACCTGGAGGGCTGATGATTTTGGGGTTGGAGACGGTAGCTAATTTAGAGCAAATGCTGTCTTCTGCTAATCAAGTTAGGGAAACATTTCGAGAAAAATTTTACTTCCCTTTGGTATTGTGGGTTAACGATAATGTAAAAAAACACCTGATGGAATTAGCCCCTGATTTGGAAAGTTGGGGGACAAGTACCCAGTTCGAGCTTGGTGCAGATGAAGTAGTTAATTTACTACAGAAAACCACAGAAACTATTTTTAAACAATCTATTGCTGAAAATATTGATAGTTTATCACCTACTCAAGCAAATGATAATAAAGATTATCAAGAACTAGAATTAGGGTATAATAATTTACAGGCTATAGGACAAGAATTAGAGCCAGAACTGAAAGCTGATTTAGACTTCGTTTTTGGTGAACAAGCTTATTTTAAAAATGATTTCGATGGCGCTTTAGCTTACTATCAAAATAGTTTAGATTGGTGGCGGGCTTCTGCTTATTTTTTACACCCAGTAGCAAGTGGGAATAAAGGTAAACTGAACCCTCAAATAAAAGTGGGAATACTTCAAGTTAAGCTTGGTTTATGTTATTTCCAAAAAGCTTCAGAAGATAAAACCAAGAGCAAACAGGAATATTTAAAATCAGCGATAGGCTATTTTAAAGAGTGTGCATATCCCGATTTATGCCTGAAATTTAGTAATATTATAGGTAAAATTTTACAATCTTTAGAAGCTTGGGATGAGTTAGAACAGTTGGCGCAAAAAGGACTACAAGCAGCAATAGGGGGTTTAGATATAAATATTGCGCCTTTACATGGGTTTTTAGCAACTGTAGCCCTGAAACAATCTCGTTGGGAACAGGCAAAAGAATCCGCCCAAACAGCCCTAGAAATAGCAGAAGTTCAACAACAATTTTTAGGTAATTATTTATTGGTACTCGCAGAAGCAGAATATCATTTAGGTGAGACAGCAATCGCTCGGTTAGAAAGAGCGAGGGAAATTGGAGTTGAAGATGACCCTAGAGTTTATTTAAATATTTTGAAGAGATTAAGAGAATTTTACCTTGAGCAAAAAGAATATTTCAAAGCATATCAAGTAAAACAAGATGGGCAAGTAGTTGAGTATGAGTATGGTTTTCGGGCATTTATTGGGGCAAGTAGGATTAAGGTAAAGACTACAGCCGTAAAAGGAGAAAGCCTGGAAACAATTGCTCCTGAAATTGTCGCTTCTGGGCGAGAGAAGGATGTTACAGAATTAGTTAGACGAGTGATTGACCCTAATCATAAAGTAATTGTTATTTATGGTTATTCTGGTGTAGGGAAAAGTTCTTTAGTTAACGCAGGTTTATTTCCTATCCTCGAACAAAATGCAGTTAGTTTGCCAGGAATCGTTAGTTTAAAAGAAATTGTCCCTGTAGCGCTCCGGGTTTATACTAATTGGGTGGAGGAGTTAGGTAAACAATTAACCAATGCTTTGCACAAGAAGAGGATTAATTTAATTAAGTCTTTACATACTCAAGAAGCTATTTTAGAACAGTTGCAGGAGAGTGAAGCCCAAAATATACAAGTGGTACTGATTTTAGACCAATTTGAAGAATTTTTTTTTATAGCCAAGACTAAATCTGCAAGCAATGAGTTATTTTTATTTTTAGGTAAGTGTTTAGAAAATTTATCAGTAAAACTAATATTTTCACTGCGTCGTGATTACTTGCATTTTTTAGTGGATAGACCAAAAATAAAAAATGTTAGCGGTGGTATGTTAAGTGAAGATAAACTTTATAAGATAACTAATTTTTATGAATATGAAGCCGAAAATATTATTAATAAACTAACAAAGCGTTCTAATTTTACTTTAGAAGATAAGTTAATTAAGCAACTGGTTAAAGATTTAGCAGGTGAATATAGGAAAGTGCGTCCTATTGAATTGCAAATAGTGGGGGCGCAACTGCAAGAGAAAAATATTAGAACTCTGGAAGAATATCAAAATTTTGGGACAAAAGAAGAGTTAGTAAAACGTTATCTGGATAGCGTAGTGGCAGACTGCGGGGAGGAAAATCAGGAAATTGCCAAATTATTTCTCTATTTACTTACCGATGATAATGGGACTCGTCCTCTGAAAACTCGTGTGGAGTTGGAAGTAGATCTACAAAAATTATTAACTATAGAAGCTAATAAAATAGGGTTGGTGTCACAAATTTTAGTCGCTTCTGGATTAGTGTTTATTGTGCCGGAAAATCCTGATGAACGATATCAGTTAGTTCATGATTATTTGGTTACCTTTATTCGCCAAGAACAAGAACCAAAAATTAAGGAGTTAATCGCTGAGCTAGAAATAGAAAGAAAGCAGCGGAAAGAGTTAGAAAATAGTATACAAAAGGTGAAAGAAGATTTAGCTGTTGTTTTAGTTGAAAAAAACCACATTAATCAAGAGGTGCAACTTGCCCAGGAGAATAAGGAAAAATTAGAGCTGGAAATACAGAAAGCACAACAAAAACTAACAAAGGTACAAGCAGAAAGAGAAGGAGCGATCGCAGGGATAGATTTAGAACGTCAAAGTATATTGGCTATCAAAAAATTAGAGTCTCACCCCTTTGAAGCCCTCCTATTATCCATGCAGATTGGGCGAAAATTGCAAAAATTAGCCCAATCTGGGCGAACTCTAGAAAAATATCCCACAGTTAGTCCCATCCTAGTATTACAAAACAGTTTAATCAAAAACTACGAAAAAAATCAGCTCACCGGACATCAGGATAGGGTGTGGAGTGCCACATTTAGTCCAGATGGCTCAAAAATTGTCACTGCTTCAGATGATAATACTGCAAAAATTTGGGATATCTTCGGCAAGGAAATTGCCACTCTCACGGGACATCAGAATAGGGTGTGGAGTGCCACATTTAGTCCCGATGGCTCAAAGATTGTCACTGCTTCAGACGATAAAACTGCGAGAATTTGGGATATCTTCGGCAAGAAAATTGCCACTCTTATTGGACATCAGGATTGGGTGTTGAGTGCCACCTTTAGTCCAGATGGCTCAAAAATTGTCACTGCTTCAGGGGATAAGACTGGGAAAATTTGGGACATCTTGGGTAAGGAAATTGCCACTCTCACTGGACATCAGGATTGGGTGAGGAGTGCCACCTTTAGTCCAGATGGCTCAAAAATTGTTACTGCTTCAGAGGATAATACTGCGAAAATTTGGGATATCTTGGGCAAGGAAATTGCCTCTCTCAGGGGACATCAGGGTTGGGTGAGGAGCGCCATCTTTAGTCCAGATGGGACTAAAATTGTCACTGCTTCAGAGGATAATACTGCAAAAATTTGGGACATAAACGGCAAGGAAGTTGCCACTCTCACGGGACATCAGGATTGGGTGTGGAGTGCCACATTTAGTCCAAATGGGACTAAAATTGTCACTGCTTCAGGGGATAAGACTGCGAAAATTTGGGGCATCTTGGGCAAGGAAATTGCCACTCTCAGCGGACATCAGAGTTGGGTGTGGAGTGCCACATTTAGTCCAGATGGCTCAAAAATTGTCACTGCTTCAGAGGATAATACTGGGAAAATTTGGGATATCTTGGGCAAGGAAATTGCCTCTCTCTCCGGACATCAGGATAGGGTGAGGAGCGCCACATTTAGTCCAGATAGCTCAAAAATTGTTACTGCTTCAGAGGATAAGGCTGGGAAAATTTGGGACATAAACGGCAAGGAAATTGCCACTCTCACTGGACATCAGGGTAGGGTGTGGAGTGCTACATTTAGTCCCGATGGCTCAAAAATTGTCACTGCTTCACAGGATAATACTGCAAAAATTTGGGATATCTTCGGCAAGGAAATAGTCACCCTCAGCGGACATCAAGATTGGGTAAGGAGTGCCAGATTTAGTCCAGATGGCTCAAAAATTGTCACTGCTTCAGACGATAATACTGCGAAAATTTGGGATATCTTAGGTAAGGAAATTGCCACTATCACTGGGCATCAGGGTAGGGTGTGGAGTGCCAGATTTAGTCCCGATGGCTCAAAAATTGTCACTGCTTCACAGGATAATACTGCAAAAATTTGGGATATCTTGGGCAAGGAAATTGCCACTCTCACTGGACATCAGGATTGGGTGTGGAGTGCCAGATTTAGTCCCGATGGCTCAAAAATTGTTACTGCTTCAGACGATAACACTGCGAAAATTTGGGACATAAACGGTAAGGAAATTGCCTCTCTCACTGGACATCAGGGTTGGGTGAGGAGTGCTACATTTAGTCCCGATGGGTTAAAAATTGTCACTGCTTCAGACGATAACACTGCGAAAATTTGGGACATAAACGGCAAGGAAATTGCCTCTCTCACTGGACATCAGAGTCGGGTATCGAGTGCCACATTTAGTCCCGATGGGACCAAAATTGTTACTGCTTCAGAGGATAACACTGGGAAAATTTGGCAGGTGGAGAGTTTAGATCAACAGTTAGATAGAGGTTGCGCTTGGCTGCATGATTATTTCACCTCTCATCCTTATGTCGATCGATCCTTTTGTCCGTAACAGGACTTACGCACTGCCTCTATATATAGCGGTTCGTAGGGGCAATCCCCCTGTGGTTGCCCCTATATGTGCCCAGTGCGTAAGTCCTGCGTAATTGTTGTGTCGGCTCTGCCTCCCCAACAGCGTTCCCAGGCAGAGCCTGGGAACGAGAAATTTCACCTCTCATCCTTATGTCGATCCTTTTGTCTAGAGAGTTCTTGAGGCACGGGATGAAAATCCGGTAAAATCAAAGTATGAAATTTGAGTGGGATCAGCAAAAGAACAAGGCAAATGTTGCAAAGCATAATCTTGACTTTGCAGACGCACCTAAATTGTTCAGACTACCCCGATATAAGTGGCGTGTGGTGGTAGTAGTTTTTACAGAACCAAGCGTGCAAACAATCCGTATTATTTCACTTCGCAAAGCTCTGCCTTATGAACGAAAACGCTATGAACAGTACCTCAGAGACGAATTGGGAGAAAGTTGACTCACTCACGGAGGAGGAAATTGATACATCTGATATTCCTCCATTGACTGAGGAGTTTTTCAGTAAGTCACGGTGGTGGAAACCGGTAGAGCCATTGAATGTTCTCGTTCCAGTAGATCCCAACACACTAGCTTGTTTTAACAGGCGTCAAAATTATTAAATTTTGTAACGAACATCTTGCCTACATTCTAGCTTTTTAATAAACTATGTCTATAAGCGTGCATTATGCACTAAAAATTTAACGCCAAAAAAAACTTCTAGAGCTGAAATTGCTGAGGAGTTGGCGCAATACTGTCGGTTCAAGTATGAATCGACTACTGTTATCAGGATGGTCTTTTCACGGAATGTGGTTAACATTCAGGGACGGAGCCGTTCCGGTGGGCGGTGGAAAGACGATATCGTCATTAAACTGCGAGCAAGTAAGCGCGTCTGAAAGCAGGTGGCTGATTCCCCCTTAGAGCAGTTCGCCCCATAGCTAGGAAAGTGCAGCCAGATAGTCGTTTCGTAAGATTCAGGGCGAAAAGCTGAACCCAACTCCTAGCCAGAATCCCCGTCTATGACGAGCAGGGAGTGGCTCAATTCCGGAATCTTCAGCCGCTTATATGCCTCCAGCTTGTCGATCCCGCCACTGGTAAACAAGCCCTACTAGGAATTTTAGCGATCGCTCCTCTGTGCAATGAAAGCTCAATCGATCGCCGTTGACAGCGATCGATAGACCCGAAAACTCAACTCTCTCCCCATGATAATGTTGGGTTTCGCTATCGCTCAACCCAACCTACAATAACTCGTAACCCACCGGGAGTAAACTCAAGGGATACTAATCTACTTTGTCCGCCACCTTGTCTAATCCGTGCTTAGTCGTCTCGACGTCACTTCTGACCTTCTTTTTAACAGCGTGGGAGGCGTCGTCTGCAACATCCTGCGCTTTATTGCCGATGTCTTTGCCAGTGTCAGTGACTTTTCCCACCTGATCTTTAACAGCCTGAGATGCGTTTTCTACAGTACCTTTGGCTTTGTCAGCGGCTTTTCCCAAAGTCTGCTTGGTAGTATTAATGTCGCTGCTAACTTTAGATTGAACTGCATCTTTAGTTGCTTCTACAGCATTTTGGGTATTTTCCTTGACGTTTTTAAGTCCTTCTTTTGTACCCTTAGTTACACCTTCGGTCAGCTCTTCAGTTGAACTTTTTACATCTTCGCCAATTCGCTTGACTCTTTCGCCTAGAGGTGTACCTGTGCGATAATTTTCACCATATTGCTCGGTACTGTCAACGCCCTTACTTTCGATGTTCTTCCGAGCTTGTTCTACCAGGCTCTGAGCTTTTTGTTCCGCACTGCTAGTATCCCTTCTGGGATCAGTATCGCCGTACTGGTTCATGCCACCTTCGTAGGTGTTAGTTACTGCTTTCTCAGGCACTTCTTCTCTGATTTGGTCGGAAGTCTTTGCTAAAACGTTACTGGGACCGCAGGCAGTGCTAACTAACAGTAGCAGTCCTGACAGAAAAACTGTGATTACCCTGCCCAGTTTAATCTTTTTCAACCAATCAATTGCTTTCTTCATACAATAACTCCTTTTTTGTGTGAGTAAAATGTCAAACTCAAGCAGCTTACCCTTCAGAGTATGGGTTCCCACCTTCAGGGATTATTTTTTCTCAGCAGCTTTACTCTCCGTTTCAGAGCGCGAGTCGGTTTTATCTTCCTTATTAGTGATAAAGGAGGAAGCATCTTTAAAGGCTTCTCCGACTCTTTCTAGGGTCTTGTTATTGGAATTGCCGTCTTTTAGTGGTTGCTTTGAGCTAGGTGGAACTTCAGGAAGCTTTTTGTCGCCTATACTGCCTGGATAGAGTAACTCATCGGTGGCTGCAATCATTGGCAGAGTAGAGTAGTTGGTTGCGTTACCATCTACCTTGGCATCCGTGGAAGTGTTCGATTCCGTGTAACCATCTCCACCACCCTTCATGGGGTTATTTTGTCCTCCAGCTTGCACGGGCGGATTGTTTGGGCGGGCACCGACGCTATCACCAGGATTACAAGCTGTGGTAATCAGTAGCAGCATTCCCGCCATAAAAACGGTCAAGATTTGGCGTAAACGCAGCTTTTTTAAAAAATTCGTCAGTTTTTTCACAAATGCCTCCGGATTCCTTGCTAACGATCGTTTAGTTTAGATATATCTAGGCGATCGCTAACTCTAGCCGAGGTCACATTCTAGCCGCCTGCCAGTGTCAAATTTATCTCTCTCTAGAGAGATTAAGCAAACTTATACCACCTAAAAAAGCGTGGGAATGGCACGGAGGGCTGCTGTCAGGACTAAGAAACCCGGTTTCTTGGAGAAACCGGGTTTCTAGATGTAAATGGAACAGCACTTACGCAGACTGGGCATATGTAGGGCAACCCACCCCTAGCCC
>CASBRB010000342.1 GCA_949127975.1 Oscillatoriales cyanobacterium PMM_0019 | reverse complement strand
GGATTGCCCCTACGAACCCGCTATATGTAGAGGCCGTGCTTAAGTCCTGACTGTAATAGACTGGGCATATATAGGGGCAACCACAGGGGGCTTGCCCCTACGAACCTCTATATGTAGAGGCAGTACCTATCCCCCTGCTATTTTTCCTCTCGATCGGTAGTTTCTGGCGGTGAAACTGGCAAAGACTTAGCTTGTGCATCTGCGATCGCAGATTCTACAATTTCCGGAGCCGGGGGATGAGAGCGAACCAACTCAGGCGGATTAGTTTTTTCGGCAGCCTCAGACTTAAAGGCTGAGGGTAGAGCAGTTGCAGGTATTTCAGTTATAATTGGTGCTGTTGCTGCTGGGGGTGGCGGGACAAATTGTCTGCCCTGAGGACGTTCTATACCAAGAGGTCCAGCAGGTGGAGCAATCTCTACCTCTGGGGTGACTTTTTCCTCTGTAATAAGTGATTTTACACTTGGTTCTGGCAGCTCGGAACTAGCTGGCTGCCTGGTGGTAGTAACATCCTCTGCTTTTAGATGTACTACCTCTACCGTTGGTTGTTTTTCTGTGGGTTTTTCAGTAACGGGGGGTGCCACAGGTAGGGTAGGTGTCTTAAGGGTGGCAGGCTTGTAGGTTGTTCTAACCACTGGTTCAACTTTAGGCTTTGTAACCTTGCTCGTCTTCTCCTGCATCCGGTTTTTAGTAGTGGTTAACAAGTTGGTTACTCGTTGTTGCCACTGGGATAAAACACCGGCGGGAAGTAAAGAAGACACTTGTTGTTGAAGTTTTTCCCTACTGGGTATTGCCGTCTGCTGCGCCACTGGCAATAGTTCTCGTCGCAATATCAGCGTTTGCCAAGCGAACCAACCCAGTAACGCTACGCTAGCGATTTGCCCTAAGAGGACACCTCCTGTGATACGTCCAGCACATACCCACAAAACTAGGGCGTAAAATAATCCTAATCCACTCCAGATAAAGTCACTTTTGCGGTGGACTTCCGGGAAAAAGAACGCCGCCATGTAAATCGCTAAACTACCAAGTCCGACAACTAATGCCAGGATGTATGCAAGCATATTAGTCCTACCTAATCTGTCTATGTACCTTTTTACCGCATTTCATCTTCAGTATATATGCGGATATATCTATCGTCGCATCTCAAACCTCTGCATCCCTTCTGGTTGTTCGTAATCAACGGCAACTTCTTTGACTACAGCACTCAGCGGTCCCCTGTGACACCAGCGAATCATCGCTGCCACAGCCTCCTGAGTACCCTCAAACACTGCTTCTACACGCTTATCATGAAGATTCCGCACCCAGCCCCCGATCCCTAAATAGTTAGCCTGATGCAGAGTGGATAATCTATAGCCAACTCCTTGAACTTTTCCAGAAACCAAAACGTGGGCGCGGATTTGTTGCTGTTGTGGTGATGGGTTCTGCATTGACTGCTATGACTTTATATCTTCTGGCTATATATCTAATTTTAGATCTTGACCGAGTTGACGTGGGGCTCTAACTCAACCTAACGCGAGCCCATGATGGGACTGCCGTGATGATGAACCAAATGCCATGCAGATGCCATGCGCTCAAAAATATTTGTGGCTATTGACTCTGCTTTGACTCTCCTGCCACCGCTTACTTGGAAAACATTTTCTATCAAAACAACATAGGCAATATCATTGCGTACCTCTGTCGTAATAATATCTGTTTCTATTTCAATATATTGGGTATTTTTAAATATCACTTCCCATGAATGACCAATGTCTTTCCACCCTCGTAGCGCCTTGCGTCCGGGGTGAATACAAAGACTGCCAGTTCCCTGAGACCAAACGGCACTCATTGCATCAATGTCCTTTTTTTCAAAGGCTCGATAAAAAGCTTCGTTAGCTGCTAATACTTCTCGTTCGTTAGCCATGTTTTCCCTACATTGCTTATTGTTAAATTTTTCTATATTATAGCGGATATCAGATAAAATTATGCTACTAGGTAGTGGTGCGTTATGCCATCACCTCTTCCCCTCGTCCCCTCTTCCCCATTATGTCTGAACTGCCACCGCTGAATACTGACACCATTTGGGCAATACTGAACGAAGAAATAGAAGATTCTACAGTGAACCAGTTGGTTTGGCACTGTCTAGGTTATCGCTATGACGACAGCGACAACAAATGGGATACCACTGGCGTTCCACCAGAATGGCTCGATGAGTATCCAGCTCCACCAGATTTTATAGACAGTCGCCCAGCTACAGTGAAGCTCACTCGTTCCATTCCCCCCGAAAATAAACAGCTCTTAAAAGAAAAGCTCGGCTTTAAGGGCTACAAAATCGGTGAATTTGGTCCTCGGCAAACTCGTCGGGCAACGGCGGCTAACTGGTTGTTGAGCTATATGGCGAATGAAACTATAACAGATTAGGAGCAAAGGGTAAAGCAATATTAAGATTTGTTAAAAACCCTTTACATAAACTGGCGGAACAGAAGATCGACTGAGTAGGATGAATGAACTAAGTTATCAGCAGTCGCAAGGAGGATTCCCGTGCAGCTGATTAATGATACATTGCTAAAGGTGAAAGTCGGAACTGCAACGGCATTCCGCAACTTGACGATGTTTCCGCTACTCAAGGTCGGGGGCGGGCAACCCGATTACCTGACGCTGGATGAGGCTCTATCTTCTGGCAGTGCGCGGGTAACTGAAGTTTCCGAAGGTGGCAGTGTTCCGGAACTTAAGTTTGTTAATGATAGCTCACGCCCCGTTTTGCTGCTAGATGGTGAAGAATTAATTGGAGCAAAGCAAAACCGTATCCTAAATCTGACAATTTTAGTAGCAGCGGGGCAAAGCTTGGTGATTCCAGTTTCCTGCGTCGAGCAAGGGCGGTGGGCACATCAGTCAGTAGAATTTTCATCAAGCCCGCGCAGCCACCATTCCACTGGGCGGGCGCTGAAGATGGCTAGTGTGTCCGAATCGCTTGCAGCTAAAGGAACACGACATTCTAATCAAGGTGAAGTTTGGGCAGATATTTCCGCTAAGGCAGGGCGTCTTCGTTCTGCTTCACCAACTCAAGCAATGGCTGATATCTATGAGCAGCATTCCACTAGCATAGAGGACTTTGTACGTGCCTTTTCTCACCTGGAAGCACAGGTGGGCGCTTTATTCGCCATCAACGGTGCTGTGATGGGCTTTGATTTGTTTGACTACGCTATCACCCTCCAGAAGGTTTTACCTAAACTGGTACGCAGTTACGCCCTCGATGCCATAGACTCCCATGTAGACAAGCCTGCCTGCGCGTCTGCCTCTGCTGCTGAAGAGTTACTGCTAGCTGTCACCAAAGCTGAAGCAAAAACATTTCCTGCGATCGCTAGTGGTGAAGATGTGCGTTTAACAGGTGATAAACTAACGGGAGGGGCTTTAGTTGCTAATGAGCGAGTGGTTCACCTGAGTGCCTTTCGATTAGAAGATAGCAAACAGAACCAAACAGAGTCTGTACGCACAACTTTAAGCCGTGCTTCTATGCGACGGCAGCAATCCCAGGCACGCTGATATATTTCGAGATGCCGACTGAACCTTACGCTTGGCTAGCTCAATCCCTAGCTACTATTCATCGGGCAGATTGGTATCGCTCTGTGCTTTCGATCGAAAGTCGCCCTGGTGCGGTGGTGTTATTGGCAGGGGGTAAGGGCGGTGCCCCAGTGCCCCCCCAGCAAGTTATCAATTTTGCCAGTAATGATTATTTAGGGCTGGCTGGGGACTCACGCCTGATTCAAGCTGCCGTTGCCGCTACTATTGAATATGGCACGGGTAGCACTGGTTCTCGATTGCTCAGTGGGCATCGGGAACTACATCGGCAATTGGAAGAAGCTCTAGCATCCCTGAAACAAACCGAGTCGGCCCTAGTCTTTAGTTCTGGGTATCTAGCCAACTTAGGAGCTCTAGTATCTATTGTCGGCAAGCGCGATCTTATTTTATCAGATCGATACAATCACTCTAGCCTGAAAAACGGCGCGATTCTCAGTGGAGCAACCGTCATTGAGTACGCTCACTGTAATATTGAAGATTTGCAAACTCAGCTCCAACAACATCGGCAACACCACCGACGCTGCCTAATTATCACCGATAGCGTTTTCAGCATGGATGGCGACTTATGCCCCCTGCCACAGTTATTAGATTTAGCTGAACAATTCAACTGTATGCTGCTGGTTGATGAAGCTCACGCCACTGGTGTTTTAGGCACAAGCGGCGCTGGTGTGGTGGAACATTTTGGCTGTACCGGACGCCAGCTAATTCAAGTAGGCACTCTAAGTAAAGCCTTGGGCAGTTTAGGCGGTTACGTCGCAGGCACAGAAACCTTGATTGACTTTTTACGTAACCGGGCACCTAGTTGGATTTACACTACTGCCTTGTCACCTGGAGATACAGCCGCAGCCCTAGCGGCAGTTAACATTGTCCAACAAGAGCCACAACTGCGCACCCAACTATGGCGCAATGTAGATACTTTCAAACAGCTAATTGCTCAGATTCCACACCTGAAATTACTGCCTTCTGAGTCTCCTATCCTCTGCTTGCCCATAGCGACAGCAACTGAAGCTCTAAAAGTAGGGCATCAATTGAAAAAGCTAGGGATTTTTGCCCCAGCTATTCGCCCTCCCACAGTGCCTACCAGTCGGATTCGCTTTTCTGTAATGGCGACTCATGAATTGGCTCACATTCAACAGTTGATGGAGGCAATAAATTCTATCTTCTCGTTCCCAGGCTGAGCCCTTGTCCTTATCCACATTTTTAATGCTGGAGATAGCTAGGTAGTGCTACAGTACTGAGTAAACTACTCTATTCCTCTTCCTCAATTACAGCACTACGATCGAGTAATAGGAGCGATCGCAGTTGCTTGGTATCTAGTTCAGTCAGCCATTGTTCTCCTGCATTTACAGTTTGCTCAGCTAGATTTTTCTTACTTTCAATCATCTCATTAATCCTTTCTTCAAAAGTGCCAGTGCAGATAAATTTATGCACCTGCACATTCCGGGTTTGCCCAATCCGAAAAACCCTGTCTGTTGCTTGGTTTTCTACTGCTGGATTCCACCAGCGATCGAAGTGAAAAACATGATTAGCTCTCGTCAGGTTCAGCCCAGTGCCTCCTGCTTTTAGGGAGAGGATAAAAATTCTCGGCCCTTCTGGATCGTTCTGGAAGCGATCGATCATTTCCTCTCGTTCTGGTTGGCGAGTGTTACCATACAAAAACAAGGTTTCGCCAAATTTTTCCTCTAAATAAGGTTTGAGTAATTTGCCACACTCAGCAAATTGGGTAAATATCAGAGCGCGATCGTCCTCGGATATTACTTCTTCCAGCATTTCCTCTAGACGCATCAGCTTACCAGATCTATTGGCACGTCCCAAGGTTTTTTCTTTTAGATATTGCGCTGGATGATTGCAGATTTGCTTGATTTTCATTAAAAGAGTAAGAATCAGTCCCCGACGCTTAACTCCACTAGCCTCATCTATCTCATTCAAAGACCGATCCTGGAGCTGTTGATAAAGATCTCCCTGTTCTGATGAAAGACCGCAAAATACTGGCATTTCCTGCTTTTCTGGCAAATCTTGAGCGATTTCGGGGTCAGTTTTGAGGCGGCGTAGGATGAATGGTTGAACGAGCGATCGCATAGTCTGCAACGAATCCTTATCCCCATACTTTTCAATGGGAATCGCAAAGCGACGCTGGAAAAATTGGCGGTTTCCCAAATACCCAGGATTGAGAAAATTCAAAATTGACCACAGTTCCGACAAGCGATTTTCTACTGGCGTACCCGTCAGCGCCATCCGAAATCCAGCGTTTAGCTTACTTACTGCCTGTGATTGTTTAGCTTCAGGATTTTTAATATTCTGTGCTTCATCCAATACCACTATCTGCCAAGAAATACTTTCCAGGGTTTTAGCATCTCGGTATACCAGAGGATAACTGGTAATGACCACATCCTTATCCTTCACCTCTTTAGCAAATACTTTGCCTTTGAGCCTATTATCACCATGATGAACTAAAGTTTTTAGTGTGGGACCGAATTTACGGACTTCCCGTTCCCAGTTTCCCAGTACTGAAGTTGGGCAAACTAGGAGCGTTGGCTGTTTCAGTTCTCCCTTTTCCTCTAAATGCAGCAGAAAAGCAATGGTTTGAATTGTTTTACCACAACCCATATCGTCTGCGAGACAGGCTCCTAAGCCCCAACGCTCTAAAAAAGCCAGCCAGCCGACTCCCCGCGCTTGATAAGGGCGCAGTTGTCCTCGGAAACTTTCTGGCTGTGCGATCGCTTCAATCCTCTTGTTATCCGTTATATTAGTAATCAGTTCCTGTAGTACCCCAGAAGCCTCAAACTTAACTACCGGAAGCTTAAGCTTTTCGATTATTTTGGTGTCGCCCGTACTCAACCGCAAAGCGTCTTCCACAGAAAAATTAAGCTCCTTTGTGGATGTCGCCAACATTGCCTCTGCTGCCCGAACATCCTGTGGTTGCAGTGCCATCCATTCCCCATTTACTTCCACCAGTGGCGATTTCAACGCCATCAGACGGTCAAATTCTTTCTTAGAAAGAGTTTTGTCGCCTATAACTAAGTTAAGGTTGAACTTCAGCAGACTTTGCAACCCCAAGCGCTCTTGCTTTTGGGGTACATCTGCCTGGATTTTTACCCCCAAGCTGAGGTTGGAAGTTCCAGGCATCAAACTAGGTGGCAACACCACTCCCAAGCCACTATCTTGCAAGCGCCATGCTGATGCCTTGATAAACTCATACACTTCTATTGGATTCAAACGACAGAACCGGGGCTGAAGCTCGTGCAAGCTAGGTTCTATCAGGGGATACAGTCGCAAGGCTAACCCTAAACCCTTAAGAAATGTCTCCTGAGGTTGCACGATCGTCCGTTCTTGATAAACTAAGCTATCAACAGGGTGGTTCCAAATCGTTTCCGCATCCGCCAAAAATTCTGGCTCGTCAACTGCCTGGAGACAGTATTCTAATTTCCAGTCATCTTCCCCTGACTCTGGTGGTTGAAGTGAAAAACAAGTGCGAAATAACTTCTGCCCCAACTCAGCAGAAGACTGTAGAGTAACTAAATTGTCTTGCACTGGAGTTGTCCACGCCCGCAGAGCAGTTTCTAGGCGTGCCACTGCTTCTGAGGTTGCCTCCAAATTATCAGACTGCCCCGATAGAGCTTGCAACCACTGTTGTACTAGCGGTTCTGTAGTCGGTAGGGCAGGGGAACCACTCCAAGCTCTTGCCCAGGTGTCTACGGTACTGCTTAAGAATCTCAGCAGCAATTCCTTTGGTTCTAGGTATGGATTTTCTTCCTCAATCTGATAAGTGCGGCAAACAGATGGCATCTGAGTAGCAAACTTTTCCAGACGCCCCCGATCTATAGCACTATCTAATAGAGGTTGCCAACGGGCAGCGAAAGTTTTATCTGGATTTCGATGCAGCCCAGGCAAAAATTTACTGCGTGCTAGTAAATCTAAACTCCATCGACAAACTTGCGACCAAAAACGTAAATCTGGGCCTACATAAGCATCACTTGCTTTAAAAGAGCCAAGGGGTAGTGCTTGTAAAAATTTTACTGCTTCTAGTGGATGAAGACAAAATCCCCCCACTTGCCACAGTTGCCATCTCATTCTGGTTCTGTCGTTAGATGTCTTGACAGAATACTCTGGGTATGATGGTAAACCACTTTCTAGGATAGGGGTAGGAAGAGTAATGGCTAATTTTTGCCACCTTTTATTGCTTTGGCTGGGTGCTTTTAAGAATTTTTCGATCGTCAAGTGGTGGGATGTCAAGAAAGATGTAAATTCTTGACATGTCATTGCTAAAGGATGAGATGGCACATCATCAGTTTCAATATCCCCATCACTGTGCTTTCCTAAGTCCGCAGACCTGCGCCATGTCTCTCCCCAAATGAATAAAACACTATCTTTAGGTTGACTTACCCAACTACCATGTAAAATTGCCATTTAAAATTCCATGTAAAAATACAATTAACTCTTGCAAAAGTCAAAAATTTGTTGTTGAGAAACTGCCATGTCTTGGAAATGTTGGGTTTCGTTCCTCAACCCAACCTACAAGAGCTTGCCATGTCTCGGAAATGTTGGGTTTCGTTCCTCAACCCAACCTACAAGAGTTTGCCATGTCTTGGAAATGTTGGGTTTCGTTCCTCAACCCAACCTACAAGAGCTTGCCACGTCTTGGAAATGTTGGGTTTCGTTCCTCAACCCAATCTACAAGATCTACAATATGGCACTGCTATAGCAATTCCATTTGAGATGTAAAATTTTCTTACTCCCCTCTCCCCCTTTGGGAGAGGGGTTGGGGGTGAGGGTATTTTTACAACTCATTTAGACTTGCTATATTATAAATTTTATTATTACGCAATGTGGTTTAGAGCGTTTCATGGGTGCGCGATCGCACACCCGTTACAGAAGAAAGAAAATTCTCCCCTTGCGCCCCTGCTGGCCCAGAAATTGGGGCTACCCCTGCTGGTTATTTCCCTGTAAAGCATCTAGAGGATGATAAATGCTACCATTGCCACAGAGAAAGAGAAGTGAATGCAAGGAAGAAAAATTGAATGGAAGAGCTAGAAAAGTCGATATCCTTTGACGGACGGGATATCAGACTTAAGGTAGGCCTCCTCGCTCCTCAGGCTAATGGTTCCGTCCTGATTCAGTCAGGTGACACAGCAGTCTTGGTAACAGCAACGCGGGCTGTAGGCAGAGAGGGCATAGATTTTCTACCCCTGTTGGTAGATTACGAAGAAAGACTCTACGCCGCTGGTCGGATTCCAGGTGGGTTCCTGCGCAGGGAAGGGCGTCCTCCGGAAAAAGTAACCCTGACTGGCCGTCTGATCGATCGCCCTTTGCGTCCGTTGTTTCCCCACTGGTTGCGCGATGATATTCAGATTGTAGCCACAACCCTGTCTCTCGATGAGCAAGTGCCGCCGGATGTGCTGGCAGTGACAGGCGCTTCGATTGCTGTATGCCTGGCTAAAATCCCGTTTAATGGACCGATGGCAGCAGTGCGTGTGGGTTTGGTGGGGGATGATTTTGTGATCAACCCGACTTATAAAGAAGTGGAAAACGGAGACTTGGATTTGGTAGTAGCCGGTTCGCCAGAAGGGGTGGTGATGGTGGAGGCTGGTGCTAACCAGTTGCCAGAGCGGGATATTATCGAAGCGATCGATTTCGGCTATGAAGCTGTACGCGACTTGATAACTGCCCAGCAAGAACTGCTGGCAGCCTTGGGAATTGAGTTGGTTCAAGCAACAGCACCGGAAGTAGGCTCAGAGTTAGAAAACTTTATTCGCTCTAGCAGCATTGATGCAGTCAAAGACGTCCTCTCCCACTATGAGCAAGACAAAGAAACTCGCGATGCTGCCTTGGATGAGATTAAGGCATCAGTAAAAACAGCAATTGCTGAATTTCCAGAAACAGACCCCATCCGAGTTGCCACAGAGCAAAATGGTAAAGCTTTGGACAATATCTTCAAAGATGTCACCAAGAAACTGATGCGCCGTCAGATAATTGAAGAAGGCATCCGGGTAGATGGTCGCAAGCTAGACGAAGTGCGACCTGTTTCTTGTCGCGTGGGAGTTTTACCCCGCCGAGTTCACGGCAGCGGTTTGTTTAACCGAGGACAAACCCAGGTCTTATCTGCTTGTACTCTAGGAACGCCTGGAGATGCCCAAGCGCTAGCAGATGACCTACACCCAGACGACAGCAAGCGCTATCTGCATCACTACAATTTTCCACCATATTCTGTTGGGGAAGTCAAGCCGATGCGGGCTCCAGGTCGTCGCGAAATCGGTCACGGTGCCTTGGCGGAACGAGCTTTAGTACCTGTCTTGCCAGCCAAAGAAAACTTCCCCTATGTACTCCGGGTGGTTTCTGAAGTGCTTTCCTCCAATGGCTCTACATCTATGGGTTCAGTCTGTGGCTCTACCCTGGCTTTGATGGATGCTGGTGTTCCCATCACCAAACCAGTGAGTGGTGCAGCGATGGGTTTGATCAAAGAAGGCGACGAAATTCGTATTCTCACTGATATCCAAGGCATCGAAGACTTCTTGGGCGACATGGATTTTAAAGTCGCTGGCACCGATACTGGGATCACGGCTTTGCAGATGGATATGAAGATCAACGGGCTGTCGATGGAAGTCATCGCCAAAGCGATTCAGCAAGCCAAACCAGCGCGTCTGCACATCCTGGAAAAAATGCTGGCAACCATTGACAAACCACGCACCGAGTTGTCGCCGTTTGCTCCACGCTTGATGACGATTAAGATCGAACCAGACTTGATTGGCTTGGTAATTGGTCCTGGTGGTAAGACGATTAAGGGTATTACCGAAGAAACTGGTGCCAAAATTGATATCGAAGACGATGGCACTGTCACTGTCTCAGCAATAGACAGCGAAAAGGCGAAGCGGGCTCTAGCTATCATCCAAGGTATGACGCGCAAACTCAACGAGGGAGATGTCTACGTTGGGCGCGTTACCCGGATCATTCCCATAGGTGCTTTTGTGGAAGTGCTTCCCGGAAAAGAAGGGATGATTCATATTTCTCAACTTGCTGACTACCGAGTTGGCAAGGTAGAAGATGAAGTAGCTGTTGGGGATGAAGTGATTGTAAAAGTGCGTGAGCTTGATAACAAAGGTCGCATCAATCTTACACGCTTAGGCATTCATCCCGATCAGGCAGCGGCTGCGCGTGCCGGGGCAAACGCTGGTTAGGGTCAAAGAGGGAAACCTGCATAGTTAAGAATAATTGTAGGTTGGGTTGAGCGAGGCGAAACCCAACAAATCTAGGACTTACGCACTCTCGACGTAAAATCAAGGCAAGAAATTGCTTTCTCGTCGTTGCAATGACATAATACTGTTATAGTGCGTAAGTCCTACAATCTATAAGCTGCCAAAACATCAGAAAATCGGCAAATATAAGACAAATCCCGGTAAAACATCTTCTCCTGATAAACTAACAGGTAACTGTACAATTTCAACTGTCCGCTGTTGACGATAGATTTCTACCTGTTGTGCTTGGGGATTAATTAACCAACCTAAGCGCAAACCACTAGCGAGATATTCCTGCATTTTTTCTTTAAGTGGTTCCAGGGCATCAGTGCGCGATCGCAGTTCGATGACAAAATCAGGACAGATGGGGGGAAATCGCTCTTGTTCTTCTGGAGTTAAAGCTAACCAACGGCTCTCAGCTACCCAAGCTGCATCAGGAGAACGTTTTCCGCCATTAGGCAAGCGAAAAATGGTCGAGGAACTAAACACTCTTCCCAGTTGAGTTTGACGATTCCACAACCAGAGTAAGCTAATTAAATCTGCTTCTCGATTCCCACTGACCCCACCTATTGGGGACATAATGACTAATTCTCCTTTCGCAGTTAGTTCTAGTTGCCAATTTTCATTCGCTTCGCACAGATGGTAAAATTGAGTGTCGCTTAAACTAACTTTTTCTAAATTTAACACTATGGTTGTCATCATCTTTCCCCGTGGAGACCTCCACCATATTAGACCCAAAAACCTTCTGCTCTAGCCCTGAAGTACCAGAAAGCTTTAAACTTAAGGTTGCATAAAGAGTGGTTTGGAGTTGACTAAGTCGGCTGTGCGAAAAATTGTAATTGCCGGGAACTGGAAAATGTACAAAACTCAGGCAGAAGCCGCAGAGTTTATGCGGGGATTCATGCCTGAGCTGGAGAAAACCCCCAAAGGGCGCGAAGTCGTCTTATGCGTTCCCTTTACAGCATTAAACACGATGTCCAGAAGTCTGCATGGTAGCTTCGTGCGACTAGGTGCCCAGAATATCCACTGGGAAGATGCTGGTGCCTACACTGGCGAGATATCTGGTTCGATGCTAACAGAAATCGGGGTACGTTATGTGATAGTCGGTCACAGCGAACGGCGTCAATACTTTTGTGAAACCGATGAAACCGTTAATCGGCGACTGAAGGCAGCCCAACGTCATGGCTTGATACCGATTCTCTGTGTAGGTGAAACTAAGCAACAACGGGATGCTGGGGAAACTGAAGCTTTGATCGTTAGCCAGTTGGAAAAAGATTTGGTAAAAGTAGATCAGCAGCAACTGGTAATCGCCTATGAACCCATCTGGGCAATTGGTACTGGCGAGACTTGTGAAACTTTGGAAGCCAATCGTGTAATTGGCTTGATTCGCAGTCAACTTACCTCACCTGATGTGCCGATTCAGTATGGCGGCTCTGTGAAGCCGGATAATATTGACGAAATTATGGCTCAGCCAGAAATCGATGGGGTTCTCGTTGGGGGAGCAAGCTTGCAACCGCAAAGCTTTGCTCGGATTGTCAACTATCAATGAGTGCGCGGACTTTAAAACTACGGGGACGCCCTTTTGTATGGGGCTCTAGCACTTACCTTATGGGTGTGTTGAATGTAACGCCGGATAGCTTTAGTGATGGCGGCAAGTTCAACACTCTAGAAGGTGCCCTAGCACAGGCCCAATATTTGGTAGACTGCGGTGCTGATATTATTGATATCGGCGGGCAATCAACTCGACCTGGTGCTGGGGAAATTTCTCTGTCAGAAGAGCTTAACCGAGTGCTATCCGTGTTGCAGGCACTACGACAGCGGCAAGATATTTATGCCGCTGTGCCGATTTCTGTTGACACTACACGGGCGGCTGTTGCCAAAGCAGCAGTTGAAGCTGGGGCGGATTTGGTAAATGATATTTCCGGTGGTACTTTTGACCCGGATATGTTGCCAACGGTGGCTTCTCTTGGTGTGCCTCTAGCATTGATGCATATGCGTGGCACACCCCAAACCATGCAACGGCTAACTGATTATCAGGATTTGATCGGAGAAATTTATCAGTTTTTGGATAGTCAAATTGCCGCAGCGGTAGCGGCTGGTATTGACAAAGAGCGGATTATCATCGATCCTGGCATCGGCTTTGCCAAAAATTACCACCAAAACCTGGAAATTCTCCAAAGCTTGTCAAGCTTTCGTTCATTGGATTGTCCTGTGCTGGTGGGACCATCTCGGAAAAGTTTTATTGGTCATATTTTACAACAACCCGATCCGCAAGCGCGTGTTTGGGGCACTGCGGCGGCTTGCTGTGCGGCGATCGTCGGCAAAGCTGATATATTACGAGTTCACGATGTTAAGGAAATGCGGGATGTTTGTCGTGTAGCCGATCGTATATTTAGGTGAAGTCGGGAGCAACGCGAAAAAGTGAGATGAACCAAAAAGGAGTCAGGAGTCAGGAGTCAGGAGTCAGAGGAGACTTTATGCAGATGGATACAGATAAGGGCTGGAATGTCAAGAGTTACTATCGCTTCTGGTTGCTTGTCTTGGGCATTGGTGCGATCGTTCTAGGTTTTGTGTCCCCCTCCCTATATTAAGTCCGTGAAGTTTTTTAAACTTTTGCGAAATTGTCCTGACAGGAATTGGATCTATAGGTTAATCGTTGACTCAAGTCAGATACTCCTTCTTAGGGGAAATGCGTATGTCACTGAAAGCTGGATTAGACGCCCTGAAACAAGGGCAGTATCAACAAGCGGTTGAAGTGTTGGAACAATTCTGCTTGAGTTGTTCTGATTCCCGCTCCAAAGAATATCTCCAAGCTCAGATAGGGCTCGTCAAAGCCTACCATCGCTTAGGACAGACACCAAGAGCTCACGGACTTTGTCATCAACTGGTGATTAGCGAACAACCAACTGTACGCGATTGGGCAGAACAAACCCTGCAAAGCCTCACCGCTAGCCAAACACCAGCATCCCAGCAATCCAACCCCATCAAAAAAGCTCGGCGAGTTGCTCAGGGTGGTGTCAAGTTAGCAATGGGAGGTATCGGTGGTAATCTCACCATTGCTTCAGTTGTCACCATAACTTTACTGTTTGGCATGGTGTTTGCCTTATCTTTGGGCATTGTGCTGATCCAGGATAGCAATAACCCAATGTTAGGGCTAGGGATTGCGATTGTTTTCAGCGTACTTTTTAATGTCGCTGCCTTTTTCCTGTCTCCTTTTCTAATGGACTTAACCCAGCGTTGGCTCTACCACACTCGGTGGGTTTCCCTAGCAGATGTCGAACGCCAAAGTCCAGAGGCAGCAAAAGTAATTCAGCGGGTTTGTCAAGAGAAAAAAATCCGGCAACCTCGGTTGGGAATCATAGACGACCAAAATCCTACCGCCTTCACCTATGGTTCTTTGCCCGACAGCGCCCGTCTAGTGGTAAGTCAGGGACTTTTCACTTATTTGGACGATGATGAAATCGCCACCGTCTATGCTCACGAGCTGGGGCACATTGTCCACTGGGACTTTGCTGTGATGACTTTGGCTTCAACTTTAGTACAAATTACTTACCTGATTTACGTTTTTGGCAGACGTATCAGTGTTGGCGACAAAAGGATCAGAAATGCTTTCCAAACTGCTGCGGCAGTAGCTTATGTGTTTTATATTATCGGCACATATCTGCTGCTATACTTGTCTAGGACACGGGAATACTTTGCCGATCGATTTGCTGCTGAAACCACTGGCAACCCTAATGCCCTATCCCGCGCTTTAGTCAAGATTGCTTATGGCATTCTCGAAGAAGGGGAAAAATTAAAAGAACCCAGCCGCTTAATTGAAGGCACTCGCGCCCTAGGCATTTACGATTACAAAGCCGCTGCCTCCACTGGCACCGCCTACCGTATTGCCTCAGAACCGCAAAAAATTGGTCCTGTCTTTTTGTGGGATATGTTTAACCCTTGGGGGTGGTGGATGGAATTAAATTCCACTCACCCACTCACAGGCAAGCGAGTTCGCGCCCTCAGTACCTATGCAGAACAGTTAGGCTTAGATATTGAGTTTGACATGGGGCGGATTGTGGGAGAGGGAAGAAGTCTCAGCAAATCCAAGCTTTATAAAAACTTTGCCTTGGATATCTTGCTCTACTTAGCCGAAACTATCGGAATTTTCGCTGGAATTGCGATCGGCTTTGTGCTATTTGCAAGTTACCCACATTCAATTTTGTTTCTCACCTGCCCCATCATTGGCTTTGGGCTAGGAGTGCTAGTCAAAGCTTTTGTGATGTTCCCTGACTTCAGCCGCGCTCCAGAATCTGATATCTTAACTCTAATGTCTGATCCCTATGCCAGTCCTTTGCGAGGGCAACCAGCAAAACTTCAAGGTAAACTGATTGGTCGTGGCAATTCGGGATATAAGTTTGGCTCGGATCTGAAGCTACAAGATCCTACTGGTATGCTCTATCTGCACTATGCCTCTCGCTTCGGTCCGATCGGTAACTTTTTATTTGGCATGAAACGAGTTAAAAGTTTGATTGGAGGAAACGTCGGTACTGTAGGCTGGTTCCGGCGTGGTGTGGCTCCGTGGATGGATCTGATCCAGCTAAAAAGTGAAAGTGGTACCATTGTCAATAGTTACCATCGCTTTTGGTCACTCGTACTCGGTAGCGGAGCTATTATCATCGGTGTCGTTATTACTGTGTATTTGCTCCGCTAATTGTGCTTTAGCCTGTTGCCAAAGAGTTTCCAATTCATCCAAGGTGTATTCTGAAAGGGGGCGGTTAATAACTGCCTCTATTTTTTTGAAGCGATCGATAAACCGCTGATTGGTTCCGTATAGAGCCTCTGTAGGATCTAAGTTATACCAACGGGCTAGCTGGATGGCGCTAAACAGTAAATCTCCTAATTCTGCCTGCTGGTGAACTTTATCTGACTGCTCGACTGCCTCTTGGAATTCTGCTAATTCTTCCTGAAATTTCGCCCAAACACCGCTGATATCATCCCACTCAAACCCAACATCGGCAGATTTTTGGGATATCTTCATTGCAGCCATCAGCGGTGGGAGGTGGCGATTGTAGCGGCTTAATTTGCGGCTAAGTAGTTGAGCTTCTTGGGGGGTTTCGCCTTTTTCTGCTGCCTTGATTTGCTGCCAGTTCTCCAGAACTTGCTCAACGTTTTCGACTTTCACATCTCCAAATACATGAGGATGACGCCGAATTAGCTTTTTTGTAATACCTTGAGCTACTTCCTTGATGCTGAATTTATTCTGCTCACTGGCAATCTGCGCTTGCAGTATCACCTGCAAGAGTAAGTCTCCCAGTTCCTCGGCGATGGCATCTCGATCCCCAGAGCGAATCGCATCCACTACTTCATAAGCCTCTTCGAGTACATAAGGTGTTAGTGTCTGGGCTGATTGAGCTAAATCCCACGGGCAACCGCCTATAGGATTGCGCAATTGGGCTACGACTTCAATCAGTTGTTGCAGTGCTGCCAATACTTCTGATGTTGTCTGATTAGTTTGCTGATGGTTAGACATGGTGAAAAATTCTTATCCTTGTTTACGCTTGCCCAACTGCCTTTTACTGTTGCGTTTGCGTGGAGTGGTTAGCCCCTTTACAGGGCGCTGGGTATTTTTGTGCTTTCGCTTCTTCCTAGACAGCACCTTGGGCTTCACCGCCTTCCAGCCGCCTTTTTTGAAACGCTTGTAAGTTGAACCACCCCAGTCACTCAAAGAGTGACTCATGGCTCCCAATTCGAGTCCGGCAAATAGTGCTATCAACTGAGGGTAGTGTCGAGAGAGTTCGCGCCACCCATCTGACGCCCAGCGCTGCCAATGCCACCCGCCCCCCCACAACAGGTGAGTAACAGTTAACCATACTAAACCCAACACGCCGACACAAACAGCTAAATAAATCGATCGCACTATTGTGCCAATTATTGGTCCATGTGATATAATAGACCTATGGCGTAGATTCTTCTGGTAGGGTATCCAAATCCAGCGCAGCCAACCCCAGCGGATGAACTGTCGGGAGTGGATATCCAGATCGGGCCCAAACATCAGCCCACTGAACAGAAAGCCGGAACAAACGACTAAACTCAAGTCGCCGCTCTTCGTCAGCCCAAAGGTGAGCCCAGCCACAAACGGCAAGCTCCACAGGGTAATGCGATCGTGTGTGCGACCAGAAGGCACGAAGTTCAGTCCCGCCAGCAGATGATTCCCAAAAAAATATTACCAGTAACGCGGTAATATGCTAAAGTGATCTAAGAAGATAAAAAACTTGGGCGGTTAGCTCAGTGGTAGAGCGCCTGCCTTACAAGCAGGACGTCACTGGTTCAAGTCCAGTACTGCCCATTCCCAGGTGACTATGAATATTTGGGCGAGATGTGCCTTTACCCATAACTTTGCCGTTTGGCCACGGTTTACATACTCAGGACTTACGCACTGCCACTACATATAGCGGGTGGTAGGGGCAATCCCCCTGTGGTTGCCCCTACATATGCCCGTTCAACATCGGCTCCAAATGTAATTCCTAACTCATTCAGTTGCCTTAAATCTGGTAGAGGGAATATGGCTCTATCTCAGCGACTGTGACTTAAAGGAAAAGTTTGCCGCATCGGCAAACTTTTCCTTTAAAATTGTTAAAAGGTAGATCTGTAATGCTGGGTAACCTACGAAAAATCAACCACAGAAGGTGGCGAGCGCCCTAACTTTCGGCACGGTTATGCCTAAAAAAAGAACTTTTGGCAAGATTATAATTAAAGCATGCCGCGTCTGCCAAGCTGAAATGGTTATTTTTTGTGATTGCGATCGCCTGACTGCCGCTCCTGTTTTTAGTATAAGCGTGCCGAAAGTCCTTTTTCCAGGTATAAGCATGCCGAAAGTCAGAACGATTGCCACCTGCTATGGTTGATTTTTCGTACCCTACAAGGCTAATAGAGTTAACTATTAATAAATTTAAAGGAAAAGCTTGCCGAAGCGGCAAAGATTTCCCTTAAGTCACAGCGACGGTTGAATTAGGACTAAAGTCCTCACTACAAGCCTTTTTTCATGTATAGCAACCGCCAAGGCGGTTACTATATTTGTAGGTTGGGTTGAGGAACGAAACCCAACATCACCCGTGTGGGTTTATGTTGGGTTTCGCTTACGCTCAACCCAACCTACAACTACGAGCCTTTTTTGAGGACTAATATAGGTATAGTTATAGATCTCTTCGGCATTGGGGAGGCGATCGAAGGGATGCCAAGATGGTGCATTCTCGCTCATTAGGCAACAAGGGTCAGATAAATATGGTGACAGTGCAACTTAGACAAATAGATGTACCGCCGGGGCAGCGAGTGTTGCTGCACGATATAAGCTGGCAAGAATTTGAAAATATCTTAGAAGAATTAGGAGAACACAGGGTAGCTAGATTAGCTTACAGTCAGGGGTCGTTGGAGATTAGAATGCCACTACCAGAGCATGAGGTAGATAAAGAAATTATTGGTGATATGGTTAAATATTGTTAGAAGAACTAGGCTTAGACTGCGAGTGCTTTGGTTCAACTACATTCAAACGAGAACCTACAGAAGGTGGTGTAGAACCAGATCAATGTTTCTACATTCAAAACCATGAATTGATGAGAGGAAAACGGCGTATAGATTTAACAGTCGATCCACCTCCCGACTTAGCTATTGAAATTGATGTCACCTCGAAAACTCAATTGTCAGCCTACGAAAGCATACAGGTTCCCGAACTATGGCGATATGAAAATAACTCGCTGCAAGTTAATGTTCTCCAAGGTGGGAAATACGTTCAATCTCAGGATAGCCCAACTTTCCACGGACTACCCGTTATCCAGCTAATAACTGAGAATATCGCCTTGAGTGCCACTATTGGTAGAAGTCCTATGTTGAGAGTATTTCGCCTCCTTTCTTAGAAAGTTGATTTCAGAAAATAGTACATATTAGCCGATAGCAGGAATAAATATATAGGCACGAAGCCCCGTCACTTTAGTGCGGAGTGCTGATGGGTATCGTTATTATCATCCGCTATCAATACCTGTAATTTATCCAGCGAGGGGAGATTAGATCGCGATTCTAAGTTAGACGATACACAATTGCTGGGAAGCAGATGTAATAATAGGGGCAGCTTTACGGTAAAAGTCGCCCCATGTCCTTCCCCCTCGCTTTCGGCGTGGATAGTACCGCCAAGCAGTTCCATCAAGTGATGAACGATCGCCAAGCCTAGACCTAATCCACCCTGCGCTCTGGTGGTGGTGCTATCGGCTTGACGGAAGCGATCGAAAATAAAGGGTAGAAATTCTGCGCTGATGCCGATACCTGTATCACTTACCTGTAGATGAGCTTCCGAACCCACAACTTCCAGTTGGACTTTGATTTTGCCGCCAACTGGTGTAAACTTAATGGCATTGGTAAGCAGATTCCAGATAACTTGCTGCAAGCGAGCTAAATCACCATTGACTAGATCTGGATAAGCATCTAGGTCTGTTATCAGTTGAACTTTTTTCTCCTGGGCTGCCAGACTCACCGAATCTATAGCCGCTTCAATTATAGGTATCAGTTGGGTTGGATGCAAATTTATCCGCAGCTTCCCTTGAATAATTCGGGAGACATCCAGAATATCCTCGATTAGTTGTGCCTGTAGTTTGGCGTTGCGCTCGATTGTTTCTAAAGCTTTGGCGGTGGTAGCTGGATCGAATTCCCTGGTGCGCAGCAGTCTCGCCCAGCCTAGCATTGAGTTAAGAGGTGTGCGCAGTTCGTGGGAAAGTGTTGCTAGAAATTCATCTTTCTTCCGGTTCGCTGCCTCTGCTTGCCGTCTTGCCTCCTGCTCCCGGATTAAAGTAGCACGCTCTTCCTCAGCTTGTTTGCGTCCGGTGATGTCTTCTATTGTTACCACATAACCGATTAATTCGCCCCCATCGGAGAGCATCGAAGATGAGTGGACATGAGTCCAACAAATTATTCCCTCGCTACTGAAAAAGCGTAATTCGTTGGAGTATTCCCTACCTTCACGGGTGTATTTACCCCACTCTGTTAATACTTGCTGGCGATCTTCTGGATGAATTGAGTGCAACCAACCATCTCCTAAGCTTTCTTCTAGCGTGAATCCACAGATAGCTTGGCAACGAGGGTTGGTGTATGTACAGCGCCCCTCAATATCAGTTAAAATAATACCAACTGGTGAACAAGCACTTAAACAGCGGAACCGCTCCTCACTTGCCCTCAGTTCTCCGTTGATGGCTTGCAGTTGCCTGGTTTGTCGTTTCACCTCTTCTGTTTTTTTGAACAATTCTACAAATACTGCTACTTTCGAGCTTAGTATTTCCGAATTTAGGGGCTTAAATAGGAAGTCTACTGCGCCTAGTGAATAACCTTTAGATACGCGGGTGTCACTACTGTTGTCGGCTGTCAGAAAAATAATTGGGGTGTGCCGCGATCGCTCTCGGTTGCGAATCAGCGTTGCGGTTTCAAATCCATCCATTCCAGGCATATTGACATCCAACAGAATCACGGCAAAATCCTGATTCAGTAGACATCTTAAAGCCTCTTGACCAGAATTCGCCTTGACCAAATTCTGCTCGATGCTGTCTAATACTGCCTCTAGAGCGATTAAATTTTCCGGTCGATCGTCAACTAAGAGTACGTTGGCTTTCGTTTCTGGCTGCATGGTTTTTCCTATTATCAGTCGTTGGTTATTGGTAACTTACTAAAATGACAACCACCTAACGATAGAGCCAGACGCGCAGCAAGGATAGCAATTGCTCGGTATCAACAGGCTTGGTGATATAATCGGATGCACCTGCTTCGATACACTTTTCTCGATCGCCCTTCATTGCTTTGGCTGTGAGTGCAATGATGGGTAGCGCTAGCAGCTTGTCTTCAAGGCGAATAGCACGCATCGTTTCGTAACCATCCATTTCTGGCATCATGATATCCATCAGGACAATATCGATGTTAGGTGTATTGTGCAAAATCACAATAGCATCCCTGCCGTTTTCCGCATACATCACCTGCATCTGATGTAGCTCCAACATACTGGTGAGAGCAAAGATATTACGCACATCGTCGTCTACAATCAAAACTTTCTTGCCATTAAGCAACGTGTCTGTCTGATGCAGAGTTTCCAACATTTGCCGCTTGTTAGTTGGTAAATTAGCTTGCACCCGATGCAGGAATAAAGCGGTTTCATCTAGGAGACGCTCTGGCGATCGCGCGTCTTTAATAATAATTGTTTCGGCAATCCGTTTGAGTTGGGTTTCTTCAAGCTTTGTGAGTTCTTTTGCGGTATAGACAATAATCGGTAGATTTTTCAGCTCGGCTTGCTGTTTAATCTGCTCTAATAGATCGAAGCCGTTCATGTCTGGCAACCCTAAATCTAGCACCACGCAATCGTAGTGCCTAGAATTGAGCGCTTCTAATGCTTCTGCCCCAGTCCCTACTGCCTTTGTCTC
>CASBRB010000341.1 GCA_949127975.1 Oscillatoriales cyanobacterium PMM_0019 | reverse complement strand
TAGATCTAATTTTCCGTATGGCAGATACTCTAAATGCTCCACATGTTGGGACATAGCTTTGAACAGATCCTGATGGCGATCGAGAAAGAATGCATCTCCGGTGATGACAACTTTTTTTATTTCCATAGTTTAAATTTATCTAGTTTAGTAGATCGATCTGCAAAACTTGCCAGTATTGTGCTAAAGCCTTGTCTAGGGAGAACTCACTAGCCCTTCGCCCCAGTGTGACAGAGTCTTTTGGCTGCTCTATAGTGTCAACAATTGCCTTTGCCATCCCCTGAATATCCCCAACATCTACTAGCTTACCGTACTGTCCGTTAGATAATATTTCTGCCGGACCACTTTCGCAGTTGGTAGAAACTACAGGAGTTCCTGCTGCCATAGCTTCTACAAGCACATTGCCAAAGCCTTCCCATGCTGAAGAGAGGACTAACACAGCGGCATGACGCATATAGATGTAGGGGTTCGCCACGAATCCTGGCAAGGCTACCTTTTCGTTTAATCCGAGTTTTTGCACCAAAGCTTCGAGGTGCTGACGCTCTTTACCCTCACCTAAAATCATCAGTCGTGCCGGAATCATCTGCTGTACTAGAGCAAATGCTTGGATGAGAGAAGGGAAGTCTTTTTGTTTATGGAGACGTCCCACACCTAAAATCACCGGAGGTTCAGAAGGCGAAAACCAAGGGTGATTCAGGGGTGCAAGGATTTTTTGGCAATACTCTGGGGTAATAATTGGATTATATATGACTTGGATGCGTTCAGAAGACAAACCCATTTTTACTAAATCCTGAGCTACTCCTTGAGACACTGTAATAATTTTATCAGCCCAAGGATAGAACCAAGATACTAAATAAGGCGTCAGCCGTCTTTTCAACTCAGTTGCCTGTTGAGACTCTTGGCTTAGGTTGTTGTGAACGCTGACTACTATCCGTGTAGATACTCCAGCTAGCTGACGAGCCCACAGAGCTACGAGGTTGGTGTCCTCAAGGGCAGAGAGTAGGGCAGTAGGTTGCTGCTGTTGCAGATAACGTATCATGGCAGGAATACTCAGGAGCAATCGCTGACACCCCAGGTTGACTACTCGCACTTTTGGATGTACCTCAGACAACAAGCTTCCTTCTGCCTTAACCAATACCAAATCTACTTCTAAACCCTGCTCAACAAAACCCCCGGCTAGGTTAAGCATTACTCTCTCGGCTCCACCGCCATCGAGATCGCTGAGAAAAATCCCTATACTAGACATTTGATTTTTTATTCATCGATACGCTGAGGGCTACATATAACACCCAAGATAGGTCATTTTGGCGTAAAATAGAGCTTTCGGTCAGGTTAGCTAATAATAAGTATGTTAAATACATTAGGGGCCAGAAACCTTCGGAAGTTCTGCTCGATCGCACCAATCTTACTGCTTGGATACAGTTGTTTAAAAAGCTCAGCAAGTAAAAAAACAGTCCAATAAATCCTAGATCGAGACATAAATCCACAAACCCATTGTGAGAATGGGGTGCCGTCCATTTAGTAGCCAGCCAAATATATCTAGACTCTCCATCCAGACCTAGCCAGAATCCACCATACCCGTAGCCCAACCAAGGACGCTCTAAAATTTTATCAAATGCAGCAGCCCAAATGTCAGTTCGACCTGTTAAACTTAGGTCTAAGCCTGTAGCATCGGCGATGTTATCTAGGTTGCCCACAAGCAATATCCCCACACTGGCAATTACCACCACCACAGTCATTAACAAAAATATCAGCACATTGTAGTGCCACCGCAAAGTTCTAGACAAACGCAAGAAAACTAGGAAGGCTAGCAACAAGATTAAGGCGGTTTTTGAATTAGAGAGCAGAATCAGGATGACTGATAAAGCAACCAGAGTCCATGCCAACCAACGATACTTGCGGCTACCAGAGGCAATCAGTAAGAATACCACTGTACTGAGAACCATTGTACGACCCAGAACGTTTTTATGTACGTATACACCTCGCCACTTTCCTGCATGAGCCCCACCCTCTTGAGTACTCATCACTCCATAGCTGGGCAACCCTATGGCAAGCAATACGCTCAACACCGCCGATATGCCTAGACTCCAAGCAAACAGTTGCAATTGTTCTTTCAAAGTATAGCGACAAGCAAAATACCACCCGAACAATGTTGTCCCTAATATGGCTATGCCACGGCGTGTGGTAAGCTCTGGTGCATCAGACCATAATACTGAAGCTACAGTTATCCCGATTAGAATTAATAAGAACTTGTCTCGTGTTGCTGCATAAATAAAGTTTTTCCAGCGGAGACAACTCAAGCATAAAGAAATCGCATAGATGGCGAAACAAGAAATCTGTACTCCGATAAGACCTTCGGTAGTATTTCCCACATCTACGCCACTTTGCTCGTAAACACTATATATTAAAACTCCTGACAATATACTAAGCGATATGACACCGAACGCTCTTTCGGCGAACCCGATCTGGATTTTCATTTTTTTAGGTAGTTATAAATAGCTCTCAAATAAATATTAATTTTATCGGCCATGTTCACTGTAGATAAATATTTTTTCAGTACTAGCTTGGCTGAGTCATCAATATTTTTAGCCCTCCAGGAATAATTAATGCCTTCGGCCAATACATTATTAGAAAATTTATCTAAGTTCGGTAACTTAATCCGCAACCAATAAGCTGTGAGAATATGGATTTTCCCGATTACCTGGTTCCGATCGCGTCTGCGAGTACAGGCATTATTACCGTGGATTATTTGGAAACTTAATTCTTTACATAAACAAAAACCTTTAGTTAGTCCCAAAGCGACAAATTTTAAGTAATTATCACTTAAAATTACTATATTTTCAGGCATGGGCAGAATTAACTGGAGCAGGGAACTTTTAAAACAGAGCCCAGATGTTGCCGGTATGCAGGGCAATCTATTTCTGAGCTTGCCTTTTTTTAGGTGCGATCGCATATCGTACTCGCCGGAAGAATTATAGTCATGTTCTTGAGGCAGTATATTATAATTAGTATCGACTAACCTCAGATGGTGAAAGCACCAACCAATATCTGGGTGACGTGCAAACACATCCACGACCTCAGCAATTTTTTCAGGAAAAAATAAATCATCAGAGTCTAAAAAGCAAATAATCTCTCCCCGACTGGCGGCAAAACCTGCGTTAAAAGCTGAGGCCTGTCCACCATTTTCTTTCAGCACCGGAATAATTTTATTGCCATAACTAGCGATAATCTGCCGGGAGTTGTCGGTAGAGCCGTCATCGACCAGAATTACCTCGATGTTAGGGTAATTCTGGTTCAAGGCGCTGTCAATCGCTGACTGAAGGAAGCGATCGTAATTGTAGTTGTTGATAATGATACTAACTAAAGGATTATCCTGCATGGGTTGAGGCTTTAAAGCTTTTGATATATTCTCGGACCTGCTGGTGTGTCTTGGGCCAGATAAATACCGGGACTAAGCCTATGGCAGTCCACCATCCCAACTTGTAAACAAATAGGGCTGCGGCAAATGCCGCCCACCACAGCAGGGGCACTCGGTAGTCAGGGCTGCCAATATTACGTACCAAGTAAATATGGATAACTGCATAACTTGCCAAAGCTACCACTTCAGCCCAGCCATACCCCACTAAACCCAAGCGAGGCACCAATACCAAAGCGGAGCCAACAAAAAGCACGATATGCACTAGATGAAAGACAGTTACCTCCCAGTTGCGCTGTAGTACGTAGAGAATTGAGGAATGTAGGTTGAACAGGGCATTGCTCAGGTAGCTCAAGGCAATAAAAGCAGAGACATCTATTACTGGAAGCCAGCGGGAACCGAATAATAGAGGCAGCAGCCAAGGTGCCAACCAGTTGAACGCTACTAACAGAGGCCCTAAAGCTAAGATTTGTAAGCCCATGCCTTCAGTTACAGCCTTTCTCAGCCGAGGTGCATCTCCCTGGAGACGGGCTAGGGCGGCGATCGCCAACCGCCAAGTCGCCGTCTTGACAAAACTAAGGACTTCTACTAAACGGATAGCCAAGGCTACATATCCGACTGCCTCTGCCCCGGCATATCGACCTACGACTAAGGGGTTGACTAGGACGCGGAGGTTCCATACCCACAATGAAGCTGAGAAGCCTATACTATAACCGAGCATCTGTTTAACTAAATCGAGATCCCAGTAAAATCGGGGACGGTAGCTAGCGCTCCCATAGAGGAGTAAAAAAGTTTGAACCTGCTGGAACCACCATCCAGTCACCGGAGCCCAAACTCCGGCTCCCCGAAAAGCTAGGGACAAGGCTACTATATAGTAAATTATCTGACCGCTAAGTTCAATCAGAGCTACCCGCTTGTAGTCTAAGTGGCGCTCTAAGCGAGCTAATGGTACTTGGCTCAACAGAGCCACTGGCAGCCCCAAAAACATCACTCGCGCTACAGAGCTAAAGCCTACAAGATTCTCCCACTTTTGTAGGAGGGGAATTGCTAGCAGCGCTAGGAGCATTCCCCCCAGCCCTAGAAAGAACAGAAGGGTAAAAGCTTGGTGGTATATTTCCGAATTATCTTCCCCTTCCCGCCGCACTACATAGACTTCTATTCCCAATTGGCTGAGAATTTGAATGTACCAAAAAATGCCAAAGGTTGCTGCGTAGAGGCCATAGTTTTCTGGGCCGATGGTGCGGGTGAGTAGGAGAACACCCCCAAGTCCGATCGCCATCCCCACCCCCTGACGCAAAACTAGGAATGTTCCTCCACGCATTACTTGATTCCGCAGGCTCATGTTAACCTCTTATGCTTTGACGCGGGTTGGGAAGCTATTTCGGTGGAGTATCCTTGGGCATAATAGAAGTAGCTGTCGGGTTCTTTTTCTAAAAATAGACCATTGACTACTAAGCCGAGAACGTGTTGTCCCGATCGCTCTAAGGATTCTTTAGCAACAGCAGCACGGTGAGAATCAACTACCCCAGGGCGTACCACTAATAAAACACCATCAGTCATTTTGCTTAAGGTAACAGCGTCTGCTGCCACTATCAAAGAAGGCGCATCAAAAATTACAAAATCATAGGTTTTAGAAAAATCTTCAATCAATCCAGCCATCCGCTTAGAGTCGAGGAGGGCTAAGGGATTGGGAGGGATTACCCCAGCAGTGAGAACATCCAAATTAGTCATTACTTCTGCGACAGTTGCTCCAAATTCAGCCTGCCCGACGATCGCATCACTCAACCCCCCGGCATTAGTCAGTTGCCATATATGATGTTGCATAGGTTGGCGCATATTCGTATCCACCAACAGTACCCGACGCCCCAGTTGAGCTATAGCTGCTGCTAAATTTGCCGAAACTGTAGACTTCCCCTCTTTGGGTACAGAGCTGGTGACTACGATCGTTTGTAACGGTTTATCTGAACTGAGAAATTTTAGGTTAGCCTGAAGCATTCGGTAGGCTTCGGCATGAGGCAATTGGGGAGTATCTCTCACGGGAAGTTCTGGAATCGTCCATTCTATATTTTTACCGCGAGGGAGAGCTTTGTTTTTCAAAGCAGGAATAACTCCCAATAAGGTATACTTAAACAACTCCCTGATTTCTTTGAGGTTTTTGATAGATGTGTCTCTAACTTCTAAAATAACAACAATGGCTGTAGCCAGCACAATACCTATCATACCTCCTATAGTAAGAATAATAATTTTATTGCCCTTAGAGGCTGAGTCAGGCACCTCAGCAGTTTCGATAATCCGGGCATTCCCGATGTTTTGATTTTCGGCAACCCGGACTTCCTGAAGGTTTTTCAGAAGAATTTCATAGGTAGATTGGGCGGCATCTAATTTTCGCTGTAAATCCCGGTATTTTTGTTGCAATTTAGGGATAATATTCAGCCGTTGTTTGTACTCAGACTGAGCATTAGATAGAGATGCCAATTGCTTCTCCATCCCTAGACGTTCTACCTCAGATTTAACCAAATCTTCAATCAGTTTTTGCTTAAGCTCTCCTAGATGCAAATCCGGGGCAGAAACTTGCCTATGGCTACCAATCACCTGTGCTATCTGCTCTTGCAGTACCTTCTTCAGGGCGGCTTCCTTATCCTTTAGCTCAATAACTTGGGGGCTGGCTTCTGTAAAGCGGGTTTGTTCAACTGCTAGGGAGCTTTCTACCTGTTGTAATTCTTGCAGGACATTCCTCACCTCAGGAGAATTACTCAGAGAACTGGCATCTATAGCAGTCTGTGAATCCAGTCCCACTTTACTGCGGAGGGCGACGGAGCGAGAGTTGGCATCTGCAAGTTCAGCCCTGGTTTGGGTAATTTTACTTTCCAAATCTTTAACAATATGGATATCCAATACGCTTTCTTCTTGGATATTTACAATATTGTTCTCTTCTTCAAATTTGCGCAAAGCTGCTTCTGCTTGACTAACGGTAGCTTCATTCTTAGGTAGCTGCTTAGCAATAAATTCACCAGCAGCAGTTGCCTTAGCGCGGTTTGTAAGTATATTGTTCTCTATATAGAGGCTCATCAGTTTGTTGACTACCAATGCTGCTTGCTGGGGGTTCTTGTCACTATAAGAAAGCATCACAACATCGGTTCCCGGAATATTTTTTAGTTTTAGTTTACCTTGAATTTCACCAGGTTTTATTAGATTACCCTGTCGATCTTTAACTTGAAGTGCATTAATAGTTTTTTTGATGATAGGCGTGGAGCGAATCACCTCCATCTGTGTATTTATAGGGTTTTGGTTACTCTGTTGTCCTAAGCTATCATTTTGTTCTATTTCTTTGCCCAACCCGATTAAGGATGTGTTTCTGTCTAAATTCCACAGCAGCTTGCCTTCAGCCGTATAAACTGGCTTTTGGAATGATGCCATCACAGTTGCCAGCGCGACAACTGAGCCAAAAACAGCCGCCGCAGGTAGCCAGCGTCGTTTCAGGCTCAACCAATACTGCTGAAAATCTATGTTGATTGATTCTGGAGATTCAGTTCCTGTCTGCATCTGGGATATATTGCTGGCTTGGCTCCATATATATCCTACTAAATTTTGATAAAATCAAAGTTATGGCTCTTCGTTGCCCTTGAGTAGGGTGTGTTAGCGTGAGCGTAACGCACCGAAAATTAGCATAGGTGCGTTACATTTCATTAACGCACCCTACAAGAG
>CASBRB010000340.1 GCA_949127975.1 Oscillatoriales cyanobacterium PMM_0019 | reverse complement strand
ATAGTTAGTTCTGTGTCCAAAAACTCGACAATCTCTTCGTGCTTACCTGTCGGCTGCATTTCAATAACTACCCCGTTATGCAATTCATAGCGCCCGTTTTCTGGCTTCCACTCTAAAAATTCTTCAAAAGTTAGTAGTTTTGGTATGGTTTGAATCATAGCGATCGCTAGTTAACGCTGGATTAATCGTCTTACACGTAAAAACGTGCAGATAGGCAAAAATAAATTGCCTATCTTAACACGACCTTGCGCCAGCCAAGTTCTTGGCAACGAGATATGACAGAGCTTACTACATCAACGTCTTAGTTCTGAATCTGAAAATACAATCCATCACTAACCGTTTTATTACCCGTCGCGGAAATTGCTGTTACCCACCATTCGGCTCCACCAGGGATGAGTGCCGTTGATGGTTGAAAGCTACATCCACTAGCAGAACATTTTGCTTGAGAGGGGGTAACAGTAACTTGGATTTTTCCTGGCACTGCATCACTTGTCTTGGAGCCATATTGATTAACCCAGATAAAGTATTGGGTTGCACCAGGAAATGGTAGCCAGCGGTAGATTGGTTGCTTAGTTGAAATAGTTCCCTTGGGGCTAAGTTGCACTGGCTTGGAGGTGGAGGCTTTGACAGTGAACTTCATACTGTCGCCCAGTTGGGAAGTCCCGTTGTTAAAATAAGCAGTTATCCACCATTCCGCGCTTGCTGATGCAAATTGCACGACCGGGCTCACACTGCATGTACTACCCGAAGTACAGTTAGCTTGAGCCGGGGTAAAATTGCGATCGATTTTACCGGGTACACTAGGCGAGCTGTATTCATTCACCCAGAGCTTATAAAGAGTAGCTCCAGGTACTGCCTGCCAAGTGAAAGTAGGTATGTTAGTGTTAATGTCTCCCTGTGGCGATAGCAGAATTGGCTTATTGGAAGCGACAGCCTGTTTAAAAGCCACACCTGCTGGTTTAATGTTCTGTTGGGTATCGAAAAGTCCGAACATTGCTTCACGCTCGTTATTGGTAGATCGGTCAACCAATTGATACCAACAGGCGACTTTGACAAAATCCCAACCGCGAATAATGTCGATCGCTTTTTGCAAATAGGTTGCCTGCCCTTGCAACCCAGCACCATTCCAGCCAACAGCGCTACCAAGTTGTGGGGTGGCGCTGCTAAAGCCAAACTCACTAAACCAGATAGGTTTGTTGTCTCCTTGGGCAAGCATTGCTTGCCGAGTGCTTTCAACCCCTTGTTTAAAGCACCAAAACTTTGATACCTTTGGATTTGAGGAACACTCATCAGGCCCGTACTCCCAACCGTACTTTGGATCGCCGGGGCTAACATCGTAGGTTGATGTATAAGGATGCATGGCGAGAGCATCAAAGTAGCCTTTGATGCCAGAAGAGTACAATTGATTTAAATAATCCACATCACTCCCAGCCAGGGAGCCTGCCAGCACGATAGCGTTTGGGTTAATGGCTTTAAGCTTGCGGTAAGTAGCTTTGACAAGTTCTGCGTACTGTGGGGCAATTGCCAGACTAACATGGGTATTCCAGGGATCGTTCATGGCGGCGGGGCGAGAACATATACCTCGCTGTGTGCCACTCCCACCACATTCCGGGTTGCGATAGTTACCTAATAAATTGGGTTCGTTCCAAATTTCCCAGGCATATATTCTGCTACCATATCGCTGAGCTAGCCGACCTACAGCATCCGCGTAGTCATTGACGTTGGTAGGGCGATAGCTCCAGGTAGCTTCATTATCTTGGCTACTACATTTTTTCTGGGGATCGGAGGAAGCCCAACAGGGAGTTTGTGCTAGTTCAAGAATCACTTTAATACCTGCTTTTTCAGCCGCCGCCACATCTGCATCTAGCCCATCCCAAAACCATTGCGGGGTTTTGCCTTTGCCTTCCCCTTCCATCAGACGCCAAGAATAAGGTAACCGAACCACTTTCGCGCCGACAAGCTGCATCTGCTGGATACGCGAGGGTTTACCCGTTCCAGGGTTAGCTGCGATATTTTCCTCAACCACGCCAAATAATTTATCGCCGGTTGCTTGTTGAGCCGTTGTGGGCTGGATAGTTGTACATTGGAGAAACAACGGCAGCAACATTCATATCAGCACCAGTGATAAGAGAGCGCGTAAATTTTTTCCCATATATTTCCTTTACGCAAGACGCGGAATTTAATCCGGTTGATAGCACTCAAGCCTTTTAGTCGTTTTTGACTGCTATTTGATAATCAGGCGCGTGCGACGTGTTTTTTCGATTTCTTTACAATTATTTACATTTGACCCTCAACCAAAAAAACCTCTGTCCGGGGCGGGATCGGGCACTATTAAATTATTCAGTTGTAGGTTGGGTTGAGGAACGAAACCCAACATTGTAGGGCGGCTATAAGTCCAAAGCGGAACAGTAGTTGTAGGTTGGGTTGAGGAACGAAACCCAACATTGTAGGGGCAGCTATCAGTCCAAAGCGGGACAGTTGGATACTTAGAATTGGTGATTGTTGACACTCTCCCGGTTTAAAACCAGGAGATTCTTAGTTCATTGAGTCCACTTAAATTAAGTTCCTTGTATTCAGCTTATAAGGGCTAAAGCCCTCACTACGAACCTTTATAAGGGCTAAAGCCCTCACTACGAACCTGCATAAGGGCTAAAGCCCTCACTACGAACCTTTATAAGGGCTAAAGCCCTCACTACGAACCTTTATTGATGTCCTTGTTGGATAGTACT
>CASBRB010000339.1 GCA_949127975.1 Oscillatoriales cyanobacterium PMM_0019 | reverse complement strand
GCGAACACTCACCGCAGTACAACCACCAAAAGCTCGTCGGGCTATCCAGCGACTCAAGGGACGTTTTATCGGGCCAATTCCTTGTGCCAAGGCAATGGTTTTCAAACCTAGCCGCTGTGATAATCCCATCAAGCCACCGTAGTATAATAAACTAGCGGTACTGGTAGTATCTTGCATTAAACTGCCCCCGCCACAGATTAAGGCATCTGACTGGCGTAGAGCTTCGAGGACGGATAACGCCTGGAAGCGCGAGCAAGCTGCCACCCCGTAGCGATTGTGCGTCTCATTAGGATTCCCAGAGAGAACCAAAGGCGTCACAAAAGCTGGTAACATTTGCAACAGCGATGCTAGCAATGCTTCATCGCCGCCATTGCCTTTTCCGTAATATCCGCACAAAACTGCCTGAATCTGCTTCATTTTCCAACTGTACCAGCTTTTGTTAACTTGACTACTGCTTCATGCACGCACTTTCAATACCTACTTGGATTATTCACGTTTCTAGCGTTATCGAGTGGATTGCCGCCATTTGGTTTATCTGGACTTATGGCGAAGTCAGCGGCAATCGCGCCTGGAGAGCTTTCTCTTTCGCCATGCTACCAGCTTTAGTCAGCGCTATGTGTGCTTGCACCTGGCACTTTTTTGACAACACTGAATCTCTAGCATGGCTCGTCACGCTCCAAGCTGCTATGACGGTAGTTGGTAACTGTACCCTTTGCGCTGCCGCTTGGTGGATTTGGCGTTCATCACCAAAAATCGGCGTGTAACAGAAAATAAAGGCAATTATGTTGCAAAGTAACTTGTTTGTCCTATCCCTGTTTCCTTACTTAGGTTTTTTGTGGTTTATTACCCGCTCTAGGCAGATGCCGCGTTTAGCCTTGATTGGGTTTTACATGATTCTAGTCTTTGTCGGCATCACCATTCCCGCTGGAATTTACTCCAAAGTTACCTTGGGTGTATCTTTAGCCAATGTCGATTGGCTGCATGGTGGTGCGGAGTTTTTCTTAACGCTCTCAAATATTCTAGTTTTGCTGGGCTTCCGACAGGCAGTAATTGATAAAAAAGCAGACGCCTCGCCCGTAAGCACGGCAAAATAAAGATAAGTCTCCTGATAGGTTATTTTTATGAGCTACTGCCTTAATCCCAATTGCTCGCAGCCACAAAATCCACAGGGAACAAAGTTTTGCCTCAGTTGTGGCTCAAAGCTACTGCTCAAAGAACGATATCGTACCATTCAGCCGATTGGGCAAGGTGGCTTTGGCAGAACCTTTCTCGCTATTGATGAGGATAAACCCTCTAAACCTAGTTGCGTGATTAAGCAGTTTTTCCCCCAAGCCCAAGGCACGAAAACTGTAAAAAAGGCATCTGAGTTATTTAATCAAGAAGCGGTACGGCTGGATGAGTTGGGCAAACATCCCCAGATTCCAGAACTACTGGCTCATTTTACCCAAGAACCGTGGCAGTATTTGGTACAAGAGTTTATCGACGGGCAAAATTTAGCCCAAGAATTGGCTCAAACTGGTGCTTTCAACGAAGCTCAAATTTGGCAATTGCTCAATGATTTGTTAACTGTGCTACAATTTGTCCACGAGCGACAGGTGATTCACCGGGACATCAAGCCAGAAAATATTATTCGCCGCCGTACTGATGGCAAACTAATTTTAGTAGATTTCGGTGCTGCTAAATATGTCGCTGGTCTTCCTATGCAGCAATTTGGAACTAGCATTGGTAGCCCTGAATATGTTGCCCCCGAACAACTTAAAGGACAAGCTGTTTTTGCCAGCGATATTTACAGTTTAGGTGTCACCAGCCTTCATTTATTAACCCAGATGTCTCCTTTTGACTTATATGATATTAATAAAGATACCTGGGTATGGCGGCAATACTTGACATCAAAAGTCAGTGATGCTCTAGGGAAAATTCTGGATAAAATGATAGAGACTGTTCCTAGTCGGCGCTATCAATCAGCATCTGAAGTTTTCAAAGATTTGAATTTTCAGCAGCATCAAGCTGCACCATTAATCAGCCCGACACCAGCAACACCAGTATTGCCTAAAGTTGCATCATCCAACGCTGCCACAGTTATCGTAACGCCAGTTACTCCATCTAAAAGCAGCAAAATTCATGAGGAATTAGCCGAGCTTTCATCTGAGTTTCTTAACCCTGCCCCGCCGAAAAGCGAAAACCAGGAACCAATTTCTCAGAAACCACCCGCCCCTAGTAAGTTGAGTACTCAGGTGGATTTAGAGTTGGAGGAAATCAAGTCTTTGTACAAAAAACAGTAGGGCGCGAGTTCTGTTAGACTGCGGAGCAAAAGGCTCGTTCAAGTTATCCCATATATAACGATCGCGATTAGAATTTGGGTTTTTCATTATTGGCATGACAGCTTAAGGTAGGCATTTTATCAACCAGAACGACATCGCCTTTTGCATAGAGCGCGTTGCCGCACCTGAGCATATAGAGACTTAGGAATGGCCATTCGCTTGAGCAGCAATGACGGTATTGATATAGCTGAAAATATTATCCAGTTCACCGATAGTCTCTAGTTCGATGACTTCTTCTGGGGTGAGGATATCTGATTTTTTCTTGTCGAGGAGTTCCTGCATCCGAACTGAGGACTTTAGTCCTCAATACCAACTTTTTCGTTCGTAGTGAGGGCTTTAGCCCTCAAAAGCAAAGAAGAAACGTTTTACATTGAGCGATCGCACCTAGGTTAGTTGACAATCAAAACTAATTAAAAATCTAGGAACTTGTGAACCTTAGCGTTAAATTTGCTACCTTTGAGCATTGCCACAGCATCGTTCTGGTTTTCCACCCAAAACCCCTCTCCGAAGCAAACATATTCACATAAGTTTTCAGTTGCCACCATAGCGACTACCGGAATTTTGGCTTTCTTTGTTTTGACTGAAAATTCTGACAAAATCACTGATAGATTTTTTATTTGTTGGTCATCGTTTACTTGCTCTGGTGTCATTTCTACTATTACTATCTGATCCACATCCATCGGCAAACAGTACTCCTGTTTATCAAATAAATTTTCTTCTTGGTTGGTTTCGTGATTCTGGTGTCCAAAATCTTCGTTTGCTACTAGCTGCTCTGCTGTAACTAAAGTCATATTTTCCACAATCAACTGAAGATCCTCGTCTCGCTGCTCTTTCTTGCCCTCGATGATTACAGGAACATCTGTCACTAGGGATAAGGCAACCTTTTCATAAATTTTCGGAAATACTATGGCTTCGGCTTTACCGCTGAGGTCTTCAATTTGTAGAAATGCCATGCGATCGCCATTCTTAGTCATTATCAGCTTAATTTCTGTCACCATTACAATAGTTATAACTTTTGTCTTTGCCCGGTGCTCTTCCAAATTGATGAGACTAACAGGATCGAGCTTTTGTAGTTGGGCTGATTTTTGCACTGCTTTCAAAGGATGATCGGAAACAAAAAAGCCCAGCAGTTCTTTTTCCATCTGCAATTTTTCTACATTTGTGAAATCAGGGCAATCAGTAGCTACAGGAGCGGATTCAAAGCGGACTTTTTTGGTGGTGTCTCCTGGTAAGTCAAATAAATTCAACTGCCCAATTTCTCTATCTTTGGCTCGGCTTTGCGCCCAAGAGATTAACGAATGCAGGTGTTCTGTGAGTTTTTTTCGGTTGGCTTCAATTTTATCAAAAGCTCCGCATTTGATTAGGGATTCCAGGGCGCGGCTGTTGACAGTTTGTAGGTTCACACGATCGCACAAATCAGCCAATGACTTAAACGCGCCACCCCGCTCCCGTGCGGCTAGTATACACTCAACTCCCGCCTGTCCCACATTGCGGATAGCCGACAGCCCAAACAAGATTTTGTTTTCCGACGGGGTAAAATCTACCTCCGAGCTATTAATATCCGGTGGCTCGACATTTATATTTAACTTGAGGCAGCCCTCTATATATTTCTTGATCTTATCCTGATCGTCACCATTAGCAGTTAACAACGCTGCCATGTATTCAACAGAATAATTTGCCTTTAGGTAGGCAGTTTGATAAGTTACATAGGCATAGGCAGTTGAGTGGGATTTGTTGAAACAATACTCTGCAAAAAGTACCATCTGCTCGAATAGTTCATAGGCAGCTTTTTGGGAAACTCCGTTTCTAGTCGCACCATCAATAAAAGTTTCTCGTTGCTTCTGCATTTCCGAAGCCTTCTTTTTGCCCATTGCACGCCGTAGTAAGTCAGCCTGTCCCAAAGAATAACCTGCTAAATCTTGAGCTACTTTCATGATTTGCTCTTGATATACCAGTACGGCATAAGTTTCTTTCAAAATCGGCTCTAACAATGGGTGAGCATAGTCTAATGCTTCTCTACCATGTTTGCGGTTAATAAACTTAGGAATCAACCCCGCATCCAAAGGTCCCGGTCGATAGAGAGCTAGAATTGAGGAAATATCTTCTATACTATCAGGTGCTAATTCCCGCACTATCTGACGCATTCCAGAAGATTCCAACTGAAAGATGCCTTCTAAATCACCTTTACCTAGAATTTCATAAGTCTTTCTAATATCTTCCGGTACTTTCTTTAAAGTACCTTTGGTTCTTTGAGCTTTTCTTTCCTCAATAGGTACCCTATCTGGATCGACAGTTTGATTTCTTGTCTTCTTAATTAATTCAACGGTGTTCTGGATCGTAGTCAGGTTTTTCAAACCCAGAAAATCCATCTTCAACAAACCTAGTGATTCCAGATCCTCCATAAAATATTGTGTAATCACTGAGCCGTCATTATTCATTTGCAGTGGCACAACTTCATCCAGCGGTTCCGATGAAATCACTACACCAGCGGCGTGTACCCCAAAGGTTTTGTTTGTTCCTTCAATCCGTATAGCCATATCAAGCCAGTGCTGAACGCTGGGATCGTTGTCGTATTTTGCTTTAAATTCCGGTACCGGGGTGAGATCGGAGATCATTTCCTTGAGTGGGGTTGGTTTGCCCCGCGATACTGGGATTAACTTTGCCATCTTGTCGGCTTCACCATAGGGAATACCCAGCACTCTGGCAACATCTTTCAACGCAGCTCTAGGAGCCATACGGTTAAAGGTGATAATTTGCGCCACTCTGTCAGCACCGTACTTTTGGGTGACATATTCAATCACTTTGTTTCGTTTATCAATGCAGAAATCTGTATCGATATCGGGCATTGATTTTCGTTCGGGGTTCAAAAATCGTTCAAATAGCAGCCCGTGATGAACAGGATCTATATTGGTAATTTTCAGAGAATAAGCAACCAAAGATCCTGCCGCTGAACCTCTTCCAGGTCCCACGGGTATGGCGTTATCTCTGGCATATTTAATGTAGTCCCAGACTACTAAAAAGTAGGTAGAAAATCCCATTTGCTGGATAATTTTCAGTTCACGATCCAGCCGTTCTTTATAGTTAACGGATATCTCTCCTCGATTTCGGCAGTTGAACCGTTCTAAGAGTCCTTTCCAGGTAATCTCCTCTAGGTAGGTATCGGCTGTGTGCCCGGAAGGGATGGGATAGTTGGGTAGCCGAGGCTCATCCATAACGTTGTAAGACTGGACTTTATTGGCTATTTCTACAGTATTGTCGATCGCTTCTCTAATTACCTCATCCGACAGATGATCTCGAAACAGTGCTGCCATCTCTTCAGCAGACTTGAGATACTCTGTACCGCTGTAGCGCATCCGATTATCTTCAATAATTTGCTTGCCAGTTTGGATGCACAGCAGAGCATCGTGTGCTTCTACATCGTAACAGGAGGTAAAATGTGAATCATTGGTAGCAATAATTTTAATATCCAGTTCCCTCGAAATTTTAACAATTTCCACATTAACCACCCGGTCTTCTTGGGAACCATGATCTTGAATTTCCAGGTAGTAATCTTCGCCAAAGGTATCTTTATACCACTGAGCTACTTTACGAGCTTCTTCTAGTTTTCCCCGCAAAATCCATTGAGGCACTTCACCGCCTAAGCAAGCACTGGTAACAATCAGCCCCTCGCGATATTCCGAGAGCAATTCTTTATTGATACAAGGGCGAGCCATGATACCTTTTCCCTGGACACCCTTAAGGTGGGAAATTGTTGTCAGTTTGACTAAATTTTTATAGCCTTGATTATTTTTAGCTAAAACTACTTGGTGATATTTTTGGTAGCGCCTTTTCTGATGGATATCGCCATTAATTACATACATTTCGTTGCCGACAATCGGCTTGATATGGTGAATCCGACATAGTTTAATTAGTTCGATCGCACCGTACATGACACCGTGATCTGTCAGAGCGATCGCCGACATACCTAACTTAACGGCTTGTTCCACCAGTTCGGGTAGCTGACTGGCACCATCGAGTAGACTATAATCACTATGAGTGTGGAGACCAACAAAAGACAACATGGGAGTCACAAGTCACCTAGTAGGGGCGAACACTCTTGTTCGCCCACAGTCAGTAAGATTATAACATTATCAGTACTTACGGACGGACTCTACATATAGCGGTTCGTAGGGGCAATCCCCCTGTTGTTGTCCCTATATATGCCCATTCTGCTACAGTACTGACCTTAAAGTTGGGTTTCGTTCCTCAACCCAACCTACAACGCCACATATAGAGGTTGGTAGGGGCAATCCCCCTGTGGTTGCCCCTATATATGCCCAGTCTGCTACAGTACTGTATAGATAAGATTTTTTTATCACCCTAAGTATTGTAGAGCCATTTAATTTAGCTGTGGATTTCGTTGATGCCATTCAGTTGCTTGCTCATAAGTATAAGCCACTTGTAAGAGTAAATCTTCTCGCAAGACTCTGCCAATTAGTTGCATACCAATTGGTAGCCCCTGTTCATCAAAGCCACAGGGTATACTCAAACCTGGTAAACCAGCAAGATTAACTGGTATAGTCATCAAATCAGATAGATACATACTCAAGGGATCGTCAGTTTTTTCCCCAGCTTTGAAAGCAGTAGTGGGAGCAGTGGGACACACTAAAACATCTACTTGTTCAAATACACGCTCAAAATCCTGCTTAATCAAAGTTCGGACTTTTTGAGCTTGGAGATAGTAGGCATCGTAGTAACCAGCAGAAAGGGCATAAGTACCCAACATAATCCGCCGCTTGACTTCTGCACCGAAACCAGCGGCACGAGTTTTGGTATACATGGACAGAAGATTATCCCCATCTGGTGCCCGGAAACCATACTTAACGCCGTCATAGCGAGCGAGATTAGCAGAAGCCTCCGAAGGAGCAATAACGTAGTAGGTGGGCAAACCGTAGCGGAACCTAGGACAGGAAACTACATGAATTTCCGCGCCCAATTCTTGTAACTTTCCGATCGCATTAGTAACAGCTTGTTCAACTACAGAATCTAAACCCTCGCCAAAAGTTTCTTTAATCACACCAATTCGCAGGACACCACGAGGGCGAAAATTTGGTTTTAGCAATTTGGAGTAATCGGGGATTTCGACGTTGAGGCTAGTGGAATCCTTGGGGTCGTAACCAGCGATCGCTCCCAACAATATAGCTGCATCTTCTACAGTACGTCCAAAAGGACCAATTTGATCTAAAGAAGAAGCATAAGCCACCAACCCATAACGGGAAACCAGCCCATAAGTAGGTTTCAACCCCACAACCCCACAAAAAGAAGCAGGTTGACGGATAGAACCACCCGTATCAGAGCCGAGGGCAACCACACACTCTTCTGCTGCCACTGCTGCCGCCGAGCCACCAGAGGAACCCCCCGGAACTCGCTCTACATCCCAAGGATTAGCAGTAACTTGATAAGCCGAGTTTTCGGTGGAACTACCCATCGCGAACTCATCAAGATTAGTTTTACCCACCATTACCGCCCCAGCGTCCAACAGTTTTTGAGTCACCGTAGACTCATAAGGCGGCACAAAATTTTCTAGAATACGGGAGCCGCAAGTAGTGCGAATCCCCCGAGTACACATATTATCCTTAATAGCAATAGGAATCCCAGCCAGCATACCGATTTCAACACCTGCGGCGATTAAAGCATCCACCTTGCGAGCTTGTGCTAGGGCGTGTTCCGGCGTCAAGGACAAAAAACAATGTAACTTCGGTTCCAGCGCTTCAATACGGTTTAGCGCCTCTTGAGTAATTTCAACAGCAGAGCGTTCTTTACGAATCAGTTGTTTGTG
>CASBRB010000338.1 GCA_949127975.1 Oscillatoriales cyanobacterium PMM_0019 | reverse complement strand
GGGTCGAAGACCTGAACGCTTGGGGAGAGGGAACCTCTACTCAGGTAGGAGAAATCCTGTCTGGGCAAGTTCCCTCCGGGAACCAAGAATCCCCGTCACTTTAGTGCGGGGAGTGTCAACAGTCGCCCCACCATTGGATAGCATTTTGTGCAATTGGACAAGGAGTTCAGGAAATGTCTGGTTATACAGCAACAATTCAAGCTTTTAGTGATTTAATTGAGCAGGAGTCAGGTTTGTTTTCAGAGCATTGGAGTGAACTGAAAGCATTCACCGAAAAACCGAGCGATAGTGATGAGGAACTCGCAGATAAAATAGAAGCATGGCTTCAGCAATTGTCACCTGATTCTAAGATTGTTGAGCGTTATACCGATCGATTAGCTGCCAAGAGCCTCTTATCTGCTACTGACTTGAGCAGAGATAGGGGACTTGAGAAGAGCAAATATTCTCCCAAGTCAGGTAAGGCTAAACAGAATAACCAGGTACTGCTGATTAATGCTATTGAGAAAAACTCCCCGTTATCAGCTTCCCCACCCCCCAACTCACAGGTGTAGGTAAGAGGGAAAGGGAGAGGGAGAGGGTAATGGATTTCTCTTCCCCTCTCCCTCTCTCTCCCTCTTGGGTAGTAACGAGACTTGGATTACTTGGAAGGAAAGTAGACTACAGGATTTATCACGGTGGTTTTGGGCTTCCCGATCTATTTTAGATAATCAACCGCTAAACTAGGTAAGTATATTAACCTAGCCAACTCAACCTAGGAGTGTTGCGAGTGAATGCAGCGGAAAAAGCTACCAACATCAGAACCGCCACCAAAATTGCTGCCGTAGTCAATCTCTTCAAGTCTGAATTTCCAGATGCTAAGGTAGATTTGAAACCTTGGGTAAACGATCCCGATACCAGAGAATTAGTCGATCCGGATTCAATAGACATCGGCTTTCACTTCCCAGGCTGGAGTAGACGCTTCCAGAGTCGAAGCATCTTGGTACAAATACGTTTTTACGAAGATCCTTTAGATGCCTCTCGTCGCGTTATCGGCGTCGAAGCGGCGGGATTCGATCATCGCGGCAAACAGTGGCGACTTTCCACCGTTGAGCAGTGGCGTTTGGAGGGAGCATCCCAGCCGATTTCTGAAGTGGGTGAAAAGCTAAAGCACTTCTGCCGCCAAGTCTTTGATTTATTCAACAGCACTGACGCCTAATTAGAGCAACTGCCCGTAGCACAACCGCCAACTGGGTAAACAGATTGATAGGTATTCCTACGCTTGCCAAAGATGGGGTAACGGTTGTCGCGAATTTGTTCGTAAAAGCGCGAGCCCACCCATTTTACCCCAGGTAAAGCTCGATACGCATTAACAAACACCTCTCCTGCTGGCAATAATCGTCCAATTTCTTCAGCGGCATCACTGCCCTGCCACCGATGCGACTGAACATCAGCATCAATCAAAATCATCCCCATTTCACAATCTTTTGCAGTAATCCCAAAACTTTTTAAAGCTTCCTCATCCTGCATCGGAATATACTGGAATAGCTGACCTCGATCTAAATTTTCCAACTGTTGCACTAGCGTAACACAAAGATTGCAGTTGCCATCGTAGATAACGTAGTAACTCATTTTTAGACTCTCTGATTAACTGGACTAAATTCAGAACAATTTTGGGAAGCAACGGACTCCCGATCGAATTCTTTTGTCTTATTCAAATATTGGATTCCCCAATTGTGCATCGCCTCAAGGATAGGTTGCAGCGTTTTTCCTAAATCAGTAAGAGAATATTCCACTTTAGGGGGAACTTGTAGATAGACTTCTCTATGAATCAGCCCGTCTTGTTCCATCTCTCTCAGTTGCTGGGTGAGCATTTTTTGGGTAATGCCATTCAAAGCTCGATGCAGCTCACCAAAACGTTTGACACCTTGAAACAACTCCCGCAGGATTAAGACTTTCCAACGTCCCCCAATCACCTTGAGGGTGGTTTCTACAGTACAACTCATCTTATAGTTGCTTTCCGTTTTGCTTTGCATAGTATCTTTTTGGGTACTATCTTACTTTAAAGTATGTACTTTACATAATAATTATATACACGATAAAGTAAGTGTAACAGGACTGACGTGCTGCCTCTATATATGCCTAGGGTCGTAGGGGCAATCCCCCTGTGGTTGCCCCTATATATGCCTAGCGTCGTAGGGGCAATCCCCCTGTGGTTGCCCCTATATATGCCTAGCGTCCTGTGTAAATAAGCCAGAGCAAAAAAATGGAAAAACCTGCCAATACCAAATATCCCATTCACGAACTGCTGCAACGGCGCTGGAGTCCGAGGGCATTCTCCGACAAAATGGTAGAGCCGAGTAAATTACAAAGCCTGCTGGAAGCCGCACGATGGGCAGCTTCCTCCTATAACGAGCAGCCGTGGAGCTTCATCATCGCCACTAAGGAAAATCAGACAGTTCATCAAGATGTCTCCCTGTATGCTTCTGTTTTGGAAGGGGGCGATCGGATAAAATATGATTTGCCACCAAATCGTCACGCTTGGTTACATGTAGCGCGGGGTTCAGTAACCTGTAACGGTTATGCTCTTACAGAAGGCGATGCCGCAGCAGTCAGCGGGCAAGAACTTCTGGAAATCAGCACTTCGGAGAGTGCAGAATTCTTGCTATTTAATTTGGCATAACTAAGCTTAGTGTTATCAAAAAAGGCTCGTAGTGAGGACTTTAGTCCTCACTACTCCTTTGCAGCCCTGACGTACTTAGTGCGATCGCATTTTGAGTAAAATGCCAACAATGGATTGACATTAAGCATTTGTAGGCTGATTGGTTGATATCCTAGTCCGCCCGCCACTCAAGTGGCGGGCTAATATCTAAAGTCCATTAAAATGGACTGAATTCATTACCGAAAATAGGCTTATCCAATTTTATTGGTTAAAACCAGAGGCGGGCTGTCGGAGAAATTTCACCCCGATTATCGGTTGTTGTTGATCGAGAATTGTTATACTTGAAACTAGAACTATCCGTCTAAATTACAATGGCTGCTAAAGATATTTTTCACGATGCCGTTAGAAAAGGACTAGAAAAAGAAGGTTGGGTAATTACTGACGACCCCTTGAAGCTTCAGGTGGGTGGGGTCGAAATGTATGTTGATTTAGGGGCAGAAAAACTAATTGCAGCCGAAAAAAATGGGGAAAAGATAGCAGTTGAAATTAAAAGCTTCACTGCCACTTCAAATATTTATAACTTCCATACTGCCATCGGACAGTTTATCAATTATCGTGTAGCATTAGAAGATGGACAACCAGAACGTAATTTATACTTAGCTGTTCCTTTAGGAACTTATCAAACTTTTTTTTCTCTTCAGTTTATTCAAACTGTAATCCAACGGGTTGAAGTCAAAATAATAGTTTACGATCCAATTAACGAGGTGCTGGTACAATGGAAAATAAATTAGAAACTTACAGAGCCTATATTCAAAAATTATTGAAAGATTATGCTAACTTAGGCTCACCGGATACGGATGTGGAAACACAAACTATTTTTGATACCGATCGAGACCATTATCAATTGGTTTATTCAGGTTGGAAAAATAGACGACGGCGTTATGGTTGCGTGTTGCATTTAGATATCAAAAATGGAAAAATATGGATACAACATGATGGAACAGAGATTGCTATAGCAGATGAGCTAGTTAAGTTAGGTGTTCCTAAAGAAGATATTGTTTTAGCATTTCACGAACCATTAGTGAGGCAATATACAGGGTTTGCGGTTGGTTAAATTTATCAGGAATTAAATCAACTTATGCACTCTCAACGTAAAATCAATGTTTGCTCGTTCCTAGGCTCTGCCTAGGAACGAGCAAAATCTAAAATCCTACTTATTCTTGGGCAAGAATGGCATAAATATCTCGTTTAACCTGCTCCAAACGATCGCGTACCAGTTTCATTCGTTCCAGGTTGCCACTACGAGCGACTTGCATGACAGCGTCAGCCAACTCAGTTGCCGCCCGTCGTAACTCAACAAATTCTTGCGGCTTGCCTCCCATAAAGTTGCTAAAAACATCCCTAGGAGAGGTTTCCGAAGTTTGCTGTGTACGTTCTTCGAGTAGTTGTCTGCCGCTATCGGTAATGGTGTAAACCCGCTTGCCGCTTTCCTGCTGGCTGGTGAGATAGCCGCCTTCTTCTAACATCTGGAGGGTGGGATAAACCGATCCTGGACTGAGACGGCGGAAGCCTCCAAAGCGTATTTCTAGCTCTTTGATCAGATCGTAGCCGTGCCGGGGGCGATCTGAGAGCATTTCCAACAGCATGAACTTGATGTCACCTCTACGGGTGCGCTGCTCGTCTCCCCAGCCACCACCAAAATGTCTTCCGTGCTGAAATATATGGCTCACAGGAATTGGGCAAGCTTCGTTTGCTCCCGCCCAGGCTAGTGCTAACCCACGAGGATGAAAGTGTCGGAACATGATTAACTCCTTGAATTACTTCATCTACTATTCGACAATACCAACATATCACGATATATCGGTTAGTGTCAAGGGGCAACCCCGTCCAATTTTCTCAGGACTGTGCTACAGTACTGTTTCTGATTTGGACGAGTTGAGTAGCACTTATTATGTATTTTGGGAACTCCCGCAGGAGATAAAGAGGATAAAGTTTGGACGATCGTAACTGGGCAGCAGAACATCGCCCAAACGCAAAAAATGGATGATAAAGGTAATCATTCCTATTGTTGCGAGGCAATGTATAAGCAGATGTATACGCAAATGTATAAGTTTGCTATCTAACGCTTTTTTTTACGCTATCGGGGACACCTACAGGGGAGATACCACCGATCGCTCTGAGGTTTTGGCAGCGGATTAGTTCCGTAAAATCTAAACTAGAACGACCTTCGATCTGTGCTATAGCTTCGATAGCAGATAAAAGGTGCTGTGCCGCTTCGGTTTCCGTATAGCCGCGCCTGATAGCTACTCGGATGGCAGCTTCATCAGCAGCTAGCTGAGTTTGGGCACTGCGGCTGTTACGCCAGATTTGACTACCTGCGATCGCTGTTAATCCACCAGCAACCAAAGCTCCTAATACATCCGTCTGCACCAGTTCCGAGATGCCGCCCACTAGCCCTGCGATGACGATTGCTTGATACCAGTCCGGCTTAAACCACTTAATGCTTGTCAGCCAGTTGACAGTGCTTAAGATCAGCATATCTCGCTGGGGCTTAGATAACCGACGCCACAAATCAAAGTTAATGAAAATAGGTCGCGCTTGAGACCAAGGTAGCGGAAACGGGCTATTTATGACTTGGGGTTGCTCTGGTTTGCTGACAATTTTCGTCAACATCCGACCAGAGGCAGGCATTACATCTAACAGACGGCGAATTTCAGGTTCTGGAGTCATGGTACAAGCTGCTCACAAGAAATTTCTACATCTCCGACGAGTATCCATACCAGATGATAGTTGATCGAAGATACGGTATGATTTTAAAGTTGGCAAAGTAACTTGAAATACTGTCGATCGCCCAACAAGCTGGTAAGGCTTGGTTGCTGATAGGAATTTGAAACTAATGGATGCTTTTGCCCCTACGCCTCCCGAATGGACTGAATCTGCTATTCACGCCCGCGATTTCTGCTGCCCTAAGTGTCGTTCAAGCTGTATGGAAGCGCAGCGGGTTTGGATAAATCGTCGCTCGCCTGTGATGACAGAAGATTATCGCCGAAAATGGCAGGAGTTTTACCAATGCCAATGTGGTTGTGTCTGGTGGGCATGGAGTAGCGATCGACCTCCTTCCGAGTTCGCCAAGCGCGATTTACCAGAAGAGTTTTAAGGAACCTGTGGGGTACGGGCGAAGCATCACAGGCGATAATCGATCGGGATTTTCCCAGGTCTTCTATCTCAATGCTTCGCCCTGCAATAGTTATGTACAGAAAGGCTACGACTTATGAGGAATTAGCCTGCCGCAGGGATAGGTGGCCACTGCGGGATCGGTTGCACTCTCTGCTACAGCAGGCGGAATATCACTGGATGACTGAGTTTTAGTTGCAAGATAGTCAACCCGCAGTTTTTCCAGCAATTGTTCTCGCTTGTCATACAGCCGCTTCAACTGGCGAGGCTGGCATTGATTCATTACATAGGCAGCTATGATAGGCAGAGCGATCGTGCTATCTGTATAACAGACGATCGTGCTAAATAACTCTTCAGGGTCAATTTTACCCCAACTAACAGCTTCGCTAGGTGTTGCCCCAGAAAGTCCACCCGTATCTGGGCGGGCATCGGTGACTTGCACGAAGTAATCGTGTCCCCGCTCTTCTAATCCCAGCACTTCATGAATTTGGGGCTGGGTTTGCAGCAGGAAGTTTTTCGGGCTACCTCCGCCAATAATCACCGCCGCGCTCTTTCCTTCTACCCCTGCCGTGCCAGACTCACGAGCGCCATAAGCGATCGCTGCTGTCTCATTGACATCTATCGCTGGGTCTAAAATTAATGGTGAACCTTCCAGAGACAAAGCTGCCACGTTCATCCCAATAGAACTATCCCCAGGAGAAGACGTATAAATGGGAACACCGCACTCATAAGCTGTTGCCAACAAGCAAGAATGCTGAACCCCTACTTGCTTTTCCACCTCCCGGACATATTTGCCTAGCAGGTAGTGAAACTCAGCAGTCCCCATCCGCTTTTGAAACGGCTCTGCCTGCAAAACTTTTCGGATAAAAGCATCTGTCTCTAGTAGCACATCGTAGGCAAAAATAATATCGTAAATGCGGATTGTGCCTTCCTGACGCAGCTTTACATCATCTACAAAAGGATTGCCAGCATAGATATCGAAACCCAACCCGTAATGCATATCGTGGTATAAGTTGGCACCAGTACTGATGATGTAGTCGATAAAGCCATTACGAACCAGCGGAGCCAACACCCCCACCCCGAAACCCGCAGGCGTCATTGCTCCCGATAGGGTGAGCCCTACGGTTACGCCCTCTTGCAGCACCTCCCGGCTGAGGAGGTGGCAGATTTCCCGCATCCGAGCGGAGTTGTAGGCACTGAAGTAATTATCAACTAGCTCGACAACGCCTATCTGCCCAGGCATGGGAGCAGGTGCTATTTTCTTACCTAGCGCTTTTGATTTTTTTTTAATCACGAAAAAATATCTTTAATAACAGCCGCATAATAATTGTAGGCTGTTTGACTGCGAACTTGCCTGAAATCATGTTTTTGACCAACGCCTTTAATTACAATAATCAATAACAAGGCCTCCGCACGCACACCGCAGGGTGGATGGTAGGTGACGCCAAGAGAGCTAACCCACCCGAAGAATAGAGTCTATGCGTAAGTCCTCAATAAAAGTTGTGTTGGTAAAAGCTTGATGGAAACAAACTCACATCCCGTTGCTACAGAAGCGTCGTCGCTAAATCCAGAACAGCACCGGAAAAAAATGCAGCGGCGCAAGGAAGTGCAAGAGCAGCGTTTAGCTCAGGCTTCCCAGGAAAAAGGCTTAATCATTGTTCACACTGGCAATGGTAAAGGAAAAACTACGGCAGCCTTGGGGATGGTGATGCGATCGCTCGGTCATGGTTTCCGAGTGGCGATCGTACAATTTATCAAAGGAGCCTGGGAACCAGCAGAAAAGGCAGTCCTCAGTCACTGGGCAGAGCAGTT
>CASBRB010000337.1 GCA_949127975.1 Oscillatoriales cyanobacterium PMM_0019 | reverse complement strand
TTACCATGCCGTGGGACTCATGGTTTCTGCACAGGGAGGGCTAGAGGATACTCACCCGTTGAACTGTGAAACTTTAGAGATAGATTACTCTGTTAGTAATGGATATTCTATCTTTGAAGCCCCCGTTATACCCGTCAGGGTTAGCGGGGGAGAACGTCACGAGAAAATCCTATGGGATTAATAGTACAAAGCCCCTCACATCGGTGAAGGGCTTTTCGCGTCTAACTTTTGCAGTCTTCTAGTCAAGTTAGGGGTTCTTTCTGGCGATAGCACCAGCTTAAAAGGGTGCCACCTATTACCAGCTTGAGAGTTTCTAACACCCAGTAAGCTTCGTGCATCTGAGTCATGGCCGCAGGCGTTACAGGAGCGGAATCGAACAGATTCAGGTGTAGCCCTAACGCACTCATTTCCGGAGCCAAAATGTAGGTATAAATTATTGCAATTGCCACCAGGAGCGCTGATAAGATAATCGAAAGCCGTCCTTTGTGACTGATATTTGTTTGAGTGCTTGTATTAGCCAATAAACCTGTCAACACTAATGCTGCACACAGCAACTCTATCCGATTAAAAATCCAAAAAATGGAATAACCTGCTGTAGCGAATCCCGCTTGAGTCATCATGCCAGTAGCGTAAAGACTAGGCATAATCACCAAGTCCAGAACCAGGCTGCTGCTCAGCCAGAATGCTAAAGTAAAAATGACAATAGTTTGCCAAGCGGGTCGCTTTAGTTCGACACCAGAGATAGCGGTCATTGGTTTCCTCATTCTTGTTCTCTTAACTTTCAGCTTAACTAATATTTGTAGTGATAAAGGTTAATTTTTTTTAAGTAATTACCACTAACTTTAATAAGAAATGTTAAGGCATTCAGCAGAACCAGCATAGTCTGATATAATCAGGACTTACGCAGACTGGGCATATATAGGGGCAACCACGGGGGATTGCCCCTACGAACCGCTATATGTAGAGGCACTGAACAAAACTCACCTTCCCCCCTGCTCCCTTCCCTCTTGATGAGACATTCCCGATGCGTTTGGTTCGACAAAAGCTCAAAACTCCAATAAACAACATAGTTGCTTATGGCTTACTCCTGGTAATAATTGCTGTTACTCTACTTTCTTTGGCTGGCTCAACTGGAGGTAATGTATATTTAGAAATTGCTTCTAACTTTAAACTGCAATATTTAGTAATCAGTCTATTAATATTTGCTTTCCTAGCAAGTACCAGACAGCAATATTTTTTACTGATTGGCTTAGTATGTATAATGATTAATCTGGTAGCAATTGTCCCCTGGTATATCCCGCATTTCGCTGGAGTCGGTGAGGCTACCAACAAAGTACGGATATTGTTATGTAACATCACCCCAAAAAATCAGAATTATGCACAAGTTATTTCACTGCTGCGATCGGAAAAACCAGATATTGCTGTTTTACTGAATATAAATAATACTTGGATAGAAAAATTATCAGCAGTAAATGACATTCTCCCCTATCCGATCGGGAGGATTAATCCCGATAATGTTGGCATAGCAGTATATAGCAAGCGCTTTTTAGAAAATCCCATTATCAGCAGTCTAGGCAATCAAAAAAATGCCATTATTTTAGGAGATTTTACAATTAGCAAACAAGTTGTCTCCCTGGTTGCACCATTACCGCTCCCACCACTCGAACCAACTTTATTCAAGTCTCGTAACCAACAGCTAGAGGAAATCAGCCAATATATACATCAGTTGAAAAACCCAGTAGTGATGGTTGGAGATTTTAATACCACAATGTGGTCTGCGTACTACAAAAGATTTCTCCAAAATACAGGGCTACGTAATGCTCGGCAAGGGTTTGGCATCCTCTCGACATGGCCGACAAAGGAAAAATTTTCTTCATACCAACCCCCTTTACCTTTATTATTATCAATGTTATTATCGATCCCAATAGACCATTGTTTAGTCAGCCCAGAAGTTAAAGTAGTGAATATTAGAACAGGACCGAATGTTGGTTCAGAGCATCTACCTTTGATTACCGATTTAGTCATTTCTAGTAAAGGCAGCTAGTTTTTTTTAATGGAAACCATTGCTCAATCTTATTCTGTAGTACCTCAAAAACGCGCCCATGCTCTAGATGCTCTCCGGGGATTAGCGATTTTGGCAATGTCCTTATCAGGTCTGATACCCTTTCAGGTGTTACCCACCTGGATGTACCACGCCCAAGAACCACCACCAACGCATATCTTTAATCCTAATCTACCTGGATTAACCTGGGTTGATGTAGTATTTCCCTTCTTTTTGTTTTCATTGGGGGCAGCCATACCGTTGGCAATTTCTAGTCGCATTCAAAAAGGATGGTCTACGGTCGAAATTGTTTTATCAATTTTTAAAAGAGGATTGCGCTTAGGAGTATTTGCGATATTTCTGCAGCATGTTAGACCGTTTACCCTCAATCCGGAACCAACTGCCCAAACTCCAGAAGTATGGTGGATTGCTCTATTAGGCTTTTTCCTAATGTTTTTTATCTTCGTGCGTTGGCCAGAATCTTGGAATTGTGGGAAGTATAACAGATTAGTTACCCTTTGTGCCTGCTTGGTAGCAGTGATACTTCTAGCTACCCTCCACTACCCAGATCTCGACCCTGCTGAAATGAGGTTTTCACTAGGTCGCAGCGATATTATTTTGGTTCTACTTACTAATCTCGCCGTTTTCGGCTCACTAATTTGGTTGATGACTAAATCCAATGTGTGGTTACGTCTTGGATTCATGGGCTTATTGCTTGCCATGCGTTTGTCCGCCTGTCATGGTGGAGCGCCGTGCGCCTCCGATCATAGTTGGATTGCGGATCTTTGGGACTCATCACCTGTTCCCTGGATTTTCAAATTTGAGTATTTGCACTATTTGTTTTTAGTCATCCCTGGAACTATTGCTGGCGATTTGATTCTCGCCTGGAGCCAAACTCCAGAAACAGATGATGACAGTAAAGTACCAAGGAGCAATTTTCGCTTATATAGCACGATCGCCTTGATGTTGGCTATCTGTTTAACTCTGCTGGTTGGATTGCAATCTAGAGCAATTTGGCAAACAACTTTACTGAGTGCTATACTTTGTTTAGACGGCTATATTTTATTTATTAGCCCTAAAAATAATACCGAAAGATTACTCAAATCTCTTTACTTGTGGGGGATCTATTGGCTAGCACTTGGCTTACTGTTTGAGCCATTTGAGGGTGGGATTAAAAAAGACCCGCCTACCATGAGTTACTACTTTGTAACTGCTGGTATGGCAATATTTGTTTTGATTGCCTTTACCATTATCATAGACATCTTAAAGAAACAAAAAAGAGTGCAACTATTAATTGACAATGGACAGAATCCCATGATTGCCTACGTGGGATTCGCTAACTTTATTTTGCCTATTCTGGTATTAATCCATCTTGAAAGTTGGATTGTAGAGAATACTCTAAGACCGGATTTAGGAATTATTAGAGGGGTTGCTTATACCTTGCTGCTAGCATACGTTGTGAGATTCTTTACCAAGCGGAAACTATTTTGGAGAACTTAAATATCAGTAGGATGCTAACGCGAATAGCCTACGAACCATTCAGCGAGACAGCCTCAATATATTGGCTATCCATCAAAAAAGCTCCCTTAGCAAAGCGAACACCCCAGTATCCCCCTGGACGTCTGTCAAGCACCACCCCTTCTTCGCCCATGCGAATCACATCAGGAGGACGCAGCATCGGCATCGGTTCAGCGGTTTTGACGTAAGGCGGTAATGCTACGACGCGGACTTTGTCCCCAATAGTAAATTCTTTGGACATGGTAATTTTAGATTTTAGATTAATGTCAATAGCTTACATTAATGTTACCAGTCGTCAGAGCTGAAATCCGCCCCAAGTGGGCAACACACTTGGGGATTGCCTCTACGTCTGGAGGCTAATGCTCAAGTCCGTTGAACAAGAAAGGCTTTTATGTCGAGGGCAGAAGGCAGAAGGCTTGCCCTTCTGGCAAAGCACGAGACTTCTGCCGCACTGGGAGCAAGGTGGAACACCGCACTAAAATCTTTGATTTAGTGGCGACAATTCAGGAGGAGATTCAAACTCCTCCTGAATTGTCCTTCTGCCCTCTGCCTCCTGCCTTCTGCCTTCTTCAATCTTCAAGAAGTTGTAAATATAACCGAAAAAATTAAAATACGAGTACCTCCTGGAAGTAGAATTTTTTCGGATCGCCTGGCTATTCCTCAAAAAGAATTAGCTCGACGGGAAGCTGAAGATGAAGTGTTTGCCCAACGGTGCCGGGAAATTTTCTGGCAAGTTTACCCGGAATTAGTTAAAGAACATTACCTAAAATAGTTCGGGAGCGTGAAAGCCCCCGTGATTTATCTGGGGTGGAAGTGAACACGCTGCAATTTATTGCAGCGTCAAATTCTATCTTTAGGTAGAGAGATAAAAAATATTGATATGAGAACTTTATAGTAACAGGCTAAGGTAAAAAACCTGTATAAAAACCTAGTCGCCTAACGGCAAAACGCTGCACCTTGACAAGTGAAGATATTGGCTTGGAGTGACACAGTTCTAGTTTTCTCCAGTCATAGGTAAAATCTTCATGGGAACTAGACGACCAGCATTTAAACTAAAGCAAATTTTGGAGCAATCCAACTACTCTGGGGCGCAGAGGAAGTCAACGCTTGGGGAGAGAACCACCTCTGGGCTAAGTACCGCAAGGAACTCAGCTTAAGTGGACTCGTTGAACCAAGAATCCCCCGATTAGAAATCGGGGGAGCGTCAAAACTGGTTTATTTATATTGAGCCAGACAGCGGTGACTATTTCATTGACCAAAATCGGGAAGTTGCTCGCCAGAAAGCTCGTCATCAGCACCCCCATGCCCAAATTCTTGCCAAGCGTCTGAATGAAACTGGGTGCGTTGGCAGGATATGATTCAAGGATATTTTGGCGATAAGTCCTGTTAACGTAGGCGAAGCAGTACTGTTGGGTAGCTTGCCTACGCAGGCTTCAAAAGTTCCGAAAGTCTACGGCGCTTGCCAAATCCGATGATGATATTCCTCTAAATTGGCATAGGGATCTGTGCCATTGTGGGAATGGTTGTGACTTTGGTCATGAGAATGTTCACCATCACGAAC
>CASBRB010000336.1 GCA_949127975.1 Oscillatoriales cyanobacterium PMM_0019 | reverse complement strand
TTTCGGCAGAGCCGAAAAGAGTCCGTTCCCAGGCTCTGCCTGGGAACGAGCAAAGGATAAGGGGGGTATTATACCCGGATTTGGTATTACCTACACCTGTGAGCGCCCTGGGGCGGGGTGCGGGTTTATTCAGCGCTGAGGATTTGGGGAACTTTGAAAAAGTCCCCTTCTTGCTCTGGTGCTTCTTTCAGCAGGGCTTCCCTATCTGTATAGGGTAATAATTTATCAGGGCGAGTGATATTGCTGACATCAATTGCCCGTGTAGTGGGCTTGACATTAGTAACATCTAACTCACTTAGCTGCTCAAAGTAGTCCAGAATGCTGCCTAGCTGTATGGCAAATTGCTCTTCTTCTGAAGTAGTCATTTCCAGACGAGCCAGAAGGGCAACTTTATGAACTTGCTCACGGTCAATCATAGGTTTGTTGATTGGGTAAGAGGTGATTGGTGATTAGCATATATAGGGCAACCACAGGGGGATTGCCCCTACGAACTGCTATATGTAGAGGCAGTGCTACAGACAAATGACTAAAAATAAACATCCATTTGCGATCGACCAGTAATTTTCAGCCAGTTTTGTGCCTCAATGTAGTTATTGGGGGCGATGCGAATTGCTTGTTTCCAATATTCAGCGGCTTGGGTAAACAAAACTTCAGCAGCTTCAGTATCACCAGATTCTTTGGCTTTTTCGCCCTGATAGTGGTAAATCACGGCAATATTGTTCAGGGCTTGGGGCAGACGGGGATTGAGTTCAATTGCCTGCTGGTAGTAATCTAGGGCTCTCTCCTGCTCACCATTGCTGGTGTGGATCAGCCCAATGTTGTAAAGTATATAGCTGCGATCGTAGGAGTCCTCCTCTAGTGTCAGGGCTTCCTCGTAATTTTCCAGGGCTTCGGCGTATTCTCCATCCGCCTGAGCTGCCATGCCGTCGCGGTAGTAGACGAAGGCTTCTTTAGCTTTCTTATTGGCTGGCAGAATCTTCAGAATGATATCTGCCATTACAGTAAAGCTTTTGTCAATGAAATTATCGTTGCGTTGAGTTCTGGGCATAGTTGTTTTGGTAGTTTGGGGTTAATTGCTGAGCTGGTTCCGTTCAATAGCTAATTTAGCATAAACAGGACTTACGCAGAATGGGCATATGTAGGGGCAAACCCCCTGTGGTTGCCCCCCTACGCTTGAGTCAGAGACATAACCTGGTTTAATTGAGCTTCGCATTGTTGAAATATGAAGTTCACAGCTGCAAATAGGCGATCGATATCACCAATTGAGTAAAAGTCAGGATGTAGGGTAAATTTACCAATTTCCAATTTACCAAACTCCCATATCCGACCGTTAGTGACAATTCCAAAAATCACTTGTTCGGGATTTACATTCATTTTTTGCACAGCAATCATTTCAGCAAGGCACTGCGCCCATCCTGCCGTAAAGTCATCTTGTTTTGCTTCGACCACTAAGAGATAAGGCTGATCGAATACAACCGAACCAAGCCGCGATCGCTTTGCTAATGTATAGTCTGGAATCCCTGATAGTTTCTCATCATAATTAAGTGGCTCGTGACTCCAAAGCACAAATTTTTTGTAATAATTTTTCCAGATATCCTTCAAGATGGGATAGATAAAATTCTCGCAAATAGCAAACTCTGAGTTCTCGATCGCTCCTTCGCGGCGCATAAAGTCAATCTCTGCTTTAAAACCATCTGGGGCGGGATATTTAATCTCTTCAACAAATGGAATTTGCTCTGAGCTAATCTGAAACTCTTTCATGACGTTACCAATGGTTTTATAGGCGCTGAATGCCATGATTTTCCTCTATTAATCTGAAAAATGCTTTACTCTAATATCGTTTCCAAAAATGCTTGCTACATATCTGTAGGGGCAATCCCCTGCCGAACGTGGCCCTGGTGTGTAGCAAACATTTAGATAATCTATATTAAGATTGTGGCATAGCGATCGCTTTATCATCCCAGACAATCTAGCGCAGGCTATCCCGATCGGAATTCTATACTGAGAGTGGATAAAGCATTATTTTAACGAGGGAAGAGCATGGCTCCTGATCCCACCATCATGCAAGCAGTTGAACAGTTGGGCTACCGCGTCACCGTTGGAGACGTAGTAGCCCAGGCTGGGTTAAACGTCAATCTGGCTCAACCAGGATTACTCGCTCTGGCAGCCGATAGCGGGGCACATTTGCAGGTAGCAGAAACGGGCGATATTGTCTACCTGTTTCCCAAGAATTTTCGGGGGATTCTCCGAAATAAGTTCTTGCGGTTGCGACTGAAGGAATGGTGGCAAAAAATCTGGGGAATCCTATTCTACCTAATTCGGATCTCTTTTGGGATAATCCTGATTGCTTCGATCGCCCTGATTTTTGTGACGATCGCCATTATCCTTTTCACCGCCACTTCCAGTGGTGACGGCAGCAGTAATTCCAGAAGCAGCAGACACGGTGGCGACGGCGGCGGCATGGCATTCATGCCCTACTTCTGGTTTGGTCCTGACCTGTTCTGGTTTTTTGACCCCAACTACGACCAATACTCCAGACGTAGGCAAGTGTCATCGCCCGAAGGGAATAATAAGATGAATTTCTTGCAGGCGGTGTTTTCCTTCATATTTGGCGATGGCAATCCCAATGCCAACTTAGAAGAACAGCGCTGGCAAGACATCGCTAAAGTAATTCGCAACAACCAAGGAGCCGTCACCGCTGAACAAATCGCCCCTTATTTGGACAACCTAGGAGAAGGTTATAGCCGCGAGTATGAAGATTATATGCTGCCAGTGCTATCTCGCTTCAACGGGCTACCGCAAGTTAGTCCCGAAGGGGATATAGTTTATCACTTCCCAGAATTGCAGACAACAGCGCGGCAGCGGAATTCCCAGCCTGTCGCAGCTTATCTACGGGAACAGCCCTGGCGCTTTAGTGAAGCAGATAGCGGACAAATTATGACATCAGCGGGGCTGGGCATTGTAAATATTGTCGGTGCCTTGGTTCTGGGTTCGATGTTAAAAGGTAAGGTGGCGGCTCAACTGGGTGGGCTTGTCGCTTTCGTGAAGTCAATTTACTGGTTATTACTCGGCTACGGTTCTGCTTTCCTAACAATACCGCTGGTGCGCTATTTCTGGATTCAGTGGAAAAATAGCCAGATAGAAGCCCGTAATCAAAAGCGACAAGAACGTGCTGTTTTCTTGAATCAAGCAAACACCGCCTTGCAGAAGAAACTTGCCTATGCCCATCAGTTTGCTGCCCAAAATGTCATTAGTAATGATGATTTGGCTTACACAACTGAAACCGACTTGCTGGAACAAGAAATTGCGAACTCTGCCAAAATCAATGAAGAATGGCAGCGACGTCTCAACCAAAACGGCTCTTAAATAATTATCTACAGGAAGTGGTCTCAAAGTCGTGCAAATTACATTTTTAGGGACAAGCTCAGGTGTGCCAACGCGATCGCGTAATGTTTCCAGCATTGCCCTACGTCTACCCCAACGGGCAGAAGTCTGGTTGTTTGACTGCGGTGAAGGCACCCAACACCAGCTCTTACGCAGCGAGGTCAAACTTGGTCAGCTAACCCGGATTTTTATCACCCACTTGCACGGAGACCACATTTTTGGTTTAATGGGTCTTTTGGCAACCTATGGGTTAGCTGGCACCCCCACCCAGATAGATATTTATGGTCCACCTGGTTTGAATGAATATCTACGAGCTTGCGAACGTTATTCTCATACCCACTTTTCCTACCCGCTCAAGGTTCACACTGTGCAGCCTGGAGCAATCTACGAGGATGAGGAATTTATCGTCAGTTGTGGATATTTAAAGCATCGGATTACTGCCTTTGGCTACCGAGTGACAGAAAAAGATCGATCAGGGCGTTTCAACGTAGAAAAAGCTGCCGCTCTGGGCATTCCTTCCGGACCTATATATGGCAAACTGAAACGCGGCGAACAGATTACCCTACCCGATGGGCGTGTGATTCGGGGTGCCGATTTGTGCAGCGAACCAGAGGTAGGGCGCAAAGTGGTTTATTGCACAGACACAGTTTATTGTGAAGGCGCTGTAGAACTGGCACAAAATGCTGATGTGTTAATTCACGAAGCTACTTTTTCCCATCTAGATGCCCAATTAGCTTTCGATCGCTTGCACTCTACATCAACAATGGCAGCTCAAGTAGCTTTGAGTGCTAGTGTTAAGCAGTTGATTATGACCCATTTCAGTCCCCGCTACGCTCCTGGTAACGCCGTCATGCTGGATGACTTGCTGGCTGAAGCACGAGCTATTTTCCCAAATACCAAACTGGCTTATGATTTCTTAACTTATGAAGTTCCCCGACGGTTGGCTAGCGAGGTGAAGCATCAGCAGTCGATCACGAATTTGAGTTAGACGACCTTTACTATCAACAGGCGATCGCATTCTGTTGACTCCTGACTCCTGACTCGCTGACTCCTGTTCATTCAAGGTAAAGGTGAACCCAAGGCGCTCAGGTTAAGGACATAACCGCCAGTGACTAAGTAAACAGTATGAGCGATCGCACCGATGCGACGCACCAGGAGTCCTAAGCGATCGCGAAACATCCGACCGCTGGCATAGGCAGGAACGACACCCCAACCAGTTTCTTCTGCAACTAAGATCGCGTTACCGACGGCAAGTTCCAAACTTGACAGCAACTCCTGTGACTGTTTTTCCCAAGCATCATTCTCCAAGTCAAGAAGATTTGCCACCCAGGTTCCTAGAGAATCAACCAAAAGACATCGATTTGTGGAATAGTCCCGAATTGTCGATGGCAACTCAACAGGCACCGACAAAGTTTGCCAATTGGCTGGGCGTCTTAGCACATGCTGTGAGATTCGCGCCTGCCATTCTAGATCGGTGGGATCGAGCTGAGCCGTTGCTACATAGATAACCGGATGGGTATCGCGCATCGCTAGGGTTTCCGCCCACTCACTTTTGCCCGATCGGGCTGGACCAGTAACTAAGATTAAGGTGTTCACTAACCTTGCAGATATAGGTGGGATGAGTCATAAAATAAAAATAAGCGATCGGATGCGATCGGCTGAGTTAAACTCCAGTCTAAATTGAAGCGGTGCTAATTTACAGATGAAAGCAGATTTGAAACGAATTGAGATTACCCTACACCAGCTAACAGTTCGCAGTCCTGGTAATGATCTCAAACCTGCCGACTGGAAAAATCAAACTGGTTGCCCCCTAGAGGAACACCATCTGCACTCGCACCAGGGAGATGGCTGGCACTCCTTCTCGATGAGTACACAGTCACAAGCCGCCAGCAACCACCAAAGCAAGACGCCGATATTGCCCAAATTGAAGGCTCCCAGATTTAGTAACCATCGCCACGCCGCCAATCCCACCCTGGCAATCAACCTGCTACAAGAAATTGAAGTGATTGTTGCTGGCTGGCATCAGAAACTACAGCAAGTTTTGCGACAAATTCAGGATCTTTACCTGGAAGGACCAATAGTTGACGGCTGGTTAGAGTCTGATTCCGGCGAACCGAGGGTAGGAGTAGTAGCGCTGCGCCATGCTGAAGTTGACCGCCTGATGGACTACGTTGAAGAAATTTGTAATCAACCAAATGCTAAGGTGAGGAATGAATTTAATCATACCACTTATCGCCTTTGCGGATTGGATGAGAATGGTCAAGTTTTGTCGCAACCTTGTCCACCAGAGCAGATACCCAGTGTTAGTATAGCTCTAGCTCGCGGCTCCAGGCTGCGACAGTTGCTCTCTTACAAAGAAGAACTGGAAACTCGCCTGAACCAATTAGCTGAAACCCTCGTCGTTTTGCATAGTCATATACAAGATTAAAACTCAATATATACTTCGTCCTTATATACTGGATACTTTGAGCCCGGATGTGCCACTATGCCCAAACCGCTGGTTTCTGCCATTATCTGTACCCACAATCGCGAACAGTACTTAGGAGCCGCGATTGATAGTTTACTGCAACAAGATTTCCCGGATTTTGAAGTGTTGGTGGTGGATAATGGTTCGAGCGATCGCACTCGTGAAATCGTAGAAAAACGGCTACCTTGGGGTCGCTTACAATACGTCTACGAACCGGTCGTCGGTCTATCAGTCGCTCGTAACACTGGTGCCCGCTATGGTTCGGGTGAGATTCTCGCCTATCTTGATGACGATGCCGTCGCCAGCCCCACCTGGCTAAACGTCCTCTATCAGGCTTACTCTAGCAACGCCCGACTTGCCATTGCTGGAGGCAAAGTCACCCTGCTGTGGCCGACTGGCATCACGCCCCCTCCCTGGCTTTCCACAAACATGGCTGAGAATCTAGGAGCTTATGATTTAGGGGATAATATTGTATATATCAACCAACCCGGTATGACTCCCAGAGGCTTGAACTACTCGCTAAGGCGAAGTTTTTTAGAGCAAATTGGCGGTTTCAACGTTAATCTAGGTCGCGTGGGCAAAAAATTACTCTCGAATGAAGAATTACACATGACGGAACTAGCCCTCCAGCAGTGCTGGCAGGTTGCCTATCTGCCTATGGCTCATGTTCACCATAATGTCGCTCCTGAGCGTCTGCATAAATCTTGGTTTTTGAATCGGGGTTGGTGGCAAGGCATCAGTGAGTGTTATCGGGAACAACTTGCTGGTCGGGGTGGTCCTGGTCAATTATTGCAGGGAGGGGAACAGCTAATGCGCGGACTTTATAAATCCCTGAAATATTTTGGAGATCCCGGTCTACGCTTTGATAATCTAGTGTATGCTTACGGTCAGATTGGTTATTTGAGTGCGGCAATTCAATGTATGCTATTAACGCAGAAAGTGGGGTGAGGCAACTGCTCAGCAGAAGTATCAAAATAAATTTATGAAGTATGAAATATGAAAAGTTGCAGCATTCAGTACACAGTATTCCGCCGACGCCCAGGAATGGACTAGGCCGTACAGCCTTGATGGTCATGACTTCCGATTCCCGCAAAATCCCAGTTTCGGTTCTGATTCCGGTAAAAAACGAGGAGGCAAACCTGCCTGCTTGTCTGAACAGTGTTGCTGTAGCCGATGAAGTGTTTGTCGTCGATTCCCAAAGCCGCGATCGCACTGAGGAAATTGCCGAAAGTTACGGTGCTAAAGTCATTCAATTCTACTTCAATGGTCGCTGGCCAAAGAAGAAAAACTGGGCGTTAACAAACCTATCCTTTCGCAATGAGTGGGTGCTGATTGTTGATGGCGACGAACGCATTCCTCCCGAACTCTGGGAGGAAATTGCCGAGGTCATCCAAAATTCTGACTACGATGGCTATTACCTCAACCGCCGAGTTTTCTTCCTGGGTACGTGGATTCGCCACGGTGGCAGATATCCAGACTGGAATCTACGTCTTTTTAAGCATAAAAAAGGACGCTATGAAAATCTAGGCACCGAAGAAGTACCTAACACTGGCGACAACGAAGTTCACGAACATGTCATCCTGCAAGGCTCTGTTGGCTATCTAAAAAAAGATATGCTGCATGAAGACTTTAGGGATATCTATCAGTGGATAGAACGGCACAATCGTTACTCCAACTGGGAAGCCCGCGTTTATTACAATCTCCTCACAGGAAAAGATGACACCCAAACAATAGGTGCTAAATTTTTTGGAGATGTGGTACAGCGCAAGCGCTTTTTAAAAAAACTATGGGTGTGGCTCCCATTAAAACCGATGCTGCGGTTTATTTTGTTTTACATTATTCAGGGTGGCTTTTTAGATGGCAGAGCTGGCTATATTTATGCAAGGCTCCTGAGTCAGTATGAATATCAAATCGGCGTCAAGCTTTACGAGTTGCGCAGTTTTAATGGTCAGCTAAACCCTGCTAAAAAGCTACCAACTTTACCTACATCTGTGTCGCCGCCCGATTCGTAAACCAATGCCAGATGATTTTTCCCCTGCAACCAATGCCATAAACTTAGAGCAACTGCCAGTTTTAGATGCTGAACCACTGGTTGATTTACTGCGCTACGATCAATCCTGGTTTGATAGGGGGCGTCCTAATTGGTTTATCTTGCTCTGGTGGTTGGTGCAGGCTCTAGCATTCCCCTTAAGTCCCCATCCTTTTAATAGCTTCCGCTGCTCCCTACTGCGGCTGTTTGGTGCCCGCATCGGCAGAGGCGTTGTAATTCGCCCCACCGCCCGCTTCACCTATCCTTGGAAAATCGAAATTGGCGACTACACCTGGATTGGGGATAACGTCGTTTTATACAGTTTGGATAAAATTCACATCGGACGCCAGTGCGTAATTTCGCAAAAAAGCTACCTCTGTACTGGCTCTCATGATATGCAAGATCCCACATTCAAGCTGGTAACATCTCCGATTAAGATTGGTAACGGTGTCTGGATAGCCGCTGACTGCTTCATTGCTCCAGGCATCCACATCGGAGCCAATACGGTAATTGGTGCCCGCAGCAGTGTCTTCAATAATATGCCTGCCCAACAGGTTTGTTGGGGTACTCCCTGCCGCCCCCATTACTCAAGAATTCCACCTTCTGGAAATTCGACATCTTCTTGACATCTCCCCACGGTTAAAACACGGGGGATTCTAAGCAACGCTTACGATAAGATCTACTCAAGTCACTGAATAGATCATATCGTTGTGGGAGTGTCAAGCTCCCTCTACCCACCTTAGTCAGAGTTGCCCCTAACTGTGTGGCTACTTTTTTGAGGATATTGGCTGCCCCATTACAGTCAGCATTGATTAATAACCCTTTGGCAGTTTTGTATAATCCACGCCTCACTCTTTCACCTGATGGTTTCCACTGTTGGGGTTTCTCACCGTATTTGGGCAGAAAATCATCATCAAGAAATGAAGCTTTAGAGGTATATGATTCCTCTGTCACTGTCAAAATAATT
>CASBRB010000335.1 GCA_949127975.1 Oscillatoriales cyanobacterium PMM_0019 | reverse complement strand
TACTTTGGTCAAATTTCTGAAATAAAAGGAGTCGGCTTCCTCTACAAAGTAGCGAAAATGATAGCTAAATCTTCGTATAAAGATAAAATTATTATAGATTTATACGGCAAAGGTGAAGATTTTTTTATTGATTGGTTGAAAAAAAACATCTCAAAAGATAAACAATTATCTCAAATTTTTGCGATCAAAGGTTTTTTAAGTAAAAAACAGCTTTTAAAAAAGCTTCCTGATTACGATCTTGCTGTATTTCTCCTCAGTGACGATGAGCCATTTGCCTATGCCCCACTTGAAGCTATGCTGAAACAAGTTCCAGTTCTGATAACTGAAAATTCGGGAAATAGTGAAATTCTTAATGATGAATATGATGCCATTTTTATAAAAGATAGGAAAGATGTAAATGAGATTTATCAAAAAATAATTTGGTGCTTGTCAAACCCCCATTCTTTAGACAAGATTAGAGAAAATGCCATAAAAACGCTGAAACAGCACTGCGATCTAGATAAGGTTACTGCACCAGCTTTAAACGAAGTAATAGAAAAATCACCTGTAAATAAAGGGTATTCTTTTGAATATGTTTTATCAATCTGTCAAATTCTTAAATATCCTTATTTTGAACTAGGTGTAAAGAACCACCTAACTGGTGCTAGATATAAATTTATAGATACTGTAGTGGATTCTCTGTATCGACTGCCCAAAGTTGGTATATACTTAGAAAAGCAGGTGAAAAACTTTGTCCAAAGCTACAGAAACAGCCGTTAAAACTCTTAGGACTTATGCACGCACACCGCAGTGTAGATGGTGGGTTACGCTGTCGCTAACCCACCCTACGAACTTTATGAAGGATTCAACTAATTACTTATCTAATCAATTGCTAATTAATCTATCGTTTCTCACTTCTAAACCAACGGGCATCACCACCTATGCCGCCAATCTGTTCCCATATCTACAGGCTCTCAACCCGACGTTACTGATTTCTCCCCCGCAGCAGAAAATGCTGGGGCTACAGGAACAAAGTCCGCCTGCGCGGGCTATAGAAACAGGGGAAACCGGAGTTGGTGTGATTTCCCAAGAGCTTGTTAACTATAACTGTTATCCAGTGCCATCAAATCTCACTCCCGAACAAGGGACGATAGGGCATTTTCGCCGTCTGCTGTGGACTCAACTGCAACTGCCGCGAATTTATCAACAGCTAAAAGCTCGTCTGTTGTTTTCCCCTGTTTCGGAAGCGCCTATATTTTCCCAGTGCCGCTCTGTGGTGATGGTTCACGATCTCATCCCTCTGCGCTTCCCTAATCGTCGCTCTGCTCTAACAGCATATTGCCGCTACTATCTGCCTCATGTTTTAGCCCAAGCCCAGCACATTATCTGCAATTCCGCTGCTACCGCCCAGGATGTTATTGAATTTTTCCAGATCCCAGCTAGCAAAATTACTCCTATTTTACTGGGGTATGATGCCGATCGCTTTCGTTTTCTCGACTTACCCACCAGTAACTATTTTCTCTACTTAGGTCGTCAAGACCCCTACAAAAATTTGCACCGCCTAATTACCGCCTTCGGTATTATCCGGGGCTGTGGGGATTACCAACTGTGGTTGGCTGGACCACCTGACGAACGCTATACTCCCTCTTTAAGGGCACAAGTGGAAAAACTGAGGCTAACTGGACGGGTGAAATTCCTAGACTATGTTCCCTATGAGGAACTGCCGACGTTAATCAATCAAGCTCGCGCTCTCGTCTTCCCGACGCTGTGGGAAGGCTTTGGTTTCCCGGTTCTAGAAGCTATGGCTTGCGGAACGCCTGTAATTACCTCCAACATCTCCTCTTTACCAGAAGTTGCAGGTGATGCCGCCATACTGGTGAACCCTTACAAGGCGGCAGAAATTGCCGAAGCTATGCAAGCCGTAGCAGAAGATACAGAGTTGCGATCGCGCCTTCGTCAAGCTAGTCTCGCCAGAGCCAACTGCTTTAGCTGGGCTGCCACAGGACAAGCCACCGCCCAAGTGCTGCAACAATACCTCTAGGGTTGAGCCAAGAAAATTGTTTCAGCTCAATACGCAAGCGTATAACTTAACGATAGCGTCAGCGAAGCGTTTGCGTAGCATGCCGCAGGCGTAGCCCAAGGCGTATCGCGCCCTCAAACCAAGTCATACCAAATCCTGCTTGATTACCCCCTCTTTTCAGCTACGGTAGGGGTTTAGCATTGCTAAACCCCTACTCAGCTCAGCTCACTTCAGGCGGCGCTGCATTCAACAAAATAATCGTATGAATCTAGCTGAAGAGGAATACCCAAAAACCTTTCTAAAAAGGGTTTCTGTCTTGGAAAGATTTGATAGTTGGCGTACATCGGGTTACTTTTAACCTCACCAAATAGCGTTTGTAAAGCCAAAAGTTTAATTCCTTTAAGCTCAACTTCTCCAATAAGCCGATCGCCATCTTTTTCGTACCATCTGATAAACCGCTGTACCTTGGGTGCAAAACGGCGGACTCGTACAGTCTGGTGTTCCCTGCGGTGCTGTTTTCTATCGGAAAGTGCTTTGATCATGGCTCTATTCTCCGCGTTGGATCTGCCTGCTTTAATTGCTCCCCTGTTTGATGATCGAATTCGCCCAAGTGAACGCCAATGGACGTGAACTTTTCTACCGCTCCGTGACGGTAATCCCACTCGTATATATATTTTGAGTCTTTCCATCGATCTCTTATTTTCCCCTTTACGCCTGGGATTGGAGTTTTACCTTTGACCTTTTCTGCTTCGGGGAAAGCGGCTAAAGCCTTTGGGGGTGGTATATATGGCACTTACTTCTTCTTATTGGTGGACACAGGTGACTCAACCTTTCCCACCTGACAGCCGACCTCGACATGGCTCCCGCGCTCCCGAACTACTTTAGGTGGCTTAGTGCTAATAGTTGGGGTGGGCTTGCTACTCAACTCACAGTCCCGGACAATAAACTGGTTTAAGTTTCACGAACTGGACAGTTTATGACCCACCCTTTTGCCGTTCGATTTTACCACGCCTCGATCGTTTTTGCAACCTTACTGACTATGAGCCTAAGTGCCGGATCTCTCAGGGCACAAAACCGGATGGTGTATACTCCCATTTCTCTGCCCCCAAGTGGCGAAGTTTCCGATACACTCTCGGAAAAAGATATTCCCACTGGACAAGGCGGATTTGCCCGCGACTACATGGTAAAATTGAATGCAGGCGATCAGGTAGCGATCGACCTAACTTCAGACGCCTTTGACACAATTGTCACCTTGTTGGCTGTTGATGGCACCACAGCAGGAGAAAACGATGATGGCCCGGACGGCAGCACCAATTCCCTGTTGTTTGCCCGGATTAAAACTACGGGTCAGTACATTATTCGCGTTCACGCATTTGGTGAAACAGGTGGCGGTTTGTTTAAGCTCAAAGTTACTAGGCTGCAACCAGCGGAAAACCCAAAGTAAGCAAGCACAGCAACAGCGCCTCTGTCCACTCTACCACTGCTCCGTAGGTATCTCCAGTGTGACCGCCTAATTGCCAGTGAAACCAAGCACCAGTAAGTAGGGCTAAAGCACATCCTGCTGAGTCGGTTGCCAGCACTATCGGCAAGGTTTGAGCTTCTAGCAAAACTTGTAAACCACTCAAGCCCAACAGCAAGAATAATCCCAACAGGACATCTTGGGGTACCCGGATCGCCTGTTTGTGAAATGCGCCTTTGCCCGTAGGCTTGAGATATGGATAATAAGCGATCGCCACTACTTGCCCCCAACGCCCCCATCCTGCTGCTGCCATTAAAGCCAGCCAGCGGTGGTGATGTAAGTCGCACAGGGCAGAGGTTTTCAACAGCAACAGAGCGATCGCCGCCATCGCCCCAAATGCCCCAGTAGCACTATCCTGCATCACCTGCAAACGTCTGGGCCGATCCTGCACCGCCAGCCCATCGGCAGTATCCATCACGCCATCCAAATGTAACCCGCCAGTCAGGATAATCCAAGATATTACTACTAAGGCCGATCGAGTCAGCACGGGCATACCCAGTTTTTGTAGGGCAGCATCGCTCAAACTGAGTAATCCTCCAATCAACAGCCCTACCGTCGGTGCCCAACGAGCAACATTTTGGAAATCTACAGCCCACTCAGAGGGAATCGGCAAACAAGTATAAAATGCTACAGCCGCCGCCCCTCGACGCCAGAAACGCAGCACCCAAGAGCTGAGTAGTCGATCGCTAAACCATCTCATGCAGAGTTCCCGCCCCAAAATTGATTAAATAACCCTAGGAGCAGCAGAGATATCTTAAGCTAAGATGAAGTCGTAGGCATCGGCTGTTTTTTTAAATGAGTCAAACCAATCCCCGACTACCTGCTCCCTGCATTATTGATGCTGGCATCATTGTTAACAAGCAAGACATGAGACGGCTGTTGACTGATTTAAGCCGCGTCCGCTATATCCACACCCTTGATGATAAGCTACAGAGCGAGAGTGAAGGGTGCATTATGGATGTATTTGCCGACTTGCAGCGAGCTACTATAATTGCCAACCATTCCCTGTATCTGAACGTTGAAAGTTTTGATTACCTGCAACTAAGTCAGTCGTTAGAGCAAGAACCCTACTTCGACCTAATTATGGACAATCGTCGGTTGCGAATCATCCCCCTATCCAACCCCCTGCAAGAGCAATCGCGTCCCCTTAATGCTGCTGCCTTGGAAGCAATGGTAACGCAAGTTCTCTCAGCCCATTGGGACGTCCAATTCGATGACAGTGATTTTAGCTTTTAAATGACGTACCCATTATCGCATCAGTCTTGAGAGATAAATTCTATTTCCAATTGAAAGCTCGCTGTAGCCAGACACAGGCACGGGCAGGAATCTTTGTCACGCCTCATGGAGTGGTGGAAACTCCACGCTTCATGCCTGTGGGCACAGTGGCGACAGTTAAAACGCTGACACCAGCTCAACTCGAAGCTGCTGGAGCCCAGATGGTTTTGGCGAATACTTACCACCTGCACCTGCAACCGGGAGAAGATATCATAGCTGGGGCTGGAGGATTGCATCGGTTTATGGGGTGGAAGCAGCCGATGCTCACAGATTCTGGGGGTTTCCAAGTGTTTAGCTTGAGTCAGCTACGCACTATTACAGAAACAGGGGTTACTTTTCGTTCTCCCCGCGATGGGCGCATGATCAATATGACACCAGAGCTATCCATCCAGATTCAAAACACTTTGGGCGCGGATGTGATTATGGCTTTTGATGAGTGTCCCCCCTCCAATGCCCAACGCTCAGATGTGGTAACGGCAACAGAGCGAACTTATCGGTGGTTGGAGCGCTGTATGAATGCCCACGAACGCCCAGATGAGCAGGCTTTGTTTGGGATTGTTCAGGGTGGCATTTACTTGGATTTGCGACGGGAGGCGGTTGAGTCATTAGTAGGATTAAATTTGCCTGGTTACGCAATTGGCGGGGTTAGTGTGGGTGAATCTCCTGAATTAATCGACAGTATAGTTCAGGCAACTGCGCCCCTGCTGCCAGCGTCGAAGCCTCGTTATCTAATGGGCATCGGCACCTATCGGGAAATGGCACGAGGGATAGCGGCTGGGATTGATTTGTTTGATTGTGTGATTCCGACACGGTTGGGGCGTCACGGAGCGGCTCTGGTGCAGGGGGAGCGTTGGAATTTGAAAAATGCCCCCTATCGGGACGACTTTACCCCTCTAGATCCTAGTTGTCCCTGTTATACCTGTCAGAATTTCTGTCGTGCTTATCTGAGTCATTTGGTGCGATCGAGCGAGGCTCTCGGCTACACCTTACTGTCGTTGCACAATGTTACCGAATTGATTCGGTTTACGCAACGGATTAGGGAGGCAATTTTGAGCGATCGATTTCCGATAGAATTTGCCCAGTGGCTAGAACCGCCCAAACCCGATCAAGTGCTAGATTTCGAGTAAAACTGCAACCTTCTCTAGGACTTGGGCAAGCACTTCTGGCGGGGCTTTACTAATCAGTGCCACTTGGCGCTCGTTCCAATCTAAGCTTTTCAAGCAATCCACCAAAATCACCCCAGAAATAGGTAGTCCATCTGGTAATCTAACCTCAAACGGGTATCCCTTAACTCTGCTGGTAATAGGACAAGCTACAGCAAGTCCACTAGCCTGATTATAAGGTTGAGCGGTTAAAATAAGCGCCGGACGGTTTCGGGCCTGTTCCCGTCCTGCTTGGGGATTGAAATTCAACCAAACTAAATCTCCTTTATCAGGGATAAAACTGTGCTTTACCATGCTTCCCCGCCTACAGGCAAGCCCCAGTCTGTTTCCAGATGACGGTTTTCCGGAGTAATGCCGGATACCAATTCTTCCAGACTATATTGACGACGAGCTGGACGCAGAACAAGAGCGCCGTCTTCCGTAACAGATACTTCAAGGGTATCCCCTTCATGTAAAGCTGCATGTTCAGCAATCCCCTTCGGTATCCGCACGGCAAGGCTGTTACCCCATTTGGCAATGTGAGTGTTCATGTTGATTCGATCGAACCCTAGCTAGTAGATACTTTGAATATACTTAAAAATTTCCCCAGTGGCTAGAACCCCTCAAACCTGTTCGGGCGGGTGCAAAGTCATGTTAAAATATTTTTCGATTCTGAAAATTGTGTTGGAGAAGAGGATTTAAACATGGAAGCAGCACTGCTGTTAGCGAAGTTGCCTGAAGCTTACTCAATTTTTAACCCTTTGGTAGATGTTCTCCCAGTGATTCCGGTGTTTTTCTTGTTGCTGGCTTTCGTCTGGCAGGCGGCTGTGGGATTCCGCTAAAAACCAAAACCCCCTTTTCTCTTGTTACGTGGGCACCCGGTGGGGATGCCCATTTTTTCTAAGTATTTTATTCTCCAACTGCTACAGCAGCAAGAGCCATCGGCACTTCTTCCACTGCTGGCAACTTTTCTAACGCTAGAGGAGAAGACGGACTAGCGCCAGATAACCGCTTCAAAAGATTTGGTCTAGGATCGTGCAACAAGTAAATAATCTGATCCCCCGGTTGCCAATCTTCTGACGCGGGAATAATCTGCATCCGCTCCTCCCGTTCCAGTAAGAGTGGCACTAAGTCTCCAGAACGCATTAAGGCTTGCAAATGTGCCTGTTGAAAAGAAAACCCAGGCTCTTTGAGAACCGTTTTACCTAACTTTACTTGCCCATCGCTGAGATACTGGTTCCAGCTTTTAATTGGTAAATCGGGCATAAAAGCCTGCTGAACCTTGGGATTATTAGTCGCAGTACTAACTTCGGGGTCGCGAGGAAAGACAGCTAAAACCCGAGGAGGACGAAACTCCTGTGCAGCTCGTTCAGCTATAACTACATTCACCTGACCATTATTCGTCATTGCCAGGAATGTCCCCATCGATTCCAGCCCAGCTTCTTCTAAAACTTCTGTATCTAAACCACTGCTTAAGTACACCCGCAGATTTTCCTGCTCCGCTTTTTGGCAAGCTTCGGGATCTGTATCAATCAGCACTACCGACTCTCCCTGCTCCTGTAACATTCGGGCAATTAGACGGCTTAAGGGATTACAACCAACGATCACCGCGCCGGTTGCCTCATGAGAGGTAATTTGCAGCCAACTGGCAACCCTACCTGCCGTCAGCCCTTGCAAAAACACAGTCATGATAATCGTGAGGAAGACGAGCGCTTTGATGGTATCCCCACCATTGATTCCCCGCTGAGTCAACAAAATGGCAAACAAGGAAGCTACAGAAGCAGAGACGATTCCCCTAGGAGCAATCCAGCACAAAAATAACTTCTGTCGCCAGTTGAGGCCACTTCTGATGGTACACAGGCAAATGTTAAGCGGGCGGACGAGAAACATTAGCGCTAGCACGGTAAAGACGCTGCCCCATCCCAAAGCAAAAACACTGGCGATCGATAAGTCAGCCGAAAGCAGAATAAATAGTACCGAGATGCCCAGGATGGTTAATTGTCCCTTAAATCGTCGCAATAGACGTTCATCTGGAACTGAGGAAGCTCGTAGCACAATTCCCGACATCACGGTTGCCATCAGCCCCGCCTCGCTACGAATCATTTGCGCCATCCCAAACAAGCTCCACAACCCAGCTAGAACTACTAGGTTTTTTAGCTCTTCGGAGATAAACTTAGCTTGTTTAAGAATCAAGGCTAGTAACCAGCCCCCAGCAACGCCAATCCCAGCGCCAATACCCAGTCGCAATGTCAAACCAACCAAAGCATCAATGGCGTCATTATTCCTGTTTACAATCGTGTCTAACACGACAACTGCCAAGATTGCTCCCACTGGGTCGATTAAGACGCCTTCTCCTTCTAGCAAAGTTGCTACTTGCCTGTCTACTTTTACTTGCTTGAGCAGGGGACTAATCACTGTCGGTCCCGTTACTACTACCAGGGAGGCGTAGAGAAAGGCAATTTGCCAAGGAAATTCACCCAACCAGTGAGCCGCCATGCCACCCCCAATTAGGGTGATTAGGGTTCCCAGAGTAACCAAGTTGCGGAGGCTACCAGAAACTTTGCCAAGTTCTCTCAGTTCTAGGTTAAGCCCTCCCTCAAACAAAATTACTGCCACTGTCAGGGCAACAATCACTTCTAAACCTGCGCCCAACTGCTGGGGGTGTAACAAGCTTATGCCACTCGGACCAAGGATCATCCCAAACATCAGCAAGAAAACTATGCTGGGAACTTTGAGGAATTCTGCCAGCACTTGGGCACTAATGCCTGCTGTGACGGCGATCACCATCTGTAGCGTAAGTTGAAATGAGGTTTCCATAGGCGTGATTGTTGCAGGCTTCTTGCTTGGGGTCCTAAACGTCTGGTACACAACATTGCATTATGTTGCATACCAGCTTAATCAAAAATCTACTTTTCAGGTTAGACTACTCCTGCTCGATAGACTAAAACTTTAGCATAGCGATCGATGGGATTTTTTTCACTGATAGCAGCCTTGACGATCGCCCCCTTGTCAGTACTGTATAATTTAGGCGATCGCCCATTTAACTTCCATGCCTTACTACAAAAATGGTTGAAAACCGGAGATTGGATGCTTTTTCCCTAGCTGCGTTGATGATGTCTGCCCATTACGGCTTGGGGTTTATTCTGGGAACTGCTGAGAAATCTCTTACCTTAGGCATGGCTAGCAGCCTCTACGCCGTCTGCCTTGGCTTGGGCACAATCGCTATTTTGGGACTAGCGAAGTTTTATTGGACAAAAGTAGAGCCAATGTGGACATTGCTGGGTTCCTATTACGGCACCGGGAGCAAAATCCTTGTCGGCTTGATGTCTTGGGTATCCCTGATTGGCATTGCCGCTGCACAGTTGATTTCTGGAGCCTTCATTCTGAAAATTTTCGGGGCACCAGTGCTGGCTAGTATGGTGGTTTTGGCTCTCTGCTTTACTATTATTTCCTTGCTGCCAGTGGAAAAAGCTAGCTGGTTATTTCGAGTGGTGCTACTTCTGAATTTCTTAGCTCTGCTTTATGGATTGTTGGCGCTGCACGGTTTACCAGTATACGGTTACGCCCCCCTAGAATTTATTCGATCGCTTAAACTTGTCAATCCACCGAATTTAGTGGGCATCTCCTTGTGTACCATTCTGTGGGTTCTGATAGGTATGAAGTATCAGCAATTTATTGTCCAAGCTCGCGATCTGCGTTCCTTGTATCAGGGTTGTATCTTGGCGGCAATTTTACTTCTGCTGCTGGCATTTTTACCCTCTTCAATTGTGTTGGCAGCCGAAACTGCGGGAATCTTGCCCGATGGCATTGATGGTAAAGAGACTCTTCCGTTTATCCTGTCGTGGATTGGCGGTGGCACTGACAAGCCTTTGGGTATCCTTTTGCTGATGTCTTTATTGATTCCAGCATTCGGTGTTGGTAGCAGCATATTGCGGGTGCAGAGTAAAACTATCTTTGATTTCAATATTCTGCCTGTATCCAAGTTTTATCAGCTACTCGTTCCTGTGGTTAATGCCCTACTGAGTCTAGTTGTTGCTTTGAAGGGTGGCGAAATTGTGAATCGAATGGTGTCTTTTTATGCCGCTTATATAGCTACAGTTTTGGTTCCTTTTGTTATCTATCTTTTGGCTGAATATAACTGCTATAAGTTGGCTAAAATAAGTGGTAATCTGTCTTTGACTCTTGGCAGTATTTCAGCTAGTTTTGTGCTGGTTTTAACTTTGATTGAGCCTAGGTTTGCAGTTCTTGGCAGTGTTGAGTTGACTATTATGGTAATAGGGGTTGTTTTTGGGGTTCTGGGTTTGTTGGTAGGTGAGGTAATTGAAAAATATTTTACTGGAGATCGGGTAGAGGAGGTTTAGTACTCTCGGAATAGGTTTTTTTTAATCGCAGTGCGGCGCAGAGGGGTTGGAAGGGAAGTTGCTTATTCTGGTGTCAGCGGGGTTTGAATATCAAGCTGTTTGTCGAGGTTTAAGCTGCGTTGTATCTACGGGTATTCCTAAACCTTTGGTTTTGCCGATTCCAATTGGTGTGGAACCACTAGCTAGGTATTTAGAAAGATTACTAGGGGATGGATATTTTATTAAGAATTCAGTGTCTCAAGTGTTGGTGTTGGGATTATGTGGCAGTTTGTCGCCTCAGCACAATGTTGGGGATATTGTTCTGTATAAAGATTGTGTTTATCAGTCGCCTGAAGTGTGGTGTGGTTATGATCCCCGATTAACAAGTTTATTGCACCATGCCCTTGAGGAAAAAGTAACTTTAGTTCGCGGGTTGACAAGCGATCGCTTAATCTGGTCTGCTACTGAAAAGCGCCAACTGTATCAGGCTTACCATGCTGATGTTGTGGATATGGAGGGAGCCGCCTTAAAGGTGCTTGGTGAAACAGACGTTGCCGTGGCAATGCTGCGAGTAATTAGCGATGGCTGTCTCCACAATTTACCCAATCTTACCCCAGCGATTAGCCCTGGTGGTTCTCTTAGACCTTTACCTTTGGCTATGGGATTGCTTCGGCAACCGTTGGCTGCTAATCGGCTGATTCAAGGTTCTATTCGTGGGTTACAAGTGTTGCAGCAATTAACTACTTTGCTCTTTTCTTTATAGGGGATAAACTCTACCTTTCCAGCCTCCACCGCGCCCTTGCCAGTGACGGATTGCTGAGTCTAAAGTCATCAAGGTATAGAGCAATGCTACACCAGGTAAGCAAAATGCCCACAGTGGCGAACATCCATACAACCTTAGCGTTGGTAAATAAGCCCTGCTCATTAGTAGCCATGCCGATAAACCTGCGATCGCTATTACCCATTTTCCCATCCATATCCCAAAAATTACACCCGCCACAGGTACTATGTATGTGATAATCATCCCTAAGAGTGTTCCTAATAGTAGCAACGGGGAGTAATTTAGTTGGGTAAATGCTGTACGGGCAACCATATCCCAGATACTACTGAGAGATGGATAAGGTCGCAAGCTGCGGGTAGTTGAAGTCATTCCTAGCCAAATAGGATGTTTGACTGTTTCCTTGCCAGATTTTACTGCTTGAGCCAGAGCGCAATCGTCAATTAAAGCCCCACGGATTGCATCTATACCACCAATCCGGTTTAATGCTTCTCTGGCGATTAAAATACAACCCCCTGCTGCTGCTGCTGTGGTATTGTTAGGATCGTTAACCCAACGAAACGGATAGAGTTTTTGAAAGAAAAATACAAAAGCAGGAATTAAGAATTGTTCCCAAAAGCTCTGGCATCGTAGCAGCACCATTAAAGATACTAAGTCTAATTTATCTTGCTCTGCTTTGGTAACTAATTTATATAAATTTTTCTCGTCATGTTCAATATCAGCATCGGTAAGCAGGAAATAATCTGGCGGTGGTGTTACTTTTTGGGCGTGGAGAATGCCTTGCTTGACTGCCCACAACTTACCACTCCAACCAGTAGGCAGCGTTTCAGCTTCTATCACCTGTAGCTGGTAGTTTGATAAATCTTGGGCAACCTGTTGGGCAATATTGGCTGTATTATCAGTGCTGCGATCGTCCACTAGAATTACTGAAAAAGTTCCTGGATAATCTTGTCTTAAGAGCGATTTTAGAGTGATTGGTAATAACTCAGCTTCGTTACGTGCTGGGATCACTGCACATACTGAGGGCAATGATTCCACTTTTGTTTCTGCAAGTTCTAGTTGTCGATCGCTCCGCCAAAATTGCCCCCGCCACATCAGTAATCCTATCCATATTGCCAAGGATAACAGCGTAATCCCTAATTCTATCTCTTTCACGATCGCTATAATTCAGCTAACAATTTCAAATTCTATCTGATTTGCTTCCCATAAATTATGGGTAAAATGATCTACTTCATTGGTATCGCTAAGTTCTAAATTGTAGAAATCTACAATTTCGTGTTCAAAATAAGGTCCTGCGTGCCAGGTGCCTACCTCTAAGTTGATAAAGCAATTACCTGGAATACGAAAGGCTAGAATATCTTCTATTTTCGGTTCCTTAGCATCATTATTCGGTGGGGCAACTGCCATTAACCAGTCTTTGCCTTCTAGAGAACCAAGGCATTGAGTACATTTAACATGGCGAGTAATTTTGTGAAACTTGCGCCCTTTGTCGTGTAGTCGCATAATGTAAAATCGGGGAATGCCATTTTTGAGGCTTAACTGAGCATCTTCTGTATCATACAGCTTGCCATCTTCAGCGGCATATATCACCTGGCCATAGGGCTGAAAGTTTTTCGGCGTTATCCATTCTGTCGATAATTTTTTAATTGCCATGATTTTATTTATTCCTCCTAAGGAAAAACGTTCGTGAGGGCTAAAGCCCTCACTACGAACCTTTAAGGGCTAAAGCCCTCACTACGAACCTTTAAGGGCTAAAGCCCTCACTACGAACTTTAAGGGCTAAAGCCCTCACTACGAACTTTAAGGGCTAAAGCCCTCACTACGAACTTTAAGGGCTTCAGCCCTCACTACGAACTTTGAGATAATTGTTGATAGCGTCCTAAGGCTGTCAGAGGAAAGTGTTGTTGATACAGGTGGTATTTGAGATAAAAATGACTAGGAAAACCTGTACCTGTAAAATATGCCTCATCCCAGGTGCCATCTGAGCGCTGAGTTTCTACTAGATAGCTGATTCCTCGCTCTATCGCCTGTGAGGTAATCTTGCCTGCTGCCATTAAACCAATTAAAGCCCACGCTGTTTGGGATGCTGTGCTTTCTCCTTTTCCTTTTAAGCTGGGATCGTCGTAGCTCCGGCAAGTTTCGCCCCATCCACCATCTGGGTTTTGGCATCCCTCTAGCCAAGCTGCTCCTTTTTCGATACTGGTTTGGTGAGTAGTCGGCGCAATTAAGGATAGTGCTGACAGAGCACCACAGGTACCATAAATATAATTAACTCCCCAGCGACCAAACCAGCTACCGTCTGGTTCTTGTTCGCCAATTAGATAAGCGATCGCTCGTTCAACTCTGCGATCGTCCATTATACTACTTTTGTGGCTAGGATTGCGATCGAACCACCCATACTGCCCCAGCATTTCTAAAACCCGCGCCGTGACATCAGCCGTATTGGGGTCTATCATTGCTTTCAAGTCAGCATAAGGCAAATAGTTGAGCCAGTCTTGATTATTGTCCACATCAAAAGCTGCCCAACCGCCTTGCTGACACTGCATCGAAGCAATCCAGTTAATCGCACGAGCTATAGCTGCGTGTTTTAGTCTTTCATTCGGGAGTTGTACAGCAGTCAGCGCCATCACCACGACGGCAGAATCGTCTATATCCGGATAAAAGCTATTTTCAAACTCAAATGCCCAAGCTCCCGGTTTACCCAGCCGATTCTTGACAGCCCAATCCCCGTAGCTGAGAATTTGCTTGCTCAATAACCATTCCCCGCCCTTGACTAAGGCTGGATGATTTGGTGCTATACCAGAATCTACTAAGCTTCGCATTACTAAAGCTGTATCCCAAACCGGGGAAATACACGGTTGTATCCAGTATTCATCCTCGGTTTCAATGGCAAAGCGCGAGATTGCTTCTAGTCCCCGTTGCACATAAGGATCTCCTACATCATACCCTAGGCAGTGCAGTGCTAACATGGAGTTTAGCATCGCGGGAATAATACCGCCCCAGTCTCCTGTAGGTTCTTGCCGTTCTAAAATCCATTTCTCTGCCGCCCTGATGCCTGCTTGCCGAAAAGGCACGAAGTTCAGCTTTTCTCCGAATTTGAAGATATCATCAAGGACAATAAACAAATCTGTCCAATCAGATTGGCGGGGTAAAGCAAACTTAGCATTGCCAGCACCCTCGGCATAAAGCTCGTCTAAGGTAATAGCTGGGTTAATTTTATATACAGGCTTGCGATCGAATACTATCAACAGTGGTACTGTACTCCCCCGCGCCCAGCTTGACATCTCGTAAATGGTAAACGGAAATCTCTCAGGCAACAACATTATCCAAGGCGGAATCGAGGGAATGCCTTCCCAACCGTAACACCCAATTAATGCTAGATGGAATTTGGTAAAAATTCGTGTTTTACTGATGCCCCCTCGTGATATAATAAAATCTCTGGCTTTAAGCATTGCCGAGTCTGTTTCTGGTACACCTAGCACCTTGAGCGCCATGTAAGCTTCAACCGAGGTGCTAAGATTCCCCCCATCATCGTAGAATAGTTCCCAGCCGCCATGCTCCCGCTGTTGAGAACGTAGATACAGCTCAGCCTTATGCAAAGGTAAGTCTTTGTCTGTACCCCAAATTTTATGGAGGAGGACAATTTCCGCAGTAATAGTGACATTAGATTCTAGCTTTACCCACCAGTAGCCTGCGGGGTTTTGAGCAGAGAGCAGATAGTTCTGGCTACGTGCTAGAGCTT
>CASBRB010000334.1 GCA_949127975.1 Oscillatoriales cyanobacterium PMM_0019 | reverse complement strand
GGCATATATATAGGGGCAACCACGGGGGGTTTGCCCTACGAACCCGCTATATATAGGGGCAACCACGGGGGGTTTGCCCTACGAACCCGCTATATATAGGGGCAACCACGGGGGGTTTGCCCCTACGAACCCGCTATATATAGGGGCAGTCCTACAGTACTGTAAACGTTGGGTTTCGCGATCGCTCAACCCAACCTACAAATGGGTTAGTAAAAATTATCGCACCAACCTGATTACCTAGATTTTAAATCTGCGATCGCTCCCTGTGTCATTGCCGCAATTGCCTGCTCCGTAGCCTTGGGTAAATGATAATATTTCCCACCAGCAGCCTTAGCTAATTCCTTAGCAAATCCAGTAGAAATAAACTTATTTTCCGTATCAATTACTAACAGTTGAATCCCCAAAGCATGAATCCTGGCAGCAATCTCCAACAGTTCCGCTTTGATATCCGGCTTTTCTCCTTCCTCTAACGGTTCACCCAAAGAACGAGCCAGAGGAATATTGCCCCGCCCATCGGTAATTGCTACAATCACTACCTGACCGATATCTCCAGACATCCGAGCATTAACACCTACTCGCACTGCCTGAGTCAAACCATGAGCTAGGGGTGAACCACCGCCACAGGGCAAACGCTCTAAACGCTTCCGCGCTAAGGCAATCGAACGGGTGGGAGGTAGTAACACATCCGCTTGTTCTCCCCGAAAAGGAATCAGCGCCACCTGATCTCGATTCTGATAAGCTTCTGTTAGCAGTCGCATCACCGCACCCTTAGCTGACTGCATCCGGTTGAGTGCCATTGAACCAGAGGCATCTACCACAAATACTACTAATGCACCAGCTTTTCTAGCTAAACGCTTGGAGCGAATATCCCCTGGCTCTACAATTACTCTCCTATTTGGTTGGCAGCGACGCCGAGACAACTGATAAGGAGCCGCCGCCCTCAGAGTAGCATCAACGGCAATTCGCCGTACCTTCCCCTTGGGTAACATTGGTTTGACGTAGCGACCTCTATCTTCAGAGAAAATTATACTGCGACTGCCCGATTTGCCCCGTCGTTGCGCCATCTGGGCAAAATAGAGAACGCTGGGATCTAATATAACACCTTCGGAATCAAAAATAAATTCTTCTGGGATGCTAGGTGGCTGCTGCTCTGGTTCTTCTGGGTTTTCCTCTTCTTCCTCCTGCTCCTGCTCTTGCTGGGATTCATCTTGGGGGGGTGGTGGTGGTGCTGGGGGTTCTTCAGGTGGCGTCTGTACCATCGTCGCCCGTGGTATAATTACCAGTTCTACAGCACGGCTTAAATCTTCTGCTGTCACAGTGGTTCTACCTTCGAGGGCGGCGGCAGCTTTAGCAACTCGCACGGCAAATAGTTCGGCTCGATGTCCTTGTACGCCTCCTCGGATGGCTTCTTCAACTAGGTAGGAAATTTGCTCGTGGGTGATGCGAACATCCTTGAGCCATTCCCGTGCTAGAATAACCTGAGTTTTCAGGTTATCCATATCCTCGCTGTACTGTTCGAGAAACTCCACGGGAGAACTAGCGTATCCAAGGGCTTGCTCTACTGCTTGCACTCTTTGATCTAAGCCTAGGATACCGTCAGCAGAGAGAGCGATCGCTATTCGATCGAGCAAATGTTCTCTGAGCGCCCCCTCTTCTGGATTATAGGTAGCAATCAACAGGGGCTTACACGGATGCTGAAAACTAATCCCTTCTCGCTCAATTTGGTTGCGCCCCTCAGTCAATACGGTGAGTAACAGGTTAGCAATTTGGTCGTCTAGTAGGTTAATTTCATCTACATAGAGCATGCCTCGATGTGCCTGTGCCAACAATCCGGGCTGAAACACGGGTTCCCCACGTTTGATAGACTGCTCGACATCTACTGAACCTAATAATCTATCTTCTGTTACTCCTAGAGGAATCTGGACGAAAGGCGCGGGAATTACCTCTGTAGGGATTTTATCTGTGCCAATGTCTAAGCATAAATCTCTATAAGTAATATCGTCCCACTCGTCGGGGCGGTTGGGATCGCAGTTGCTCGGAGAGCCTTTTACTACTTCAATCGGTGGTAGCAAAGCATGGAGGGCACGAGCCATGACGGATTTAGCCGTGCCGCGACGCCCTGCGATTGCTACTCCTCCGAGTCCCGGATCGACTGCGGCTAACAACAACGCTAATTTTATCGCTTCTTGTCCGACTACGGCTGTTAGAGGAAAGGCAGGCACAACTAAAGAGGTAGGCATATTTTTAGGTTATTTGTCTAGAGTTCTAACTTTAGAGCCTTGTAACTCAAAACTCCTTCATTAAAACTCAAATTAGGGTGATTGCGTTCAGGAATCGGGAGTTATGAGACCAAAAGATATTGTAGAACTGCTTAAGGAAACATTTCAGGAATGGCAGGAAGATAAAGCGTCCAAGTTGGCTGCGGCGCTGGCATATTATACTGCATTTTCTATCGCTCCACTACTCATTATTGTAATTGCGATCGCGGCTTTCGTTCTTGGTGACAGTGCCGCTCAGGGTGATATTGTCGGGCAACTTAAACATTTAATCGGTTTACAGGGGGCAGAAGCCATCCAGGGGATGATTCAAAACTCCCGTCAGCCAGGACAAGGTATAATTGCCACCATTATCAGTGTTGTTATCCTCATTTTCGGTGCTACTGGTTTATTTAGTGAGTTGCAAGACTCGCTCAACACCATTTGGGAAGTCGCACCAAAGCCTGGGCGTGGAGTGTTTGTCATCGTTAAAGCCCGCTTGTTATCCTTTGCGATGGTGCTGGTTATTGGGTTTTTAATGCTGGTGTCTCTGGTTTTAAGCGCTGGCTTGTCAGGGATTGGTAATTATTTTGGTAATAGCATACCACAACTCGTCTTTGTGTGGGAAGCATTAAACTTTGTCATATCCTTCGCTGTAATTACGCTGCTGTTCGCGACGATTTACAGAATCTTGCCCGATGCTCAAATTGCTTGGAATGATGTTTGGATTGGTTCTGTCATCACCTCCTTACTGTTTACCATCGGTAAGTTTCTGATTGGGCTATATTTGGGTCATAGTAGTGTGGGATCAACCTACGGCGCTGCTGGCTCGTTTGTTGTTTTCCTTCTTTGGGTGAATTATTCGGCTCAAATTCTGTTTTTTGGTGCAGAGTTTACTCAGGTTTACGCTAATAAGTACGGTTCCCGCATTCGTCCAGATAAAGATGCTATACCTGTTACTGAGAAGGCTCGGGCGCAGCAAGGTATACCTCACACTAGCAATCTCAAATCAGGAGCCCAGGAGCCCGATAACCAGCCTTCTAAGATTTCCACCGCTACGGTAGAACCAGAAAATCAGCCCAAGTCTGTACACCCTGTTGTGGTTGTACTCAGTTTTTTATTTAGTGTTTCTCGGAAAATTTCTCACTTGGCTGGAAATAAGAGCAGGAAGAGACATAAATAATATCTGCGACAAGTTGTTTTGGCGATTGATATCTATAGTCAGGGTCTTTCGGAATAATTATGTTAGTCGGTGCTGATTTTTTTTTTTAACGCAAAGGAACGCAAAGGTAAACGCAAAGGAACGCAGAGTTTTAGAGTTGTAGGTTGGGTTGAGGAACGAAACCCAACATGTTAGTTTAAAATCGTTTTCCCCAAGCAACACGTCTGTAGTGATAGGTGATATACTTAAACAGGACTTGCCCATAGACCCTATACGCACGGGTGGGTTAGCTCTCTTGGCGTCACCCACCATCCACCCTGCGGTGTGCGTGCGTAAGTTCTGTTAAAATATAAATGCGATCGCACCAGAATATATCTCCAATTAGAGGTAGAGAAGATTTGGTATCAGACCTTGGGGGGATGCATTTAACCCTGAAAAACGACGATTCTGGTAAGTTAGTATGGGAAAGTTCGCTTTCGGAACCACGAATCCCCGTCTATGAAAGAGCGGGGAGTGTAAAATTGCTCGGAATTTGAAATGAAATGAGGTAAATAACATGTTTCAGGGTGGGATTATCAGTCTGGGACTATACAAATTTCAATTTTGGTTGGCAGACGCTGGAATTGCGGGAAACACTGATGTAACCTCGTATAATGGACCAAAGTTTTTTATAGCATTGATCGCTGGAGTAGTTCTAGCATTTGCCTTTCAGCTAGTTTTAACTAACTTATCGGTAGCATTCGGAATTTCATTCCTAGGACGCTCATCAGACTCTGATTCTTCTAATAACACGGGTAATAATACCGATAGCGTGGGTGGCACCATTCGCAAAATCGAGACTGCGGTGGGGCTGTGGACTCTGCTGACGGTGACTATTGCCCTAGGAGCGGCTTGTTTGCTAGCAGTGAAATTGAGCCTGGTTAACAATGTGCTTCTGGGCGCGATTATCGGTTTGGTAATCTGGGGTACGTACTTCTCTCTGCTAGTGTGGGTAAGTTCCACTACGGTTGGTTCCCTAATTGGCTCGGTAATAAATACGGCTACGGCAGGCTTTCAAGCCATTTTGGGTACGGCGGCAGCCGCCATCGGCACTAAGGTAGCCAGCAACCAAGTGGTTGCTACAGCAGAAGCCGCCGCCTCTGCTGTGCGTCGCGAACTTACGTCGGGTTTCGATCCTGAAGGTTTGCGGGAAAAGGTGGAGGATTATCTTCAATCCCTCCGTCCGCCAGAGCTAGATATCCAGGGCATCCGCCAGGAATTTGAAAAAATACTCAACGATCCTCAGTTGAAAGATATTGCTAAAAGTGGCGCGATGGGTAACATCGATCGCCAACAATTAGTAGATTTAGTCAGCAGTCGCACCGATCTCTCCAAACGAGATGTTAACCGGATCGTAGACCAGTTAGAAAATACCTGGAAAACAACTGTCGGTCAAGCACAGCAGCAGACTACCGATTGGATGGGAGAGGCTTTTAATTACATTAAGACTGTTAAGCCTGGGCTCCAGTTGTCTGACGAACTAGGTAAAAGGTTAGATCAGCTAACTGAAGCAATAGTCCAACGGCAAAAGGGAGAAACTGGCGAAGCAGAAAAACCTAGCTTCCGAGACCAAGCTATGGGGTTGGCGTTCAACACGCTGATGGGGGCGGTAATGGGACGCACGGATCTCTCAGACCTCGATGTCCACAAAATCCTCGACCAACTGCGAAATGCCAAGGATCAGGTGGTAGCTCAAGGGGGTAAAATTACCGCTCAGGTGCAGAAAAACCCAGAGCTTCCCTACAATACTATTCGGGCAGATGTGGACTACTACCTCCTCAATAGCTACTCCTGGAACATAAACCCGAAAATATTGGAACAGGAGTTTAAAGACGTTATTTATGACCCGGAAGCAGATCCAGGAATTATTCGTCAGCAATTAGAGCAGCTTTCTCGATCGGATTTTGTCGAAATGCTCGATCGGCGTGGTTTATTCACCAAAGAGAAAATTAATCAAACTGCCGATATTCTCGAAAAAATCCGACGGGAAATTTTGTCCACTGTCTCCACGGCTGAAGCACAAAAAAAAGCTGAAGATTTCCACCGACGGGTGCAAAATTATCTGCGTTGGACGAAGAAGCAAGACCTGAATGCAGAAGGTATTGGCCGTGATTTCAAAGATTTGTTGGCAGAACCAGATGCTGACTATGATACACTGCTCGATCGCTTTAAACCTTTCGATCGCAATGCCTGGTTGCAAATGCTCGCGGCACGAGAAGATCTAAGTCCACAAGAAAAAGAGGAAATAGTCGATCGGCTAGAAAGCACTCGCGATAAGGTACTCCTACAAGCTCAGGATCTGGCAACACAAGCAAAAGCTCATGCAGAAACCCTGTGGCTCAATTTAGAATCATATCTGCGTAACACTGGCAAGGAAGAACTCAACCCCGAAGGCATCAAGCGGGATCTCCAAACCCTCCTGGATAATCCTCAATCTGGTATGGGAGCAATTCAGTCCCGTTTGTCTCGCTTCGATCGCGATACCCTGGTGAAACTGCTCAGTCAACGTGAAGATTTGAGTGAAGATCAAGTTAATCAAGTTATCGCTCAGGTGCAAGATGTCTGGGGTAACGTCCTCCACGCTCCCCAAGCTGTAGCTAGTAAAGCTAAGGAGCAGTACGACCAAGTTTCTAACTCGATTGCTGATTACCTCCGCAATACTGGTAAGTCAGAACTCAACCCAGAAGGTATCCAGCGAGATTTAACTAAACTTCTGGATAATCCTCAGGCTGGAGCTTTGGCTTTGCGGGCGCGGCTGAGTCAGATCGATCGGGATACTTTAGTTAAGTTGCTCAGTCAACGGCAAGACTTGAGTGAAGAACAAGTCAATCAGGCGATCGATCAAGTGCAGCAAACAATTGGCAACATTGTCAAGGCTCCTCGACGTTTGGCTGCCCGGACTCAAGCACAGGTACAAGATTTTCAAGCGACGCT
>CASBRB010000333.1 GCA_949127975.1 Oscillatoriales cyanobacterium PMM_0019 | reverse complement strand
GGCTACAACCTCTAGAGACGGTGTTTCCTGGTGCAACTTGGATGCCAGTGATTTGCTCTAATTCTGACTCCGTACCTCTAACTTGGCAAGACTTGCGACTACCGCTGAAAGGGTTTATCTATCCGCCGGGAAGACCCCCGCTATATTTGAATTAGCGAAAAAGTTTTTAGGCTTCAGGCATTTTGGTTGGCAGAAGTTTCGGTGCGAGTAGAAGTGCGGCGATGGGAAATCCAACTATAATCGACACTTCGATGGCACCGCTTCCCAGCGCAAGCGCATAAAAACCACAAGCAGTGGACACACAGAAGGTTAAGCTAGTTAGAACAAAGCGTGGAGAATCAAAGTTTAAAGCTGTAATCGGCAAAAGTATAGTAGTGTACCAAGGTGTCAGCCATGCAGTAGCAAACAAAAATAAAACTAAAGTAACCCATCCGATATCTAGGATTAAATCCTTTTCAGAATACCCTTGTTTAAAGTAGACCCTAACTAGCCTCCAACCGTAATAAGCAGCAAAAACTCCATACATAAATAACTTAAAGCCTGACTGAATACTCTCTTTTAACTCAGAAGCCAAGTTGGGCAGTGAGTTTAAAGCGATTGAGAGCAGTGCGTGAAAAGAAGCAGTGGCACCAACAGATGGATTTAAGCTTTTCCATGCTCCATGAGTTGGCATCACTGTCTTTTCGAGTAAAAGAGCTGAAATCAAGATGAGACCCAAGGCAATCCCTAAAGTCCTCCAACGTCGCTCCCGAATCATAAACACTGAAACTAAGGGAAGCCAAATAATTGGAATAGACTTAGTCAGAACCCCAATCCAAATGGTCAAAATTCCCGCTAAATAATGACGAAATCTGATACATACCATCAGCAAAATCAATACCAAAGCCACAAAAACATCATTGTGGGCAGTTGTCACCTGTTCAAATAGGATGAATGGATTCACCATATAGGCAATAGTAATCTGCGTTCGATTGGGTAAAGTCGCTAACAGTTTCCAGATTAGATAAGTGTTAACTATATGCAGCCCTAAACAAAATATTTTAAAAATGTAAACTGCCAAAACAGGACTAATCACCACGAAAGAAGCAGCCGCCATAAAAAATACCTGAGAAACCGGCCCATAAGGCGAAGTTATACCCCATCGCAACAAGGGAGTTAGTTCAGAATTAAAACTATTAGAACTGTTGATAAAAGGGTTAATTGCATTTAAATCCATCAAACCGTATTGCAAGTAAGAATAAATATCATTGCCCAACGGATAGGCTAAGAATGCCAGAGCCAAAAAAAATCCATAATTTTTTAAAATTTCTCTAAATAGAAAAAGCTGTTTCTCAGCCCAAATCTTCCACAACCCCAAAAAATAAAGTATAATGAGAGCAAAATATATGGCACTAATTCTGAGGTGAGTTAAGGAGTCAGGAAACACTGGGTAGTCTCCTCCGGTCTTAGAGATAAGAGCGCTATATTTAGCGAAACCAAAGCCAATCATTTCCCCGCAGAGAATCGCTGATAATAACAGCACAGCGGGTTTCAATATTTTCCGATTAAATTTCATTTTTGTTTACCAGGTTTGACCTCTTTATCATAGTTTCGAGACTCCTTTCCAATCCATCCATTTTGCGCAAAACTCGGTTTTTTGTTACAAATCTTTACAATAAACTGCTGCCCCAAGCCCGCCTACAAGTAAGCTGCCTGGGAGTATACAAACGAATCCAGCAGCTTGGTAAAATTTATTCTCGTTCCCAGGCTCTGCCTGGGAACGCTGTTGGTGAGGCTGGGGCCTCCTACTCCCTTCCCGCCAGAAGATACGTGTATGCTCATGCGTAGAGGTGAAGTCTGCTTAGTAAAACTCGATCCTACCGTTGGTGCTGAAATCGGTAAAACTCGTCCCGCTGTAATTGTAAGTGATGTTGACACTCCCCGGTCGTCATACACGGGGATTCTTGGAACGCAATCGCGAACTTGCCCATATTGAGTCGCCTCAACACAAGTAGCGGTTCCCTCTCCCCAAGCGTTCAGATCATTGTTGATCCAAGTTCCCGTATGCCCTACGGTACTCAATCCACGTTTTAAGATGTTGATGGCAGCATTAAAATCTCTGTCTAGTTCGCACCCGCAAGCACATTTATGAGTGCGCGTACTCAGAGATTTTTTGACTATGGTTCCACATTTTGAACATTCTTGTGACGTATAATGTGGCGGCACGGCAACTGTGACCTTCCCCATTTTTTGTCCAAATCGTTCTACCCATTGTCGAAACTGATACCAACCAGCATCGGTTATCGACTTAGCAAGACAGTGGTTTTTAACTAAATTCCGTACCTTCAAGTCTTCATAGGCGACCAAATCTAAGAATTGGATTACGCAACGCGCCACTAAGGACGGCGTGTTCTTCACGTTGCCTACTTATTTTGAGGTGCTGTCTTGCTACCCGATTTCTAGCTTTGTGATAATTGCTAGACTGTGGCTGCTTATTTTTCTTCCTTTCCTTATTATATTTTCTAGAAAGGCGACGTTGCAGCTTCTTTAACCTTTTCTCCCGCAACACGCATAAAATTTAGGATTCGCTTGGAGCATACCCAGTCGAGTCAGTGTAAAATGCTGCTAGCCCAACATCCAGACCTAGAGCTCGATTAGTTGGCTCCGAGTCAAGTAACGGTGCGTCTATCTGAATCACAAATTGGCAATAATACCCATCAGCACGTTTGACTAAACGAACTCGCTTAATCTGATCGATCTGATAATAGTTCAGATCGTATGTGCCAATAAGTTTTAATTTACCAATACCTTTTTTGTCGGTAATGGTTATTGCCTTCCTGTTCTCGGAAAGTTTCCAGCCACTTGTTTTATATTCAACCGATCTGCCATGCTTCCTGAATTGGGGATAACCCTTTTTACCAGGAACTTTAGCTTTGCAATTGTCAAAGAACCTCTTAATCGCAGACCAGGCTCGTTCCGCTGCTGCTTGACGTGCCATTGAATTTAGCTCATCAGCAAATTTATATTCAGCAGCTAAGACCTTGCAATATTTATTCAAGTCGTATTGACTAATGTTTTTACCGTCCATCCAGAGTCTCAGGCATTTATTTCTAATAAAAAGAGCAGTCCGTATCGCCTCTTCTATGGCGACGAACTGCTCTTTTTTGCCTTTGACTTTAAATTCTAGGATGGTTGTAGACGACATAACCCTTCTGCTCGACTTGTTTTATGGTAAACCAGAATTTATAAATTGTCAAGATCTGAGGCGAATAAATTCGCCGTGTCGCTCTACATCCACCGCTTAAAAGACGGTGGTTTTGAGGCGAACCGTATTCTTTTAGATAAAGTAGGGCTGTTGCCACTTAAAATCATTGTTCCAATGGAGAGCGATCGTGCCTAGAATTATCCTTGAAGTACCCTCTGAACTTTCTGAGCAACTGGCACAAGTCGGATCTCGCCTCCCAGAGTTACTTGCCCAATGCCTCAAACAGCCACCACTGCCAGCCCACACCTACTGTTACATTCTCAACTTTCTAGCCAGTAACCCCACCCCGGAAGAAATTGCCGCCTTCGCTCCCACACTGGAAATGCAAGAACGCCTGCGTATCCTCCTGACACGATCTCATGCTGGTGAGCTTACCCCCGTAGAGCGGATGGAACTGGATGAGTATGAGCGGATCGAACATGTGGTCATTATGCTTAAAGCTGGTAGCCTGCCTTATGTTAGTAGTAGCCCATCAGCATGACCTACATCCCAGCTGCACTGCGCCACCGAGTTGAAGAAAGAGCCTTGAGCAAGTGTGAATATTGCCTGCTCCCAGCGGACGTGGCTTTCTTCCCCCACGAAGTTGACCATGTGATTGCCCAAAAGCACGGTGGTGCCACCGATGCTAATAATCTGGCTTTCACCTGCTGGCGCTGTAATCGCCACAAAGGTACCGACCTTGGTTCGTTCGATCCACAGACAGGGGCTTTCAGTTTTCTATTTAATCCGCGTACACCTAAAGACGACCGGGAGCCTGGTAGCCCCGCATTTTTCAAATCGGGGCGTTCCATGCGACACGCCTAATTCATTAGGCGTCAATATTATTAAATTTTGTAACAAACCCCTTGTCTACATCCTAAGTTTTTAGTAACATATTTATATAATTGTGCGTTATGCACTTAAAAATCACTGCCATAACCAAACTCTTAGAGCTGAAATTGCTGAAGGGTTGGCGTAAATATTGTTGATTTCAATGTAAATCGACAACCGTTATCAGGATGGTCTTTTCACAGAATGTGATGAACATTCAGGGGCGGAGCAGCTCCGGTGGGCGGTGAAAGGACATTATCATCAATAAAGTGCGAGCGAGTAAGCGAGCTCTGTTTGCAGGTGGCTGATTCCCCCAAGCGAGCATTTCGCCCTGTAGCCGAGGATTGTCCAGCCAGATAGCCATTCCTTTTGGTTTAGGGCGAAAAGCTGTACCTAACTCCTAGCCCGAATCCCCGTCTATGACGAGCGGGGAGAGGCTCAAAGCAATGGAATGAACACTTCCGGCTTCAGGAAGTAAGGATTGTAGGCTTGACGCCAGAAGGACGAACAACCGTAAATTTGCTCCAGTTAAATCACGACGAGCGCCGAGCAGAACGGCAGCGATTGCTGGCAGGTAATAACTAGGGCGTCGGAATCATCTAAAAGCCTCACGGGAGCGTGGAAACCACCATCTTTTAAGTGGTGGAGGAAACGCGAGCGGCTAATTTATTAGCCGTCCCCCTTTCGGGGTAGATAGCAAGAAGTGCAGTTACTACCCATTCCTGATTAATAGCCGGAAACGCCTATCCTGCACGATGTAAAGTTCGCCGTAGCCATTGTTATCGGTCGGTACTAT
>CASBRB010000332.1 GCA_949127975.1 Oscillatoriales cyanobacterium PMM_0019 | reverse complement strand
TTCTGCATTAGCTTAATCTGCTGCTGTAGCTCCTTAATGCGCTTATCTTGCTCCGATATGTGCTTACGCATCTCGTTTATCTCTTGCCTCAAGTGTCCCAACTCATTTAATTCATATGGACCAAACTCAGTGTGGTTGATGAGCTTACCTATCACTTTATTTAACTTCTTCTCTGAAGGCTTATGGAAGCTGCTACCCGCTTCAATTAATCTACACAAGGATAAATCATCAGCCTTGCCCAGATACCGCTTGACTAACTTCCCTCCCAACTTCCGATACCCGTACCAGTAGGGAGTGTCCCTTACGATTTCCTTCCTACAGGTGTATGCATCTGTGCCATCGTCAAACCTAAACGACATAACCTTGGGATCGGCAAGCCACACGAACCAATCATTGGAGTTTACCAGGATATCTTTGCCTTCTAGTATGCCGTCCTTTACAATCAGTGGTTTTTTCATCTCTAAGTTACATAAATGCTTATGTAACTATGTTAGTTACATAATTGGGTAACTGTCAACAGGTTACCTATTAAGTTATGTAACTTACCGCCAGCCCCAATAGTAGCGCCCCCAGTTCCAAGCATGCCTATCTGCCGAGGGCCTCTGAATTTTGCCATAAGGCTATGCCACCGAGTAACCCTGTAATGTTGGGCACTATGATAACGTTGGGCGGCAAGTCGAGAGTGACTTTTTTAGCTTCTCCGCCTCCAATGTAAAGGCGATCGTAATTAAATAAATGTTCCAGGGAGGCTAGAGCTTTTTCTAGACGTCTATTCCATCTTTGCCCGCCAATTTTTTCCAAGGCGGCACGCCCCAACTGCTCTTCGTAGGTATCCCCTTTGCGAAACTGATGGTGGGCTATTTCCAGATTGGGCACCAGTTTACCATCTACAAACAGTGCGGAGCCAAAACCAGTGCCCAGAGTAATCGCCAATTCAACTCCATGCCCAGAAACTGCCCCCAATCCTTGGATATCAGCATCATTCGCCACCCGCACTGGCTTGCCCGATAAACGTTGGGAGAGTACTGTTGCTAAATCAAACCCCACCCAATCGGGATCTAAGTTCACTGCGGTTTTGATAATGCCGTGATGCACCACTCCAGGAAATCCCACCGATACACGCTCAAATTCACTCTGTTGGGATGCTAAGTCAGTAATTGCGGCAATTATGGGCTCCGGCTTGGCAGGGTTAGGTGTTTCTGTTCGGCTGCGTTCCGTCTGGGGATTGCCAGTGGCGTCTAAAACTAACATTTTGATGCCACTGCCACCAATGTCAACGGCTAAAGTTCTGACAGCATCTTTTTTTTTCATGGCTCAGTCGGAATAAATTGGAGAGCAACTCCATTCATACAATAGCGTTCACCCGTTGGTGGTGGACCATCCTCAAATACATGTCCTAGATGCCCACCACAGCGCTGGCAATGAACTTCTGTTCGCTTCATAAAAAGCGATTGATCTATGGTAGTTTCTACTGCCCCTTCTATTGGTACATAAAAACTAGGCCACCCCGTACCACTGTTGAATTTGGTGTTTGAGGTAAAAAGGGGTAAGCCACACCCCGCACATACATAGGTTCCGTCTGCATAATTCTTATCGAGTGGGCTAGTTCCCGCTCGTTCTGTACCATGCTTCCGCAGTACGGAAAACTGTTCTGGGGCAAGAGTAGAGCGCCACTCTTCCTCAGTTTTACTAATTTCAAAGCTTTCTTCCTTTGAGGTTGCCATAATTTTTAACCTAAGAACTACGACGATATATTTTAACGGTAGCGCGTTTTTTGGTCAATGGTATCTGTAAAGGTTCCACTGGGCGCGACAACTGGCTATTGTTCAATGCCTGTAAACCTTCAAGAACAGCATCCCGCACCACAGGTTCCTGCTCTCGACTCAGCATCACACACAAGTAGTCGGCAATCTGACGCTGCTTATCTGGCTCCAACTGGGCATCATTTATCTGGCGTGTGAGCTGTCGCACCGCAATCAAACGTTTCAGGGGGTCAACATCAATTAAGTTGCTTAATATCCCGTTGAGTTTAGCTTCATCCCGCCTTATTTGACGGTTAACGATTTGCCAAGCCAAGAGGATGAGTGTTGCTAGGGTGCCAAAGCCTTGCAGAATAGCCCCACCTGCAATCCAGGGGCTATCTGAGTCAACACAGATGGAAATTGCCATGTAGGTACTGAAGGCGGCAATACCACCACTACCGACAGCTAATGTTAACTGCCGATTTGAGCTTGTCAAAAATCGCCTGATACCTGTCCAATATTCTTGCCAGTCCCAGTAATGCATCAGGTAGACTAGCAACATTACCGCCACCCCAGCGCCTGTGGACAGAACTAGCTTCCAGTTCCAAAACAGCATAGCTACCACAATCGCTAAACCCAGCAGCCAGCCCCCTGGCTCTTGGACGTGCTTGATTTTCAACCGCTTGTTGGCTCTGAGGTTTAAGGTTTTCTGCGACAAGTAGTTTATTTTTTTTAGCAGTTGCTGCCACGAAGAGGACGCCTGTGCCACGTTGCTTGCCCTATAGATTACCGTTACCACAACTATGCTATTAAAATATAGTCTTCCACTTGTCAAGAATCAAGCGGATTGGGGCATATTTTATCTAAAAAAAATCCCTATTTTTTAGATCGGTGAGGATTTTGACTGAGATATCCGGGAAGAATCAACCTCTGGTCAGATATATCGGACAGCATTATCGGCGATAATAGCGACAGCGATGAGGTTTTGTCATGATTCAGCCACCCGACTTTGAACAGCAGTCGATCGTCACCTCTCTAGGCAGAATGGTGTACTACACCGCATCAAATAAGTTCTGGCATGCAACAGACGCTCCTGGTTCCCCAGATATGCCTACTTTGGTGTTTTTGCATGGCTTTGGCGGAGGCTCGTCTGCCTACGAGTGGTCAAAAGTCTACCCTGCTTTTGCTACCGACTATCGTGTTATCGCACCGGACTTAGTTGGCTGGGGTCGCTCTGAACATCCAGCCCGCGAGTACAAAATTGATGATTATATCACAACGATCGTTGAGTTTATTGAGCAAACCTGCACCAGCCCGGTGCCAGTGGTGGCGTCTTCCCTAACGGCAGCCTTCACAATTAGAGCAGCGATCGCCAGACCAGATTTATTCAAATCTCTGATTTTAACCACACCATCAGGTTTGTCTGACTTTGGGGAAAATTACAGCCGCAGCTTCTTCGCCCAAGTGGTAAGTATCCCAGTTGTCGATCGCCTGCTCTACAGCACTGGCATTGCCACCAGCTTTGGCATCCGCAGCTTTTTGGAACAACGCCAATTTGCCCGTCCGGAGCGAGTATACCAGGAAATAGTGGACGCTTATCTAGAATCAGCCCAGCAACCTAATGCAGAATATGCAGCCCTTTCTTTTGTCCGTGGGGATTTGTGCTTTGATTTATCCCTCTACATTACTCAGCTAACTGTTCCCACCGCTATCATCTGGGGAGAAGCATCACAATTTACCAGTCCAGAAATTGGCAGGCGGATTGCTGCTCTCAATCCCCAAGCAATCCGCTTCTTTCAACCCCTAAATGACGTTGGATTAACACCTCAACTAGAACTTCCGGCGGTAACGATTGGCTTTATCCGGCAATTTCTCAAATTGCTGGAACTATCGTAATCAGCATTTTTTGGTTCGTAGTGAGGGCTTTAGCCCTCTGATGAGGGTAGCAGTCCTCACGAAGAACGGCTGGCCGATCGCAGCATTTTTGGTTCGTAGTAAGGGCTTTAGCCCTCTGATAAGGTTAGCAGCCCTCACTACGAACGGCTGGCCGATCGCTCAGAAAATGAGTTTATGGCTTGATTCGGACAGCAATTACACTGGCATTAAAGTCATAATTTAAACCCTCCAGCTCTAGCGGTGTGCCAATTTTGATTTTGTTGTTCCCCAGCACTGGTCCGTTTTTAGTCATTTGCCCTTGACCGCCTAAGGTCATCAGCAGATCTGTGCTGAAACCATCTGGTCTGGGATCGGGTAGCGCCTTGGCAGAGCCATCCGGTTGGGGAACAATCACTGTCCTCGGCAGCAGTTTTACAGATTTAATTTCAACCTGACCGTAAGGTTGATTGCGAATGATGATATTGGTCTTTTTTTCCCGCTCCAATTCCGTTATAAAACCCTTGGGGTCTAGCACATTTAGCCCCCTAACGACTGCATCGACTTCAACTGGTTTGGTGGAACCGATTTGGGCGACGGAACCACCAGCGCCGGGAAAGAAGAAAATCCCCAGCACAACTAATAAAATCACTAAGGCAGCAGCAAAATCTAAAATGCTTACCTTGCCAAACAACCGTCCTTGAGAATCCAACATAGCCATGAAAAGTTTTCCTAGCTTGAGCTAATATCCCCGACAGGACTCGCTAGCCCACTAATCTAATATCTAGAAGATGCTTATTCTTCCAGCCATGATAAAATTACCACATTTGCTGCTATGTCGGCATGAATGGTAGCAGAATTTTGACTATGCGTCAAGGTCTGCCCAAGCACCGCAGCCAAAATAATCCTCACCGAAGGAAAAGAAACTTTAGTCGATCGCGCTAAAACGGCAACATCCAACACTGACTCAGCGTCTGCTACTCAGAGATCTAGTAGATACTCCGATCGGATTGTTTCTCACTGGTGGTCGCTATGTTAAATCCAAAATCCTTATTTTCTCGCCGTTCACATCGTACTTGGCTTTACCCATTGCTGTCTTTAGTGATGGCGGTGGGAGTTATTGTGGGAACGCCCCTGGTTAGTCAGGCGTTTAACTGGAGAGACTTGCTTGTCCCAGCCATTCAGGCGTTTCAATTGTCCAATATGTCTGACCAGCAGGAAATCCAACTCGGGCAGCAGATTAATCAGGAACTCATTACCAATCAGGTTCAGCTCTATAATAACCCGGATATGAATCGCTACATTAATCAGATTGGTCAACGACTGGCGAAAAACAGCGCTCGCCCTAAATTACCATATACCTTTCAGGTTGTGGACGATAACGCCATTAATGCCTTCGCCACGGCAGGAGGCTTTGTTTATGTCAATAAAGGTACGATCGCCGCAGCAGATAATGAAGCCCAACTAGCAAGTGTTATCGGTCATGAAATCGGTCACATTGCCAGCCGTCACGCTCTCCAAGATATGCGTAAAAATGCCCTAGAGCAAGGCTTGATCCAAGCCGCTGGACTCGATAAAAACACTGCGGTTCAGCTTGGTGTCCAATTAGCGCTGCAACTGCCGAACAGTCGGCAGCATGAATATGAAGCCGATCAAAAAGGTCTAAAAACCATCGGACTGACAGGTTATCCCCAGACTGCGATGCTTGCCTTTATGCAAAAGCTGCTCTCGGCATCCTCACCTCCCGCCTTTTTGAGTACTCATCCGGCTCCAGCCGATCGCATTACCGCGCTAAAGCGGGATATCGATCCTAAATATGTTAATAATTCTACTGGGCTAGACAGCGTTGCCTACAAAAGCAAAATTCGCACTTTATTATAGTCATAGCTTGTGGCGACGTTTTGTCACCCGCAATGGATCGACTCGCGCCACTGCGTCCTTGAGCGCCATTTTGCGAACGCGACGTCGCTCCACATGGACTTGATAAACTATGTAGTTAGTGAGATCCAACGCAGTTAACCACCCACTCTTTTGGTGATAAGCACCAGTGTCGATATCTAGCCAACCGTTTCCCTGGGCTATTTTACCAGGTTCAACACCTGGTAAGGTAAAGGTGATGGTGTGACCAGTAATAATCATCTTATCCTGGAAGTACGGCTGGCGGATACTGTGGAATTCTTCACGAATCCAACAAAATTCCTCGGCACTTTGCTTTTCAATGGGAAGTTGCGGATTGACACCTGCATGTACTAACCAAAAGTCCCCCAAGTCCAGGTATGTAGGCAGTGTCCGCAGCCAGTCAATATCCTCTTGAGGAATGCCTTCATCGCCGTAACTGTTTGCTGTGGCATGTCCGCCACTATAGAGCCATGCTTGCAATGCTGGGCCATAAATTTCTCCATCGGCAAACACGTCTAGTAACATTTGCTCGTGGTTGCCCAGTAAGCATTTATAAGGACTCTGTTTGACGAACTGAACTACTTGAGCGCTTTGAGGGCCGCGATCGATTAAATCGCCTACAAAATAAACTTCATCATCAGAGTTGGGTGCGATCGCATCTAACAGCTTTATCAGACCATCGTAATGGCCATGCACATCACCAATTACAATCCGACGCTGGGTTGTTCTTCTCATTATCATCCAAATGACTCACGAAACTAGATTAAATCGAAATAGCTAGATTATGCACAGACTGAAGCTTGGCAATTCAGAATTAACAATATTAATTACAGCTACAGATCCTAATTTAATTTTTATACTTCATACTTACTTGTGCATTTTTCCCAAGACGCTTTATTAATTTAATATGCCTTGGTCAAAAAGTAGAGTAAACTACATATAATATATCATAAACGGGGTAGCACATGCAGGTTGCTAGCCCATTCTCATCCCAAATTGCCTGTGATTAACACCCTGAAGCAGTCCACCAGTTGGGCTTGGGTTGAGCAAGCACTCGCCAACCTAGATACAATTTTGCTGGATCACTCCCACTGCGAACGCAAAGCCGCTGGGGTGGCTTTAAACTTGATGTTTCGCTACCCATCCAACACCAAGCTGGTGCGGATGCTCACCAGCATTGCTCGCGAGGAACTGGAACACTTCGAGCAAGTGAACCAATGGCTAGAGCGACGCGGCATTCCTCTAGGACCACTATCCTCACCCCCCTATGGTAGCGGATTGAAACTTCAAATGCGCCCCCAGGAGCCCGATCGGTTATTAGATTCCTTGCTGGTTTGTGGACTGATAGAGGCTCGCAGTCACGAGCGACTGGGATTGCTGGCAACTCACTGCCCTGAAACAGAGTTAGCGGAATTTTACCGGAGTTTGATGGCTTCGGAAGCGCGTCACTTTGGCGTATATTGGCTTTTAGCCGATACTTACTTTGATCGTGATGTCGTGGCTCAACGCCTGGAAGAGTTGGCGATTGCAGAAAGTAACTTGTTGACAACCCTGTACCCAGAGCCAAGAATTCACAGCTGATATCAACAGTACTTACTCACTGCCTCTACATATAGTGGTTCGTAGGGGCAATCCCAAGTGGGTTGCCCCTATATATGCCCTTACCCCACAAATTCATCCTCTATGTTGGGTTTCGTTGCCTCAACCCAACCTACTTAAACTTTTTATAGCAAAGTTAAAGAAGGAGTCAGGAGCCAGCAATTCTGGAGTCAGGAGAAATCAGTGAGGGATTTAAACCCATCACTGATTTAAGACCACTAAAACGGAATTTTAGTGGGGGACTTAAACCCCTACACGTCATCCGCCAGTCGCACAGAATTTCATTCTGGCTCCTGACTCCTGACTCCTGACTCCTGTTAAAGAAATATTAATAAGTTATACGTTAAATTATACCTTAAGTTATACATTAGTGCTTTAGCATAATCTTTACACTCACTGTATTTTTATAGAGCAATAGCGTGGCACTATCGTCTGTTGATCAAGAAAATTTGAGTAAATTGGGTAAAAAGTGTAAACAGAATAGCTATGGTTTAAGCATATTGCTTAAACCTCTACTACAGCAAGATCGATATAATTTTGTAGATGTTGTAATGATGCTTTATGACAAAGTTTTTCCAATCACCTCAGAAGGCAAGCAAATAATACAATGGTCACTTTCCTTTATTTTGCATGTTCACCCAACAGATTTAAGGGAGGCAATTAATTTTCTGCAAAAAGGATATGAAGAAAGCTAAATCGTTTTGACCATTGTTCACACCGACAAAACAGAATTTGAACTCTTAAGAAAAATCGGCTAGTAGATGATACAGGAGGTCAAGATAAATACCAAAAAATTGAATCATTAATCTGGAATGACCAGGAACTAGAGCGAGGAAAAATTATTAAAATCAGGACTTACGCAACTACACTACATATAGCGGTTCGTAGGGGCAATCCCCCTGTGGTTGCCCCTATATATGCCCAGTCTGCGTAAGTCCTGTTCATATAAACATCGACTCTATTGTTCAAATGCCCCCTCTGGTTCCTTCTGGCAAATCCCCAAACTCCTCGCGGTAGCGAGCGAGCAGCACTGCCATTTCTGCTGCCTGCTGCTGAGCGGCATTTCTTTGGGCCTCAAGTTCCTGATTTTCGGCTTCGAGTTCCATAGAAGTCTTTAATCGCTGTCCGGTTTGAGCATCTTCTACGACGAGACGACACTCTTGGAGACTAATCCACACGCCAAGAGTATCGCAGAGGATGCGTCCGTCATCGTCTGGGGTAATGGGTTGATAAAATTCCTCAACTAGGCGGTAGCCCAACACTTCATCGAGAATCTGTTGGCGAATTGTACGCCTATCGATGATTACATACTCAAGAACTCTGGCTCTGGCATACTCGACGACTTTGGTTTCCCTATCGGCTTTGCGGTAGCGAGGAGACACCACTTCAAGGATAAATATGGGGCGTGTACCCTCGTCGGCAACGATAAATTTGCTACGGTTCTCATGCTTATTACGGATTCCGAAGGCAACGAAGGTATCCGGGCAGTGATCGCCCAGGGGGGTATCCCATTCAATCAGTAGGTCGCGGAAGACTCCAATATCGGGATTGCTGGCATAGCGGCGAGTGAGGATATCTTTGGCGTCGCCTGCGGTGTCGTCGTGAAAGGT
>CASBRB010000331.1 GCA_949127975.1 Oscillatoriales cyanobacterium PMM_0019 | reverse complement strand
GAATATCTGGATCTGGTTTGGTCTGGAATTCTGTATGCAGTACCAAAGTATTGCTTTGCTGCAAAATAATCGAATCAGCCCGAATTGGTTCTAAAGATAGTTCAGTCAGACTTAGTTCCGTTAAGTTTACAGGTGAACCAAGCAACCAATTAGCTAAATCTGCCGGAAACTCTTGTGCTAAAAACTTGCAAATGTTATCATACATATTTTGTTTCTAGATTACCTAAGTTTTATTTTAACATGTTTCACTCCTGACTTCTAGATTTGAGCTAGATTTTTTTCAAGAATTTACAAATATTTACAACATTTAACAGTCAGGATTGATTGACAAACCACTCTTAGGTAATAGGCGTAGGGTGCGGTCTGCACCTGTCAAGGTGATTGCAAATAATTTACAACCCCCAAATAGTAGGAGCTCAACCCAACCTACAACTCCCACTTGTGTTGGGTTCTCTGCCTCAAGCTGTTGACGCAAGGCTGTTTTCAGAGTGACATTATCATGCTAAGATAGGTTGCTACAATTTGATGTGTATTTAAAGCAGCAGGAGTAATTTGATGAGTAGGTTGTGGGTTTACTAGCGTTGAATTAAGCGATTGCAGAACTTCACCAGCAGACTGATAGCGATCGCCAACTTTATCCTGCAATATCTTATCTAAGACTTGTCCCAAGTTTTCATCGCTTATCCTGACCTTAGAACGCCATACCCACTCCATATCCATTGGGTCGAATAGTTCATCAGTACCATCTTCTTGAGGCAAACAGTTAGTTAACAGACGAATACAAGTTACACCCAAACTATAGAGGTCACTGGCAGGATAAACCATTCCCCGCAATTGTTCTGGTGGAGCATAGCCTGGAGTACCAGTAATAGTACCCATTTTGGTTAATATACTTCCGCTTAACAGTTTAGATACTCCAAAATCAATTAATACCAGAGTCCCCCGATCGTCCCTAATGATGTTATCAGGTTTGATATCCCGGTGGATGATATTATGAGAATGAATAAAGTCAAGCACGGGTAATAAATCTGTTAGTACCTGACGGACTTGGCTTTCACTGAAATTGCCAGATGAGTTGAGTTCCTTAAACAAATCATGACCATCAATAAATTCTTGAATTAGATAAAGTTGTCCATCTTGTTCAAAGAATGCCAATAAGTCTGGAATTTGTGGGTTACTGCCCAGACTATCTAACCTTTCTGCTTCTTGTTGAAATAGTTCAGTAGCTTTAGCGTGTGCTACAGTGCCCATTTGTTGAGGTAGAAATTGTTTAATTACACAGGGTTTGTTTAGTCTATCTCCATCTATAGCCTTAAAGGTCCGACCAAATGCACCCTCGCCAATAAACTTATCTACACGGTAACGATCGCGTAACACCAACTTAGTTCCACAGCGGGTGCAAACTCTCGTCCCCGAAATATTCTGTTGTTGGCAATTTGGATTGAGACATTGGCTAATTGTACTACTCACGACTCCACCTCACTTACCTTCAGCAATTCCCGTTCTATCCTCTCTCATAATTCTGACATCGATCTGCGCAATCCGCATCCAGCGGGAGCAACGATTCGACGATCTCTGGAACCATAACCCGTATCTGTAGATTCACATTACTTTTTACCCGTCGCGACTCAATTTTTCATCGCTTATCCTGAAAAATTGGCTCTAAATCTAAAACAAACCCCGGTAAAATATCCTCACCCGATAAAGTCGTGGGATATTTCAAAAGCTCCACCTCTCGGTTCGGGCGATAAATCTCTACTTGCTTCAGTTTAGGGTTAATCAACCACCCCAAGCGCAACCCATTTTGCAGATATTCCTGCATTTTCTGTCGCACATCCTCTACTTCATCAGTTTCAGATACCAATTCCACTGCAAAATCAGGACATAAAGGCAGAAATCTCTTCTTTTGTGCCGGGGTTAGAGCCTCCCATCGTTCTATCTCAATCCAAGCCACATCTGGAGAACGAGTTGCCCCACTAGGTAATCGAAATCCTGTAGAGGAATCAAACGCTTTACCCAGACTATTTTGACGGTTCCACAACCAAAGTTGTCCATCTAGCTCAAAATTGCGATCGCCTGTTTCTCCACCAGTCGGAGGCATAATAATTAATTCTCCTTTCGCCGTCAATTCTAAACCTAGGTCGCTATTGGCAGCCGCCAATTGTTCAAACTGCTCATCCGTTAATTTGAGGACAGGAGGTAAGTTAAGGGTTAAACTGTTCATATTAATAACGCTCCAGCAGATAAATTTATATCGTAGTCCTAGAACTATCAAGTGGTAACTTTTAATTTAGACACCCGTTCTTGCAAGCCAATGGCTGCTTCATTAAGATGTTCAATTGCGAAATAATTTTCTTTTAAGGAGTCTTTTATTTGCTGCATCCCTTGCCCTAACTCCCCAATTGAATTGCTGATTTCTTGGGCATTTTCAGATTGATTTTGCATGGCGACGTTTACCTGCTCAAAGTTAGGCTTTAGCGCTTGCACCCGCTGGATAACGTTGGTGAGTTGTGTGCTAACTTGATTAACGTTAGCAGTGCCATTACGCACTTGATCGATAAAAATGTCCATTTCTGCTACCCCGGTTGAGACGGCTGATTGCGTTTCCTGAACCACCTTTTCAATTTCCAAAGCTGCAACAGACGTTTGATCGGAGAGTCGGCGAAACTCTTTGGCAATAACCGCAAAACCTCGACCATGCTCACCAGCTTTATCTGCTTCAATCGCAGCATTTAATGACAAAATATTTGACTTGTCTGTTACCTTGACAATCGTAGTGATGATAAATGTAATGTTTTCGGCTTTCTCCTTAATCATTTGTAACTTGCTATAGATACTATCGCAAGCATCTTCCAGCTTTTGCATAATTTCTTTCATTTGCACGAGAGCAGATTGGCTCTTGGTAGCAAATTCACTTGTTTCATCTAACGTGGAAGCCACTGCATCCATTTCCTGGGCTAGATCTTCAGCGATATGTGAAATTCCTTTCACTGTTTGTGTTACCTTTTTGGTTGATTCTATCTGGCCCAAAGTGACAAGTTCTTGCTGTCTAGAAGTTGCTAAAAGCTCTGCCGTAGATGATGACACTAGACTTCCCGATTCTTGGGTTTGTCTAATCAAAGTATTCAAATTATAAACCATGACTTGAATTGCTAGGAGTAACTGGCCAATTTCATCATGAGAATCAACCAGGATATGAGTTGTGAGATTCCCTCGGGCAACCTCTCTGGTAATCTCGACTGCCTTCGCCAAGCGATCGGAAATCTCGCGCGATATTTTGTATACAAAAAAGCTAGCGATCGCCAGAGTACCCAAACTCAGTACGAGATAGATTAACCGCCGATTTTCAAAATCGCGAATCCGTCGTTCTAACAGCGTATCTAGCTCTTTTATCCCCACATTCCCAAGTTCTGTTCCCCTCCGAAGCACCTCTTCTCCCCGGTCAAAAAAAACCTTGCTTAGCACCTGATTTTTATCCGTTTTAGCTATATTTACCAATTCATCAGCAAATGTTTTAACAGCCGCCTCATAAGGGCTAAGAGCCGATGGCAGATCTTTTTGCAGCGAAGGGCTTACTCCGTGAAAATTTTTATTTTCTCGTAGCGAGGTGAAAAGTTCTTTTTTAATCCGCTCTAGGTCTTCACTGAGCAGGGATGAAGCATAAAGTTGTGCCTTAAATTTATCTTCAGGGTTAGCCTGAGCCTGGGAGGCTAAGTGCTGACCGAGTAACAAAGCATCTCCAACTCTTTGTTGAGCTTGGGGAAGTAATGCCAGGACGACATCTATCAAATAATAGGAATCTAAATCTGTATCTAAAATTAAGTTTGAAGTATCACCAACTCTATTAATCAGCTTACTGATTTTCTGAGTTAAATCGCTATGCTGCCGCTCCAAATTTTCTTGGGATAAGCTAGTTGGGCTATTGCGTATTTGCTGCCATTGAGCGGCAATTTTTGTAGGCAGTAACTCTTCCATTCCAACTTCCTTCATATCCGCTGAGGTAATTTTCAGCGGGTTTCCTACGGCTTTAGTTTCTTGGTCAAGCTTCGCCAGTTGCTCTTCAATTTGATGGCTGGTGGTTTCTAAATCATTAGACGCTAATCGATCGCCTGCCTGCACCAGTTCTGCTAATCTCTCATGTTCTGGCACCAATACTAAGAGATGACCAAGAGGTCTTAACATCCGATCGCCAAAAAGTTCTAACTGCGCAAAGTTGATAGTGTCGTTAATTCCCGAAACAGTGAAATACAACAGCATCACTATTGGGAGCGAAAAAGAGAGAATGCTCAGTAATAGTTTTTGCGATATGGTGAGCGTTCTTCGAGGATATGGCATAGTAACAACCACTTTTCTTATACTATACTATATATATTAAGCTATTTTTCCCCTGATGACAGCGACGTCTAATAGACAGCAACCCGGTTTCTGTAGCTGGATAAACGTTATTTGGTTTACCCAACCCGTCGAGCACCAGGTTGCAAGGGATTACTTGACGGACTTTCTAGCGAGAGCGTCGCCCTTAACCCAACCTACTACTCAACTACCTTCGCCTGGAATAACCTGACTAAGACTTTGTATCCGTGCTAGAGGCAAATCAGTTACCCTTGCCACCAGTTCTACAGCCATCCCTTCTCGGAGTAAACTCAAAGCTACTTGCTCTTTAGCTTCCTCTCTGCCTTCCTCTCTGCCTTCCTCTCTGCCTTCCTCTCTGCCTATCTGCTTGCCTTCCTCTTTGCCTTCTTGTAAAATTTCTTGGTAGAATGTTGATTCTCGCATCAGTTCCCTCCGTAAAACTCTGCTAATAACTTCTTTTTCTAAGACTAATCCAGCTAAAATCGCTGTCGATGCTGCCACATTACTTTTTACCCGTCGCGACTCAATTCCCTCGATAGCTTCTGCTACCCGATTTAATACACTGGTGCAGTCTTCTGTACGAGTCAAAACTGCAAAAGGTAATAACCCTGGATTATTCAGAAAAATTTCTGTGGGTTGTTCCCACAGACGAATCACCTCAAATTCATGGGTAGTTCTCTCTAGGGTAAACGTGTTTTGTTGGACTAACTGAGAACCAGTCTTCTTCAAATATATCACTACCTGACGCATTTCTTTTTCGGGAAAGCGGCGATAAACTCGCAGGCGGTAGTCAATCATCCGAAATGGAATATCTGGATCTGGTTTGGTCTGGAATTCTGTATGCAGTACCAAAGTATTGCTTTGCTGCAAAATAATCGAATCAGCCCTAATTGGTTCTAAAGATAGTTCAGTCAGACTTAGTTCCGTTAAGTTTACAGGTGAACTAAGCAACCAATTAGCTAAATCTGCCGGAAATTCTTGTGCTAAAAACTTGCAAATGTTATCATACATATTTGGTTTCGAGATGACTAATCCTTAGTTTAACATTTTTTACTCCTGACTTCTAGATTGGTTCTAGATTTTTTTTCAACAATTTACAAATATTTACAACATTTAACAATCAGGGTTGATTGACTTGCCCACCATCAAAGTTGTTACAGGGCATGGTTTTGTGCCTCAACTACAACTCCCTCTTATGTTGGGTGCTCTGCCTCAACCCAACCTACAACTCCCACTTATGTTGGGTTCTCTGCCTCAACCAACCTACAACTCCCACTTGTGTTGGGTTCTCTGCCTCAAGCTGTTGAGCTTAACATATTCATGACCTACGCAGACTGGGCATATATAGGGGCTTGAGCAGGGGGATAGTTAAAAGGAATAGAATTTAGCTAGAAACTGAATGGAATTTTCGATGGAGGCTGTAGGGGCAATCCTCCTGTGGTTGCCCGCTTCGGGGATAATCACATTGTGGTAGAGTTGGTTAAGGAGATCTAGTCGAGCGATCGCAGAGCGAAGTATTGGGTTGTATAAATTGAGGTGATTCTCATGGCTTATAGTGATTTTACATTAAGTAAATTTAAAAAGGTGTTTAATTTACGTATTGATGAAAAATCAAATTTATTCGCCAGTGTAGAAAATCTAAATCCGAGTGATTCATTAATGAGCACTTTAAATGAAACTGTTGAACTGGCTCTAGCAATAAATACCGAAAAAGCGCGATCGGAGATGATTATAACACCTATATTGTTGGAGATTCGACGAAAAGCGAACCATCAGATTAGTTTATTTTCCGGAATAGATTTTAATATTGATATCGCTCAGGGACTGAATGGCTATTGTGATTTTATTATTAGTCGTTCTCAAGAACAACTAACGATTAATGCTCCTGTAGTAATTATCGTAGAAGCTAAGAATGAGGATATTAAAGCAGGATTGGGACAGTGCGGCTCTGCTATGTTAGCGGCACAGTTATTTAATCAACAAGAAGGAAATGATATTAAAACTATTTACGGAGCGGTGACAACAGGAGATATTTGGAAGTTTCTCAAGCTAGAGGTTTCTGATTTGTTTATTGATTTGACTAATTATTATATTAAAGATGTGGCTAAAATTTTGGGTATTTTATCCAAAAGTATTCAAGATTGAGGCAAGAAAAGGGATAGAAATTATTTTTGCAAGAGGTCTAAAGATCGGAAGAAGACCATTGCCAGCAGTTGATACAAAAGCCGTCCCCAACTACTGCAAGAGCCGCAGCATAGTCAGAGGCAGGCGTTAGCTCAATTAGGCTCCAACGGGCGGCTAATTCTGGAGAGCCTTCAATACTGAGTATTCTTGCTGGTTCCCCTGGAGTCAGGGAGACTTCAAACTCATCTAGTGGTATTGCCAGCCCATCTCCACAGGCTTTGATATAAGATTCTTTTCGAGTCCAGCAGTTGAAAAATGCTTGTTCCTTTTGACTGGCAGGCAGTGCCCGCAACGTAGCATTTTCACTAGCTGCAAAGAAGCGCGAGGCAATCTGTTCGGCATCGGGCATAGGACGGATATACTCGACATCGATACCAACAGGGCGCGTAAGCGTCACTGCATACAAAGCTAATCCTTGGGAGTGAGACACATTAAACTGTAGCGTACCCGCGCCCGATGTTGTCGCTAGTGCTGGCTTGCCTCGATGCCCATAACAAAACTGCACTAAACTTGGCTCGATATCCAAGTAATAACCAAGGATTTTCCTGAGCAACCCACGAGCGACGATGAAACGGTTTCTGTGTTGCTCGAAGTAAAAACTCTCGGCTCTAGCAATTTCATCCGCCGCCAACAGTTTTGCTAGTTGTTGAATCCGTGATAATGGTTGGTCAATTATAGCACACCAAACCTGGATATCATCACTAGAAAGTGATAATTCTGCTGGTGGCCCCCATAAGATAGTTGGTTGCAGCACAATTTGATGGTTGACTTGGCGCTGGCTCTTATTCAAAGGTCGTAGTTCTGTTGTGAGCTATCCTGGAGTTAGATATTTATTATCAAACTATCATAAGTTTTGTCATCCCCTAAAGTAGTCTTAGTTTGCCTTAACAACGCCTGCCGCAAACAAGGAGCAGCTAAGGTGCTGGCTGCTTTCCAAGCTTACCCTGTGGCTGATGTCACAGTCATGGGCAGCAAATGTTTAGGACAATGTGGCAACGGACCAATGGTACTGGTGACGCCAGAGCAAGTGTGGTACAGCCGCGTTCACCCCGATGAGGTGTCGGCAGTGGTGGAACGACACCTGTGGCGTGGTGAACCAGTGAAAGCTATGCTCTATACCAAGTTTCATGCGCAAAAGTAATTAATACAAAATCATGGCAACGCAGCAGATGGAGGATTCATGACTACCATCTACCACGATGCCCCCGTCCATAATAACCCCCTCCATAATACCCCCCTCCATAATAACCCCGTCCATAATACCCCCGTCCGTAATGACCACCAATAACAATAGGGGGAAATGGCAGATATATGCTAACAGGAGAGGGATTGTCGTAAATTACAGTAGGAGGGGGATTGTTGTAAATTACAACAGGAGGAGGCACTACAGTCTCATAAGCATCATTACAATTCTGGGTAGTATATTGTTCAATTCTGGTAGGGACAACATACTGTTGGCCAGTATAACGACGATTATAATAGCCATCATCAAAACCACGAGCAAATTCACCTCCTGTAGCACGGGGTCTATAAGCTTCTCCAACCCGAGCGCTTTGTTCTCCTTCTCGATAACCATCTGCATAAGCATCTGGGTGGTCCGCAGGGTCTTTGAGTACATTACTGTGAGTATCAGGAGTACAGTAAATCACCCTATCAGCTTTAGCAGGTTGGATAGATAGTATTGTCGTTGCTCCAGTAACTAAGCTTAATAAAGCAGCAGAAACTATTTTTTTCATAATCCTCAACCTCATCAAATTTAAGAATCATATCGCTTGATTGTTAAGTTACATTCCTCAATGGGCTCCCAAGTTTCATCCGCAAAAGTAACTAATCAGAAATCATGGTAACGCAGCAGATGGAGGATTCATGACTACCATCTACCACTATGCTCCCGTCCACCATCATGGTCCCGTCTATCATGGTCCCGTCTATCATGGTCCCGTCTATCATGGTCCCGTCTATCATGGTCCCGTCTATCATGGTCCCGT
>CASBRB010000330.1 GCA_949127975.1 Oscillatoriales cyanobacterium PMM_0019 | reverse complement strand
ACCTACAACTACTAAAAATTAGTCAAAGCTACTGACTTCTAACCCTCTGCGATCCTTTGCGCAAACCTCTGCGATCCTTTGCGTTAAAAAAACAGGACTTACGCAGACTGGGCATATATTAGCCCTGTCAAGGTGCTACAGTACTGTTTATGTTGGGTTTCGTTCCTCAACCCAACCTACAACTATATATAGCGGGTTCGTAGGGGCAAACCCCCTGTGGTTGCCCCTATATATGCCAGTGTGCGTAAGTCCTGATCTTGACAGGGCGGTGGTGTTCCCTTGAGGTGGAGGCAGAGCCTCCAAACAGCATTCCCAGGCAGAGCCTGGGAACGAGAATATAGCGGGTTCGTAGGGGCAAACCCCCTGTGGTTGCCCCTACATATGCCCAGTCTGCTACAGTACTGCGATCCTTACCAGAAAAGTTGCATATTGAGGACGAAACCAGGTAAAACGTCTTCTCCTGATAATTTTTGTGGAGATTCTAGCACCTCTACTGCTTGCCCCAGACGATAAATTTCAACTCGTCTAGTTTTGGGATTAATCAACCAACCGAGTCTTACTTGGTTATTGATATACTCTTGCATTTTAGCCTGTGTCTCTTTTAAGCTATCGGTAGGTGACATTAACTCTAAAACAAAATCCGGGGCAAGGTGAGGAAATTTTTCTTTTTCTTCTTGAGTGAGTGTATTCCATCTCTCTTTTCTTACCCAAGCCACATCAGGAGAGCGATTCCCACCATTGGGTAGCTTGAAGCAAGTAGATGAGTCAAAACAGACTCCCAGTTTATTTTGGCGATTCCAAATTCCCACAACTCAACAGAAATCTCAAAGTTGAAGTTTCCAGTTTCTCCCCCAGTGGGCGACATAATAATTAATTCTCCCTTGGCATTGCGTTCAAATTTTATCTCTGGATTCTCTCTACAAAGATGATAAAATTGTTCGTCGGTTAGTTTGACGATCGGACTGAGGTTTATAATAACTGCTGTCATGGCAAACGGTTTTCGATCCTAAAAAACGTGGATTGCTGGAATTTTGCTTTCACCTGCTCTCGCTCCCCCTGACTAATAACATGGGTTTTCCAGCTCCAAATGTAGTCATCACCCACTAAATTGGCGTAGATGGTAACAGATACAATATCGCCTGGTACTAAGCTAACGGGATCGGACCAAGGAAAGAAGGCTTGTCCATAGATTAATAATGGTTTACCCGGAGCATTAGAAAACTCAATTCCTGGGGCGGTGGTGGCATCAAACCAGATGCTCAGTCCGTGGGCTGTGCCAGTTTGCCCCACATTCCAGGTTAACTCAGCTTTGACATTAGGGTTTTCAATGGTAGTATAATCTAGGCTTGCCCAAGATTGGGGTTCTGTCAGGAATTGTTCTGGCGTTACTAGCCCTTTACCCCAGGTGTTCGTCATTTGTTGCTTGGCTACCTGCATATTGAAACCGTAGGGATTGCTATCCCAAGGACTACTGTAACGGCTGTACAGTTCTTGGGCTGAGACTACTGCTGCCCAGAGAGTGTCTCGTTGGGGAATTAGCACCCCACCAGGGGAAAGGTGGCGCTGACGGGCATCGGCGATCGCTCTGATATGCTGTTTAAACCAGGGTAGAATATCCCTGAGATCGGAGATAATTACATCAGCGGTTTCAGGTAGTGTTACCTGAGTGGATAAGTCTTGGATAAAATGGATGCGCGAGGCATATCCATTATTCTTGGCTATTTCCTGTGCTATGTGGATAACTTTGCTCGGTTCGATCGCGTAGACTTTTCTAGCACCAAATTGGCAGGCTAGCAGAGCAAAAATTCCTGTACCCGTGCCAATATCCAGCACTACTGAGTTAGGCTTAATGGCTTGCTGTAATGCCTGGATGTAGGCATTCATCCGCCCAGTATCGGCAATCATATTTCCATATCCGGCGATGCTATACATAGAAATTAACACCTGTTATAAAACTTCGTTTAAGCGGAAGGAGACGGCTTGAAAGATTTTCCTTACGAATTAACAATTCATGTTAGAGAACAAATTGTTGAACGTAAAATACCACTAGAGTGGATTAGGCGGGTGTTAGAAAACCCTAGCAGAACTGAGCCGCATAAAACAGACCCGGAGCTACGGCACGCGCTAGGCATAATTCCTGAAAATGGCGATCGCGTACTGCGTGTTGTCTACAATTCTACAACACAGCCGTGGAGAATAGTTACGGTTCATTTCGACAGGAGATTAAAAGGAAAACTATGAAAATACGCTTCAGTCAAGAGGATGACGCAGTTTACTTCAGGCTTACTGATTCCGAGATAATAGATTCAGAAGAAATTGCTACCGATGTAGTCTACGACTACGACGAAAACGACCAAGTAGTAGGGATTGAAATACTCCGGGTAAAGCACAAAACACCTGAAGAACTCAAGAATCTCAAACTCCCCTTCAGTACAGAAGACAAGACACAACTCTTTGAATTCTTTGGGTTGTTGCTTCATGCGTTGTAAGTAGGGTGCCGTCTGCGCCTGCAATCGGTGTTTTTTCTCGTTTCTCGTTCCCAGGCTCTGCCCTTGTCCTTACCCACATTTTTGAGCAAGTACGCCAGAATGCTTCAGTACTGTAGCACTGCCTCTATATATAGCGGGTTTGTAGGGGCAAACCCCCTGTGGTTGCCCCCTATATATGCCAGTGTGCTACAGTACTGTGCTTGTTCCAGGTGCATTCCCAATCCTTGCATCCAAAATTCGTTTCTCGTTCCCAGGCTCAGCCTGGGAACGAGAAGAATGACTGGCTCTTACGTACTTCTGTTGATAAAAAAATCTTATATATGACACAGACACCTTTAAGGATAAGGATTGTAGGTTGGGTTGAGGAACGAAACCCAACATGTTAGCTTGGAAACCTTGGATTTCGCTATATTCACGCTTTCAGCAGATTGATTAGTAAAACTTATCACGCCTT
>CASBRB010000329.1 GCA_949127975.1 Oscillatoriales cyanobacterium PMM_0019 | reverse complement strand
GTGGTGTTCCCTTAAGGTGGAGGCAGAGCCTCCAAAGCTGCATTCCCAGGCAGAGCCTGGGAACGAGAAACGAGAAAGAGCCTGGGAACGAGAAACGAAACATTCCCAGGCAGAGCCTGGGAACGAGAAACCTCAGGACTTACGCAGACTGGGCATATATAGGGGCAACCCACTTGGGGATTGCCCCTACGAACCTCTATATGTAAAGGTAAGTTTATGACCGATCGCGCATCGATCGCTTAAAATGATAAAAAACCCTTCGCAACCGGGCAGGACTTGCGATGACCAATAACAGGGCACAGACAAAAACCACAGTTCACGGGATGCTCACTCACAATACTTACTACGCCCTGCTAGGATTACATCCCTCAGCATCTGCGCTGGAAATCCGGCGACATTATCGGGAATTGAGTAAGCTCTACCATCCTGATACCACTGAGTTGCCTGTCGATATTGCCACTGCCAAGTTCCAGCAGCTAATGTTAGCCTACGCTACCTTGAGCAATCCAGAGCGGCGCATCGCCTACGATCAAAAAATTGGCTATTCCCGCATCAGCGTTATTCAGGCTCCCCTAGACTTAAATCGTACCGTTTCCCAGCCTAAATCCCAGCACTCTTCTTCAGCTTACCTCGATCCCACCGATCGCCCCCTCTCTGCTGGGGAAGTTTTTGTGCTATTTATTTTGGGTTTGACATTATTAGTCTGCCTGCTGTTAGCGATTATTATTGGGTTAACCAGAGAAGAAGCGGCTTTCCAAGTATCTACCTCGCCAACTCCAGCGCAGCTCATTTACTCATTTAATCCCCAAAAATTAATATGACACTTACCTCTGCTGATACCCCCCTTTATAACCACCCTCTGCCTGAGATTGAAGAATGGCTGCGAAGGCTAGGATGTCAACAAGATCCTAAACAACTACACTGCTGGTATATCGAAAGACCTTCTTGGAAGGCACAACTATGCTTGGAAATTGAGGATCTAACCGTAATCTACCTGCAATCGGGTGAAGGCGGACGCAATCTTCAGCGCTCCTTCAAATATGCTCTTTCTCGTCAGGACATCGAAAATGCTGTTTTTTCTGGACCCTAACCTTTAAACTTTACCAAATCGCCGATCGCGCTGCTGATAGGCTTCCAAAGCTCGGTGAAACTCGGCGCGGTCAAAATCTGGCCATAGCGTTTCACTAATATAAAATTCTGCGTAAGCCAATTGCCACAGCAGAAAATTGCTAATTCGCATCTCCCCACTGGTACGAATCAGCAAATCAGGATCTTGAGCACCACTGGTGTATAGGTAACTGGCAAACAAACCTTCATCAATTTCATCTGGTTGGAGAATACCTTGCTGTACCTGAGTAGCTAGAGCCCGACAAGCTTGGAGAATTTCTTCCCGCCCCCCGTAATTAGTCGCCACTGTAAACCGAATAGCATTATTATCCTGGGTTTGGGTCATAGAGCGTTCAATTTCTACCCGAAGAGATGGCGGCAATGCTTTTAAATTACCCACAAACTTGATTTGCACATTTTCCTGCACCATCTCTTCTAGTTCTCGTCGTAACACCCGCTCAAACAAAGTCATCAAAAAATCAACCTCCTCTAGCGGACGCCCCCAGTTTTCCGTAGAAAAGGCATAAGCTGTTAGCGCTGGAATGCCCCAGTCTTTACAGCAACGCAATAAATCTTTTAGGGCATCTACTCCGCGCCGATGCCCCATAATCCGAGGTAGCCCTCGGCGTTTTGCCCACCTGCCATTCCCATCCATAATCACTGCCACATGCTTGGGCAGGCGGTTGCGATCTAGATCTTCGGGTAACTTCTCTAAGTTATTTGGCTTGACAGTCATTTTTTATCTTCTGGAGTCGATACAGGAAGACGCAAAATCCGGCGTAATAGTCCTCCTCCCCTGGCTATAATCTGGCGTCCCAAACTGAATAGAGTAGGGGCAACAGCTTCACGATCGACTGTTGGCGAGAATTTCGCCTCTAGCAGTTCTTTCAGTTTACTGCTGGTTAATGGTCGATTAAGTATACCCCTTTCCGCCAGAGATATCGAACCCGTTTCTTCAGATACCACCACACACACGCAATTTCTCACCCGTTCAGTAATTCCCATTGCCGCTCTGTGGCGCGTACCTAGCTGCCTTGAAGCCGTGCGCTCAGAAAGTGGCAGAATCACCCCTGCGGCAACTATTCGATCGCCGCTAATCAACAATGCTCCGTCATGCAATAGTGTTGTCGTCTGAAAGATAGTTTGGATGAGTTCTTTGGAAATCTCCGCATTGAGCCTCACTCCCGGTACAGAAAAATCGCGTTCTTCTATCGCACCATTTGTTTCCAAAATCATCAGCGCCCCCGTGCGGTTTTGGGATAGTTCTTTAACCGCGTCCACAATACTATCTATCCCGCTGCCCGGTTTTGGAATCGTGCGACGGGAGGGTTGAATCAACTGTAAAAATTGCCCCCTCCCTAGCTGCTCTAAGAACCTCCGAAATTCCGACTGGAAAATGACAGCCATAGCTAGAGCCGAGCCAATCACTAACTTTTCCAGCACAAAACTTAACAGTTCTAGCCTCAGTTGCTTACTCATCGCTGCGGCTATCATCAGAATAATCAATCCCCTAACCATCCACAGGGTACGGCGCTCCCCAATGATGAGGAGCCCCAGATAGGATAGGGCAAGAACTAATCCTATGTCGATGCTGTGCAGCAGCAAGGAATGAGTCCAGCCAGGTTCAGGACCCGAATACATTGAACTTTAATCAACTGAGCTAAATTTTCTTTTGATGAAGAATTAGCCAATAGCTTGGTACGAGCTACGTGCTAACAACTTCTGCTGGCTTGATTTTAAGCTATGTTAGTACCGATGCGCAAAGATTGAGGGATAAATCAAGCCGATATTTAACCGTCAACATCAACCCAAAAGTCTTTCGGGTAAACGATCTTGTCGAATTAAATCCTGGTAAGTTTCTCGCTGCAAAATCAGGTTAGCTTCCCCATTGCTGACTAAAACTGCGGCCGATCGGGGTAAACGGTTATAATTAGAAGCCATGCTGTAATTGTAAGCACCTGTTCCCATCACGACCAAAATATCTCCTGGTTCGGTTTTAGGCAGAAGGGCATCTTTAATCAGAATGTCTCCTGATTCACAGTGTTTACCAGCAATGGTGACTGTTTCCAACAGAGGAGCGGACATGCGGTTAGCCACAACTGCTCGATAGCGCGACTGGTAGGTAATGGGACGGGGATTGTCAGACATACCGCCATCAACTGCCAAATAAGTCCGCACAGTCGGTATTTCCTTGCGGCTACCTACAGTGTAAGCTGTAACACAAGCTGGACCAACGAGCGATCGCCCTGGTTCGCACAATAATTTGGGCAGGGGTAATTGCTGGGATTGGCAAGCAACCACTATAGCTTCGGCAACAGTTTTCACCCAGTCGTCAATACTAGGAGGATCGTCCGATTCTGTATAGCGAATCCCCAAGCCGCCTCCTACGTTCAACTCCTTTACTGGTAAGCCATAACTCGACGCTATCCGCAACCATTCCACCATTACATCAGCCAGATCTTGATGGGGTTGGAGTTCAAAAATTTGGGAGCCGATGTGAGCATGGATGCCGATGCAGTTTAGAGCAGGTTGCTGCAACACATAGGCAAATACTTGTTCTAGTTGGTTAGGATCGAAGCCAAACTTGCTATCCAGATGACCAGTGCGGATGTACTCGTGAGTATGACACTCGATGCCAGGGGTAAACCTGAGCATAATTCTTACTGGTGCCGTTGACTTACCAGTAATCGATGCCAAAGTCTGTAACTCGAGGTAGTTATCCACCACAATAGTACAGCCAGATGCGATCGCCAGTTCAAGTTCTGAAAGGGATTTGTTATTGCCGTGGAAATAGATTTTATCAGCACTGACGCCCGCTTGCAAGCTGGTATAGAGTTCGCCACCTGATACCACATCTATGCCCAAGCCTTCACTGAATGCTAGAGCGCAAACAGTTAGGCAACTCCAAGCTTTAGAGGCATATAGCACCTGGGATGCACCAGGATAGTACCGCTTCAAGGCATCCCGGTATTGACGGCACGACCTCCGTAGCGTTTCTTCATCCAAAATATACAAGGGCGAACCGTATTGCTCCACCAGTTTAGTTACATCGCAGCCACCAATTTCCAAGCAGTCACGACTATTGACAACAGCCGTTAGGGGTAAAAGTTGCTGATTGGCGTAGCGCGACTGATTTAGGAGTAAATACTGTCGTCCAGAATTTTCAACCTCTACCGCTTGCGTCGAGATCATAGTGCAATAATTGTCCTAGGTTGCTTAACCACCGTCTTCTATTGTACAATTAAAACCTGTGATTTTTTTAGAACTCAAACCGCTGACAGCCGAACTCCTACCTGCCGTAGTAGAACTCGATAAACTGTGTTTTGGGGGTCATTGGACTCTAGAGGGTTACCGACGAGAGTTAACCAGTCCCACGAGTAGTTTCTTGATTGTGTCACTTAAGAGTGCCAATTTGATTAGTCCGTTAAATTCACAATCGGAGAATACCGAACAAAATCCAACTAACCAGCTTTTACTGGGGTTAGGTTGCTTTTGGTCAATTTTAGAGGAGGCGCATATCACCCTACTGGCAATTCATCCATCCTACCAGCGTCAGGGGTTAGGTCAATTGTTGTTCTGCGCTCTGCTGCAAAAGGCGCGGATGCAAGGGTTAGAACGTTCAACCTTGGAAGTCGGAGCCTCTAATCAGGCAGCGCTATCTCTGTACAAAAAGTTGGGATTTCAAGAAGCAGGCAGGCGTAGGCATTATTATGACACTGGTGAAGATGCTTTAATTCTATGGCGTAGTGGGCTTGGGACTGATGAGTTTGCTAAAATTTTAGAGGTTTGCGATCGGGAAATTAGCTCACGAATTGTAGCTTCAGGCTGGCACCTGCTAAAAATTGGCATCAATCCCCAGGAAGAAAAAAACTTGCTTCCTACCTAGTCAAAGAATACCTATGAGAAAGCAGGGGGGCAGGGGGCAAGGGGAGCAG
>CASBRB010000328.1 GCA_949127975.1 Oscillatoriales cyanobacterium PMM_0019 | reverse complement strand
TCCCGATCGTGTCGGACGGGTTGAGCCAAGGGTCAGGAAACGTCGCCCAAAATCTTACCCGTTAATGCAGCAGCCGAGATCTGTACTGCGTAAAAAAATAGCTTAAATTTATTGGTTTTTACGATTGGGGGTTTGTTACCACTAGAATTCTACTAATTATTTTAAAAGGTTTTGATAATGATAATCAAGTTTATTACAGCTTGGTGAGAATTCTTATTGAATTAAATTTTGGCTCGAAATTTGACATAGATGACCAATTTAATATTAACACAGTACTGACTTAAAACACAAGCAATAAAACTTAAATTTTCTCGATTTTCCACCCACTCTATAAAGCGCGAGTGACGCCCTGTCTATTCGGCTTAAAAGCTTGTTACATCGTGATCCCCGCCATTTGAGTTTGGCTCGAGGACCCTAAACTAAGTGCCATTCACTTATAATGCTATACTGTAGATAGTATAAATGCAATTGTGCTTATTTATAAGTTCATATATTTAGCTGTTTATTCTTTTAAAATCAGGATTAAAAGCTGAAATGGATAACCTAGAAACCATCTATGACACCGATATGGAGCTACACAATATAGCCAGCTTTATGAATGCCTGTCACTGCCCAGAGATGCTAGAAGACCTGCGGGGAATCTTCCCACCTGCTATTCTGAACAAGGCAGCCAAACGACTCACCCCAGAGAAGCACCAACAAATTAAACAGTGGGCAATTGAACTGAATAAGTTATCTAGTGAAGCTGACACCAATTCTGTACAAATACAATCCTCTTCCCCACCACATAAACCAGAATTTAAGACTGGAGACTACATCAAGTTTGGCAATCATTTTGGGTATCTCCGAGCGAAGAATCCCTCTTGCAGTGGCTAGTGGAGTGGGTGAAGTCTAAAAAGCGAATTAGTTCTGTGCCACCTGGTGCAGTTGAGGAATGCTTAATCGTACTGGTTGAGCAGAAAAAGCACAATTGTTAGTGAAGCGTCAAAGGATTAGATGTCGGAATTATTAAAGGGAAAACCAAATTAAACTGATTGGCGTTTTGGGTATATAATATTTTTGGTGATGCTAAGTTTCCATTCAACTAATTTCCCTAGCGAGTAGGAACTTCGCAGATAGACACACAAGCTTTAATGGTATGTATTACTGACTGAGCCAAGCTGTTGAGTTCATAGCCCCCTTCCAACCCAAAAACAATTTTATGAGTAATCCCTAAACAAAGCTTTGTAAATACCTCATAATCTTCAGGTTGAAGTTTTACCCATCCAAGCGAATCTGCTTCATTAGCATCATATCCTGCACTTACTATAAGTAAACTTGGTTGAAAATTAGACAAGAAAGGTATAACTCTTTCTTCAAATATTGGTTTGTATTCCTTGATATAATCTCCTTTTTTAACTCGAATATTTAATACGTTATTGTAAGCTCCGGTTTCGTCTTCTCTACCTGTAAAGGGAAAAAATGGAGCTTGATGGATGGAGCAAAAAGCAATTTGAGGATTATTTTCTACTAGTTCTTGAGTCCCATTACCATGATGAACATCCCAATCTAAGATTGCTACTCGCTTAACTCCAGGTTGTTCCAGTGCGTAGTGGGCTGCAATTGCAGCGTTAGCGAACAGGCAAAAACCCATTCCTTTATCTTTTAAGGCATGATGTCCAGGAGGGCGCACAAGTGCAAATGACGGATACCCGGTTTTCAAAGCTAGATCGATTCCATCCATCCAAGCACTAATAGCTAAAATAGCAACATCAAAACTATCTGGTGAAACAAAGGTGTCTTCATAGAAATTGCCTCCACCAGTGCTTGCCATTTCTTCTACTTTTTGAATATAGGTAATGCTGTGAAAACGCTGCAAATATTGTTGTAGATCTCTGGGAGTTGGTTCAAACCAATCTAAAGATAGATTATCCGTTTGCTGCCGTAAGGCCTTAACGATAGTTTGTAATCTTTCTGGTCTTTCTGGATGACGATTACTGGTCTTATGTAAGAGGAATTTGTCGCTGTAAATAATTGAAATCATACGCAATATGTGGTTGATATAACTTATAATTACACTTCTATTCGTTCTCGATTCTTAACTCTTACGATTACCAATAGGCAGGCATTTCACCATCACCAATAACCTTTCCGAATTCAATAATGTATGCTTTCATAAAACCAACGTGGCAAATAAGCTTAGGTAGCAAATGGTCGAAACTCGTAGTTCCAGCGATCTGGAGTAAAATTAAAGTCATTCAGAATCAGTCCATAGGCATCCAGACAAGATTTATAAACATTAAGCGCTTCAAACCTAGCAAGAGCAGTAATCCAAGTGTCTTTGCGCCGTAAATCGCCCTGCCAAAATTATTATCTCTCAGTATAGCATAACTCGCCTGCTTTGAGAACTGTTTTATTCTTCCTCCCCAAGATCACCAAGAGCGTCATCAAATTTGTTGATGATGTCGAGTAATTTTGATACAACTCGCGCAAAGATTTTTATCGACATAGAGCGTATTGAGTTTCTTAACATCAAAATTCGTAAGAAACATATTCACAACTAATAGGATATCAGCACGTTCCTGATCCTGAAAGTTTTCCCGATCGCGCTCCTTCATTCGTTTGGAAATATCTTTGTAGTAGGCATAAAATACCTGACTATCGTTGGCAGAATGTTGGGTTTGGTATATCTGGTTATAGTCTGCTATAAATTCATTCAATTTGTCGCGGCTATGGCTGCGGCTGCTCGTATCTGTGCTGATATTGAAATCAGGTTCTCCAATTAAGCCGTTTGCGTCTTCGTCTTCTTCGTTATCGCTGGGGGTAAAAATAGTAATGACTCGTAGGTCATGCAATCCCTGTTTCTGTTTATTTTTAAACGTTTCGTAATAAGTGATTAGGGTATCTACGTTGCTGACGCAGAGCATAGCCGAGAATTTTCTGCTGTGGGTTTTACGGTTATGGTTGGCAATAATCCAATCAACAATCAGAGAAATTCGGTCGGGATTTTCAAAGAATTCGCGGTCTGATTTTGGTTCTGTAATGAGTGTTCCATCTTTGCGTTTGAGTTTGCCCCAATACTCGACGGAAAATTTAAGAACGTTTTCATCAGCGATCGCATTGGTAATCACATATTTATGCAGACACTCCTGGAATAGGTCTTTGGTAGTGCGTTTACCGTATTGATTACTAGCAGCGTTATCGGCAAATATGGGAGTCCCGGTAAAGCCAAACATTTGTGCTTGGTTAAAGAATCTGACGATATTTTTATGGGTTTCGCCAAATTGAGAACGGTGGCATTCATCAAAGATGAACACAATGCGCTTATCTTTCAAGCTCTCCATTACGACTTCATGGCGTTGGGATTTGATCGCTCGGTTGAGTTTCTGGATAGTGGTGACAATGAGGGGGTTATCCCCAGCCATTTGTTCTACCAGTTTTCGAGTGTTGTCAGTGGTGTCTACGCAATCAGGGCTGAAGTAATTAAATTCTCTACTGGTTTGGTAGTCAAGGTCAGCGCGATCGACGACAAACAGCACTTTATGCACTTTGGGGAGTTGGGTGAGGATTTGGGCAGCTTTGAAGCTGGTCAGGGTTTTGCCTGATCCAGTGGTATGCCAGATATAGCCGTTTTTATCGGTATCCTTTACTCGCTCGATAATGGTTTCTACTGCGTAGTATTGATATGGGCGCAGCACCATCAGCACTTGGTCGGATTCGTGTAGGACAATGTATTT
>CASBRB010000327.1 GCA_949127975.1 Oscillatoriales cyanobacterium PMM_0019 | reverse complement strand
TTTTTCTAGGTTAGTAGTGAGGGCTTTAGCCCTGGGTAGGGGCAACCACGGGGGGTTGCCCTTGCCCCTACTACGAACTAACGACTAGCGGCTTACGGGCGGGAGAGCTAAGTTATCGGGCTTTTTATGCCCGTTCTGCGAGAAGTCTTGGGGAGCATCTTGTAGTAAAATCTCTCGGATGAGCCGCGCCGCAACCCGCTGGGCTAAACCACCAAAAATTTCTTGCCCCATCCGCTGAGTTTCTGGCTTCACCAGCAGTTTAGGAATTATGGGCAACACTTCCATCGGCTCGAAGCCAGGAGTTTCTTGCAGGATGTCCCAAATTCGTTTAATATGCTCTAAAGTCGGTGTAGTCTGATTGGCTTCTGGCGTTTCGTCTCCTGCCAAACCCAACCGCTTTTGTAGGGAATAGGCAAAATTGTGCAATGTCTGCCGCCCCAAGGCATCTACACCTTTAACTATTTCGTCTACTAGGTAGACGCGAATAAAAGCACCTCGATCGGAAAGCAAAAAGTCAAGGGTTTGATTTAATACTTGGTTGATATCAAAACTATCGCTATTCCGAGCATTACGCAGCAAGTTTTCCAGGCGATTCCAGCGGAAGCTACCTTCTTTGAATAACAAATCTTGCAAGGATGCTCTTAACTCTGGGGAGGGGTCTGTTAATAACCGTTTGGCAACGTAAGGATAAGCTTTGCTAAGAACTTTGAAGTTCGGGTCAATACCGATCGCCATCCCTTCTAAAGTAACTAAAGAGCGGATAATCAAAGCATAATAAGCGGGAACGCGGAACGGATATTCATACATCAATTCCGACAACTGATCCGTAATACTCTTAAAATTCAGTTCCGCAACACTAGCGCCCAAAGCATCGCCGAAAACCTTAGCAAATGCTGGTATAATCGGCGTTAAGTCAGTATCTGGCGTTAAAAACTCTAGCTTCACATAGTCACGAGCCAAGCCTTCAAAGTCACGATTGACTAGGTGAACTACGGCTTCGAGCAATCCATACCGCTGATAAGGCTTCACTTCGCTCATCATGCCAAAATCCAGATAAGCCAGCTTACCGTCGGGAGTGCCTAGCAAGTTGCCTGGATGGGGATCGGCATGGAAAAAGCCATGTTCTAGCAATTGCCTGAGGGAACATTGTACGCCTACATCAATCAAGTGAGTGGCTTCTATCCCTTGATCCCGTAGCGCTCCTACATTGGTTAGCTTGGTGCCGTTTATCCACTCCATCGTCAAAACGCGGCGTCCTGTGTATTCCCAGTAAATCCGGGGAACATATATATCCTGCATGTGAGAGTAAAGCTCGGCGAAGCGCTCCGCGTTGTGCCCTTCATGGATATAATCCATTTCTTCAAAAATGCGGGTGGCAAATTCATCGGTAATTGCTACTAAGTCACTGCGCACCCGTTTGGTATTTTTTTTCACCCAGCTAGCGAGGCTACGCATAATATATATGTCAAGGGCGATCGCTTGTGCTAATCCGGGACGCTGCACTTTCACCGCCACCACCTCGCCCGTCTTCAGCTTGCCCTTATATACCTGCCCCAAAGATGCTGCTGCTACTGGTTCTGGAGTTAGTTCGGCGTAAATTTGGTCGGGCCGATCGCCTAATTCTGCCTCTATAAAACCATAAGCTATCTCATTGGAAAACGGCGGCAACTGATCTTGCAGATGGGTTAACTCATCTAAGTAAGCAGGAGGAACTAAATCTGGTCTCGTCGAGAGTGCTTGCCCCACCTTGATGTAAGCTGGTCCTAACTTGGTCAAAATTTTCCGCAACTGGATAGCCCGACTGTGCTGATTGCGTTTCTCACCACCTGTTTTCTTGTCCCACCACAAACTGAGGTAAAAGCTGACTACAGGCAACAGGATCTTGACAAGTCGCCACCCAACCTGTAAAGGACGCTGCCGATAATACTCTACGATCGTCCTGGCGTCGTAGCGCAACTCTTCAGTAGGTAACTCGGAGGCAATTATCCGGGCAAACTTGAGTTGCTCTAACTCTGGTACATACTCTGGCTCAACCGTTTCTACAAAATCCTCTGGCTGTGAATTAACTGGTTTTTCCCTTACTACAAGGGCGTTATCAAACCGGGATGAGGTTGGGGAGACTGTTTTCATGTGTCAATACATCTTATGTAGCGGCTTTATTAAGTATTGTAACAAAGCAAAGTTAAGGAAAGAGCCCTGCTCCCAAACTGGCAGAGGCAGGGTAGTCTCATACAAATAGAGAAAATAAACTTCAGTACTTCCGCACACTGGCATATATAGGGGCAACCACAGGGGGTTTGCCCCTACGAACCCGCTATAATATGTAGCCTCTTTCCCCCCTTCTCCCTTGATGGGAGAAGGGGTTGGGGGATGAGGGTGATAACTCATGGGAGCATCCCTAAAGCTCCGACTGTCCATTACACACGACTTAGCTCTAAACTAAAGTGTGGTAGCTCCTCCCCCTAAGTCCATGCTCCTGTCCCTGCGGATTAAAAACTTTGCTTTAATCGATCAGTTGGAGCTGGAATTCGGCTCTGGACTGAATGTCCTCACTGGCGAAACTGGCGCAGGCAAGTCAATTATCCTGGACGCCATTGACGTCGCTTTGGGTGGTAAAGTCACCAGTCGATACATTCGCGTCGGTGCTGAACGTGCTTTGGTGGAAGCTACCTTTCGGGTAGAGCCACTATTGGCAGCGTGGCTGAGCGAGCAGGAAATTGAGCTTTTTGACGATGCCTCTGTGGTTTGTTGCAGGGATTTGGGGCTCGTTCAAGGTAGCCTGCGATCGCGTTCTCGCGTCAATGGCGTTATAGTTAATCGCCAACTGATGGATAAACTGCGCGAGCGTTTGGTGGAAATTACTGCTCAAGGGCAAACAGTACAGCTTACAGCATCGGCGCGACAACGCGAGTTACTCGATCTTTACGGTGGTTCCCCGGTGCTACAACAGCGAAGCACCGTTGCTACAGCATACGCCACCTGTCAGGAAGCTCTTCAAGCCTTAGAACAGCGGCGTCAGTCCGAGCAGCAACGTTTGCAACGGTTCGACTTACTGCAATATCAAGCCAAAGAATTGGGTGCCGCTACTCTCAGCGATCCCGATGAATTTGAACAACTAGAACAAGAACGCCAGCGCCTCAGTCATGTGGTAGATCTCCAACAGCTAAGTTACCAACTCTATCAACAGCTTTACCAAAATGACACCGGAGAAGCCGCCGCTGCCGATTTACTCGGTCAAGCTGAGGCAACTTTAACTGATATAGTAAGTTACGATGCCCAACTACAACCAGTTTTAGACATAGTAAGTACGGCTGTGTCACAAGTGGTAGAAGCAGGGCGTCAGATTAATGCCTACGGTGAAGGGCTGGAAGCAGATCCCCAGCGCCTGACTGAGGTTGAGGAAAGAATCCGGACACTAAAGCAGATTTGCCGCAAATATGGTCCGACACTGGCAGAAGCGATCGCTCACTATCTTAACATCCAAGCAGAGCTAGCAGAATTGGTGGGCGGTGGACAATCTCTGGAAGAATTGGAAAAGAATTATCAAGGGTGTCAAGAAATCTTGGTATCAGCTTGTGCCCAACTAACTGAACTGCGCAGTCATACTGCTACCAATTTGGAAAGTTTATTAGTGGGGGAACTTAAACCTTTAGCAATGGAAAAGGTACAGTTTAAAGTAGCGATCGCATCCACTAATCCAACAGCCAATGGTGCGGACATAGTTGCCTTTTATTTTAGTCCCAACCCAGGAGAACCATTACAACCCTTGGCAGCAACAGCTTCTGGGGGAGAAATGAGCCGCTTCTTACTGGCACTGAAAGCTTGTTTTTCGCAAGTGGACGCCACCGGGACACTCATTTTTGATGAAATTGATGCTGGTGTTTCTGGTAGAGTAGCACAAGCTCTAGCTGAAAAACTGCACCAGCTAAGTCGGGGACACCAAGTTTTGTGTGTCACCCACCAACCCCTAGTCGCCGCAATGGCTGACTATCACTTCCGGGTTGATAAACTCGTCATCGAGCAACCCGAAGGCAAACACTCAGAATCGAATCATGAAAACTCTTACCCAGAAGTTCGTACTGTTGTCCGGGTGAGTGTCCTAGACAATCCCCTGACTCGCCGGGAAGAACTAGCCCAGCTTGCCGCTGGAGAGTCTGCCCAAGAAGCAATGGCTTTTGCTGAATCATTGCAAACTCAAGCAGCTAACCGTCGTCAACAATAAGTCTTTTGGGGAACAGGGAATGGGTTATAGTTGTAGGTTGGGTTGAGGAACGAAACCCAACATATAGCAACCGCTTTGGCGCTCTCTCAATATCACCCTCATCCCCCAACCCCTTCTCCCATCAAGGGAGAAGGGGGGAAAGAACCGTGACAATTTGTAGGTTGGGTTGAGGAACGAAACCCAACATATTAGGTTTAAATCGTTGGTTTTCTCAAGCAGCTAACCAATTAAGTCTTTTCTTGAGTGTTGAGTATTGATTGTTGATTGGGAATGGGTTACACTTAAAATTGAGTAGTTCCCCTGCCCCTACTTGATCGGGACTTACGCACACTGGCATATATGGGGTGGGTTTGCCCCTACGAACCCGCTATATATAGAGGCAGTGTGTAAGTCCTGTTGATGTAAATTTTGATTTCTTTAGATAATTATGACTGCTACTCTCAAAGACTTTTTATCAGACTGCGAAGAATTAGGAACACTGCGGCTAATTGTGACAAGTAGTGCCGCCGTTTTAGAAGCCCGTGGCGCGATTCAGAAACTGTTTTATGCAGAGCTACCCAAGGGCAAGTACGCTAATATGCACACCGATGTTTTCGAGTTTCACCTGAATATGGATGCTATCAAGCGGGTGAAATTTGAGGAAGGTGAATCGAAACGCGGTAATTTTACCACATACGCGATTCGTTTTCTAGATGAAAAAGATGAGCCAGCTCTGAGCGCCTTCTTACAGTGGGGCAAACCTGGAGAATACGAACCGGGGCAGGTAGAAACATGGCAAGCACTACGGGAGCAATATGGGGAAGTTTGGGAGCCAGCACCTGTTGAAGCGCTTTAAATTTATGGCTATCCCGTACTTAGTGTGATAAATTTTACTAATCAATTGGCTCTGGGCTTGAACCGAGGGAAACTCAAGGCTTTCAAATTAATATGTTGGGTTTCGTACCTCAACCCAACCTACAATGCTATGAGAGAGCGGGGTGCTTACAGCATCTCTACATAGTGTTTTAAATCCTGTGCCATCCGTTTGATACCTTGCTGCTCATCTTCCCGAATAAAGTGCAGAAACACCCGGCTCAGAAATCCCGAAAAACTGTCCTTGTGGACGTACTTAGTCCAACCATCCCCAGTATCTTGCAGCTCAAAAACATACTCATTGCGAAAGCCAGGGATAGCAGAAACCCAACTCAGGCACACTCCTGGCTGTACCAGAGTAACCTTTGGTTGAAACTCAGTTTCCTCCTCATCAGGATGCCTGCGCACCGAGAGTAAAACTTCCTGCCCCTGCAAAAACTGCAAGGTGCGATCGCCGTCAAACAGAAACGTGTTCCACTGCTGCCACTGCTCTTTCTCAACCAGCGCCTGCCAAACCAGTTGCCTTGGGGCATTAATTTCAATCTCTGTATAGAAAACAGCCATTTTGCATTTTAGATTTTGGATTGTAGAAAAGTAGTACGCTACATAATCTATGCATGTCAGAGCTGATTTTACCGCTCTTTTGTCACTCTGGCTAATTGTCCCCCGTTAACCTTGCGGCATAACGGGGGACTCCAAGTTTATGGTGTAATTTGTTACAATTAGGTATTTATCCCTCTTTTACGGTAAAAATAAGTTGAGATTTTGGATTTTCGATTAAATCTAAAATCTAAAATCTAAAATCTAAAATTTCCAGAATATGGTACAATTAACACCCAACTCCAGCTTCAGTTTAACGATTCGCTTACAGCTTCCCAATCGCCCTGGCATGTTAGCTAGCGTCATCCAGGCAGTAGCAGCCCTTGGCGGCAACATGGGACAAATTGACTTAATCGAGCAAACGCGGAGAAATACCACCCGCGACATTTCTGTTGATGCCGCTAGCAGCGAGCACGCAGAGCAAATCATCACCATCGTTAAGGCGCTGCCTGATGTTAAAATCGTCAACGTCTACGATCGCACATTCAACTTACATCGCGGCGGTAAAATTAGTATCCAGAGCAAAATACCGCTCAAATACCAATCTGATTTAGCGATGGCGTATACCCCCGGCGTGGGACGCATCTGTACTGCGATCGCACAAGACCCAGAACAAGTTTACTCCCTAACCATCAAAAGCAACACCATTGCCGTAGTCACAGATGGCAGTGCCGTACTAGGGCTAGGCAACTTAGGTCCTGCTGCTGCCCTACCAGTGATGGAAGGCAAAGCAATGCTATTCAAAGAATTTGCTGGGCTTGACGCCTTTCCCATCTGCTTGAACACTCAAGACACTGATGAAATTGTACGCACCGTCATCAACATCGCGCCCGTATTTGGCGGCATCAACCTAGAAGATATTAGTGCCCCCCGCTGCTTTGAAATAGAAGCCCGACTGCGGAAAGAATTAGATATCCCAGTTTTTCACGACGACCAACACGGCACGGCAATTGTCAGCCTAGCAGCTTTAACCAACGCCCTCAAACTGGTAAAAAAATCCTTACCAGATGTCAGAATTGTGATTAATGGAGCAGGGGCAGCCGGAGTAGCGATCGCTCTTTTACTTCAAAAAGCAGGTGCTAGTACCATAATGCTGTGCGACACCAAAGGAATTATATCGCGCGATCGCACTGACTTAAACCAGCAAAAGCGGGACTTTGCCGTAGAAAAGAGCGGCACTCTGGCAGATGCACTCCAAGGCGCAGATATCTTTTTAGGAGTCAGCGCTCCGGGCGTCCTCACACCAGAAATGGTACGATCGATGGCAAAAGATCCGATAGTCTTTGCTATGGCTAATCCGATTCCCGAAATTCAGCCAGAATTAGTCAGAGATGATGTTGCTGTGATGGCAACAGGGCGCAGTGACTATCCAAACCAAATTAATAATGTTCTTGCCTTTCCTGGAGTATTTCGGGGTGCCTTAGACTGTCGGGCACCTGCCATTACCCCTAAAATGTACCTCGAAGCCGCAGGAGCGATCGCTTCCTTAATTAATCCCACAGATCTCGATCGGGAATACATCATCCCCTCAGTATTTGACGAGCGGGTTGTCACTGCAGTTGCCGCAGCAGTACAGCGAGCCGCTCGTGAAGAAGGCATCGCCCGCAAGTAATAACTCATTAACCGCAGAGGTACTCAAAAAAAACCTCTGCGACATGAGCGTTTAAAAATCACCCATGAATTTTTTTCCACTCTTGGAAGAGTCGCTCACGGGTATCTAAATTAGCAATTCCAGTTTCTGGCAGCAGAACTTTTTTCTGAAAGTGCCTGACAGAGTCTATCGTTCCAATACCATAAAACTGGTTCTGGGGCAAGGGAGGCTCGGGCTTAAGCACCAGATTCAAGCTGGCTTGAAGATCCCTCATCAAGTCAGCGGCGAGATTCTGGGTTTGGGGATTTGCTCTGCCGTCAACATTAAGATTGTACCGCTGCTGAAATTGACGAATCGCTCTTTCGGTTACTTCATCATTCAGGCTGTCTCCCAGCACGACATTATATCCTAAGTAGTGCAATAAAGAGCGAAACTCCCTAGGGCTGTAATCTCTATTGCGGGCAGCTAAAGCTGTTTGGTAATTTGCTAAGCTGGCTGTGCCAGCGAGTATAACTGCTGCAAATATACTTGTAAACCTACGCCACATAGTTAGAACTCCCGATCGTAAATACTTTAGAGGTAGCGCTTTTTGCGTTCTTTTAATATAGTTCTTCCTGCCCTGCGCTATTGTACTACCATCCTGGCTTGTCACTACTATGGGTTAGCTGATGGAACCTAATTATACCATACACTCGGAAAAGTGGGTTAAGCAAAAATCTTTCTTTGGACATTGGCAGGGTAAATCTTTGAGCAAGGCTAACCTAAAATAAATACTCAAGTCTATCATTGAGGGCTTGTGAGAACTGACTCAATTTTCTACCAACTATTTCAAACCTTCCCGGATTTCTTATTCGAGCTGATAGGGCAATCAGCAGCTTTATCTACTGGTTATCAGTTTGAATCCAGAGAAATCAAGGAATTGTCTTTCCGGTGCGATGGCTTATTTCTGCCCCCTGCCAATGCCCCAGAGCTACCGATTTATTTTGTGGAAGTACAGTTTCAACCCAAACCGGACTTCTACTGGCGCTTCTTTAACGAAATTACTACCTACCTCAATCA
>CASBRB010000326.1 GCA_949127975.1 Oscillatoriales cyanobacterium PMM_0019 | reverse complement strand
CGTGGTAGCCCCGTATTTTCTGGCTCGGTCGAAGTGAGCACGCCTAATTCATGATTGCGTCAATATTATTAAATTTTGTAACAAACCCCTTGTCTACATCCTAAGATTTTAGTAACATATTTAATATAATTGTGCGTTATGCACTTAAAAATCACTGCCATAACCAAAGCCAAGGCTCTCGATTACCAACAGAAATCTTTGGCTATAGCCGCAAATACATGCTATTGAGCAAACTGCCTAACCTCATCAAAGGATAAACTTAACACTTCCGCCACTTGATCTGCATTTAGTCCCATTGCTAGCAGGCGAGGGATAGCATCTCTTTGAGCTTGTTCAGCCCTCAAAGCTCGTTCCCGTTCATCTCTTTCGGCTTGTTCTGCCCTCAAAGCTCGTTCCCGTTCATTTCTTTGAGCTTGTTCTGCCCTCAAAGCTCGTTCCCGTTCACTCAAAGCTCGTTCCGCACCTGTTAGCAGTAAATTACCATCCCGATCCCACCACCGCAGCCACAGCATAGTTTGATTCTGATAGCTACCTTGCCACAATCCTAACTCTATATTTAGTCTGGCGATCGGATAATGCCCTCGATCGTTAGCTGTCAACTTCTGATAACGCCCGTTTACCCAGTTATAAACCTCCAAGTTGCCACTATTGACTAGGTATATCCCATAATAAGGAATACGCACGATCCGCTCATACACCCAAAATTTTCCTGGTCTAGTGACTTCTCCTGCTGGTGAATAAGATAGGGGTGTAACATCCCGTTCTTCTGAGCCATTTCCTGAAGCGAACTCTAGAGCAATATACGGGTTGATTAATTCTCGCCAGAGTACATAAGAGCGACGAATCTGCCCATCTAACATCGGCGGTACGTCTGGGACATAAAACCAGTCAGGAGCTTCTGCCCCTTTTTCTGGCGGGTGAGTTTCTCGCCAGTAGATGCCACAATCTTGACCAATAGTATATTGCCCATCTGGATGCAATTGCTCTAACACTGAGCCAAGGGAATCGGTCAGAATGATACTTTGGGGATGCTCCTGAAAATTTTTCACGAAAGTACCATCTTCCTCTGGCAGTTGGGTGTGGTCGGGGAAGGGAGGAGGAAGGACAATTGTTTCGCCTACCTGGGTCATTGCTCTTTAAATTGAAGCTACACTGAACTATTTTAACCAAAAAGGATGTGGGATTGTAGGGCGCGTCCCGCCACGCCCTGCCCCCGTGCCCGCCCATCATTTACATGCTGGCTCGCACGTTTGGCTCTCCCGTACAAAGGCGTGATAAGTTTTACTAATCAATCTGCTGAAAGCGTGAATATAGCGAAATCCAAGGTTTCCAAGTCTCAGTCATCGATCCCACAAATTCTTTTCTTGAACGTAGATTTCTTTTAGTTCTTGCAATTGTGCCTCAGAAAACTCTACCTGTAAGTTAAAACAAGGAGCCGGGAAGGGATTGTAGGTTAGGACAACACTCAAGATTACAAAATATTATCAACCAGAACCGTACCACCTTCACAAAAATCTATACTTAGATGATAATCTTCAAGCAATGCAGTTCCAATAAGAGGACGACGACCCATCGCTAGCACTGCAACATTACGCTCGACACCATTCCATACAATTGTTGCCAAATAAACGTCAGTTTCTACACTGGAGTTGTTAGCGAGGTTGGCGTTGATGTTGATGAGATAGGGCAAGTCAAGATCGGCAATAAGAGAGGGCGGCAAGGTTAAGAATCCTTCAAACCCTGTATCAATAACGCACTCGATTTCTCTACTTGCTCGCTCTGGGGGAATAACAATCACAGCCATTCTTGCCTGAAGCCCAACTACAGTTCCGTGTATCACTGTGCTGTCCTAACTAAGGTGCCACCAACTGCATAAACGGCATCGAAACCAATTCTTTCTCCCCAAAGTACTGCATCAGCTTGCTTGGCTTGTAATCGAAGACTGGTTTCAACCAAATCATCACCAATTTCATAATCTCCCGTTTCAACATTGATTGAGATAATTTTGCCAATGTTCTCTTCTGTTTCAACTTTGGCACGGATAGTTCTCTGATAGAGTTCTTTCCCTCGGCGGGCGATTTCTTGGCTACTGATTGTAGGTATCGGCATACATAATCCCCTATTTAAGCTTCTAGATTTCTCACTTCATTTGTTTCTAATAAAAAGAGCAGTTCGGATCGCCTCTTCAATGGCGACAAACTGCTCTTTTTTGCCTTTGATCTTGAGATCTAAGATGGTTTTCGACATAACTCGGCTTCGAACTTGAGTTTATGGTAGCCAAAACCAAGTAAGTTTGTCAACAGAAACGGCGAATGAATTTGCCGCGTCGCGTTTCATCCACCGGATAAATCACGGTCTACAGATATTGGCGGCTTTCAGGACTTCACCAACAGTGTCGTACTTCGGCTTAGCCCGAATTGGGCTAGGGTGATTTTGCTGGAGACGCTGCGTTCCCTTGTTGATCCTTTAGATACTCATAAACTTTTTTTCCTCCCCAAGCCAGCCCTAAACCTGTGGCTATAATTACTCCCAATGGCACAGCAACAGGAGAAGCTACGATGGTCGTAGTAGTTGCCGTAAAGCCTAAAAGACCGGCGATTCCACCAGCAGATACAGTTGTAGTTACGGCGATCGGAACTGTAGCAACAGTAACTGAACCTAACGAGGTGGCGCTAGCAATAGTTGTAATTCCTGCAATTATCTCTTTCATATTTTTTTATTAGCGACCGTTACGGACCCCAAAACGCTGCTTCTCTAGGATTATATTATTATAATTGCAGATGATGATTAGAATTACATCCGAGAAAATAATGAATTTATTTCTAAGCGTCACTTTCTGTACGGTTGCCCTATTTCACCCCTACTCGATCAACAAAAATCCCCCACCCGAAGGCAGGGGATTTTTTAATTACCTAGAAAGCTAATTAAGTATAGGTCAACCAAACTTACCAGCAGTCGAGGCTATTAGGAAGGCGGCGTAGGTGATGATGTAGCCCGCAGTGAAGTGAGCTAAACCAACCAGACGACCTTGAACGATCGACAGAGCAACTGGCTTGTCCTTCCAGCGAACCAGGTTCGCCAGAGGAGTGCGCTCGTGCGCCCAAACCAGAGTTTCGATCAACTCTTGCCAGTAACCACGCCAAGAGATCAGGAACATGAATCCGGTAGCCCAAATCAGGTGTCCGAAGAGGAACATCCAGTTCCAAACCGCCAGGTTATTCATCCCGTAGGGGTTGTAACCGTTGATCAATTGGGAAGAGTACAGCCAGAGGTAATCGCGCAGCCAGCCCATGAGGTAGGTAGAAGACTCATTGAACTGAGCCACGTTGCCTTGCCAGATACCCAGATGCTTCCAGTGCCAGTAGAAGGTAGTCCAACCAATGGTGTTCAGCATCCAGAACATCGCCAGATAGAAGGAATCCCAGGCAGAGATGTCGCAGGTACCGCCACGGCCGGGACCGTCGCAGGGGAATGCGTAGCCGAAATCCTTTTTATCGGGCATCAGCTTAGAGCCACGGGCATCCAACGCACCCTTGACCAAGATCAGGGTGGTGGTGTGCAGACCTAGAGCGATCGCGTGGTGAACCAGGAAATCGCCAGGGCCGATCGTCAGGAACAGAGAGTTAGTGTTGCTGTTGATAGCATCTAGCCAACCAGGTAGCCACACGTTGCCGAAGTTTGGCCAAGCTGTGTAAGCAATGCTATCGGAATTAGACAGCAGGGTGTTCATGCCATACAGCACTTTACCGTGAGCCGCCTGAATGAACTGAGCAAACACAGGCTCGATCAGGATTTGCTTCTCTGGCGTTCCAAAGGCAACCACCACATCGTTATGGACATATAACCCCAAGGTGTGGAAGCCCAAGAACAGAGACACCCAGCTCAGGTGAGAGATGATCGCTTCTTTGTGCTGCAGCACCCGATCCAAGACGTTGCCCTTGTTTTGCTCAGGGTCATAGTCCCGAATCCAGAAGATGGCACCGTGAGCGAAAGCACCTACCATCAAGAAACCAGCAATGTACTGGTGGTGAGTGTAGAGCGCCGCCTGAGTGGTGTAGTCCTGCGCTAGGAAGGCGTAGGGAGGCATCGCGTACATGTGCTGCGCCACCAGGGAAGTAATAACTCCTAGTGCTGCCAGAGCAAAAGCCAACTGGAAGTGCAGGGAGTTATTCATTGTGTCATACAACCCTTGGTGAGGCAGGTTGAACTGACCTTCGGTTTTGGTGCCAAAGAAGTTTTTGGCGTTGAGCATTTCTTTGATGCTGTGACCAATTCCGAAGTTTGTCCGGTACATGTGACCAGCGATGATGAAGATTACTCCGATCGCCAGGTGGTGGTGAGCCATATCCGTCAGCCACAGGGACTGAGTTTGGGGATGGAAGCCACCTAAGAAGGTCAGGATCGCAGTTCCGGCTCCTTCAGACGTACCAAAAATGTGTTGAGCCGTGTCCGGGTTCTGGGCATAGACACCCCAGTTACCAGTGAAGAATGGACCTAAGCCCGCTGGGTGTGGTGGTGTTGTCAGGAAGTTATCCCAACCCACATGCTGTCCGCGAGATTCGGGGATAGCGACGTGAATCAAGTGACCTGCCCAAGCCAAGGAGCTGACGCCAAACAAACCTGCTAGGTGGTGGTTCAGCCGAGGTTCAGCACTCTTAAACCAGGAAAGGCTAGGGCGGAACTTAGGCTGTAGGTGCAACCAGCCAGCGAACATTAATACTGCCGCCAGTATCATCAGGAACACTGCACCCGTGTACAGGTCATTGTTTGTCCGCATCCCTTGGGTGTACCACCACTGGTAGACACCAGAGTAAGCAATATTCACCGGACTGCTAGCACCTGCTTGGGTGAAAGCTTCCACTGCGGGTTGACCAAAGTGGGGGTCCCATATTGCGTGAGCGATCGGACGGACATTCAGCGGGTCTTTGATCCACTGTTCAAAGTTACCTTGCCAGGCGACGTGGAACAGGAGGCTAGAAGCCCACAGGAAGATGATTCCCAGATGGCCGAAGTGGGTGGCGAAGATCTTTTGGTAAAGATTCTCCTCCGTCATGCCATCGTGGCTTTCAAAGTCGTGAGCAGTGGCAATCCCGTACCAGATCCGACGTGTTGTGGGATCTTGAGCGAGGTCCTGGCTAAATTTGGGAAATTTTGTTGCCATAGGTTTGACGAAATTCTCTATTTAGCCTTCAGCTTTTAGTGAGTTTTGAGCTTTAAGTGGGTGAGTAATAAGTTTTGTTTTAGCATCCATTACTCATCACTCATTACTTTTGGCTCAAAACTCATTACTCATCTTTGAGCTTCTTACTAGCCTAGTGAAATTATTCGCGCTTCAAAGAACGCCCAGATAGTAACGATTGCGCCTAAGAGGTAGTGAGCCACCCCCACAGCCCGACCCTGAATAATGCTCAGTGCCCGTGGCTGAATCGCAGGGGCAACCTTTAACTTATTGTGCGCCCAAACGATCGATTCGATCAACTCCTGCCAGTAGCCGCGACCGCTGAACAGGAACATGAGGCTGAACGCCCAAACAAAGTGAGCGCCCAGGAACAGCAGACCGTAGGCTGATAGGGCTGTCCCGTAGGACTGAATCACTTGAGCTGCTTGTGCCCATTGGAAGTCACGCAACCAACCGTTGATCGTGATCGCACTTAGAGCAAAGTTCCCACCAGTGATATGCTCCACCGTACCATCTGGAGCTACCGTACCCCACACATCGGATTGCATTTTCCAGCTAAAGTGGTAAATGACGATCGCGATGGTATTGAACATCCAGAACAGACCGAGGTAGATATGGTCCCAGCCAGAAACTTGGCAGGTACCGCCACGACCTGGGCCGTCGCAAGGGAAGCGGAAGCCCAAATTAGCTTTATCTGGAACCAGACGAGAGCTCCGAGCGAATAGGAAGCCTTTCAGCAGAATTAGTACAGTGACGTGGATTTGGAAAGCGTGAATATGGTGGATCATGAAGTCCGCCGTACCCAACGCGATCGGCATCATTGCCACCTTACCAGCCACAGCGACTATGCCACCGCCGAAAGCGTAGCTTACTGGTTCTAAAGCATTGGGAGCAGTAGAGCCCGGAGCTAGAGTGTGGATATTTTGCACGAACTGAGCAAACACCGGCTGTAGTTTTATTGCGGTGTCCGAGAACATGTCTTGAGGACGCCCCAATGCTCGCATGGTGTCGTTGTGAATGTACAACCCAAAGCTGTGGAAGCCCAGGAATATACACACCCAGTTCAGGTGAGAGATGATGGCATCCCGGTGACGGAGTACTCGATCGAGCAGGTTATTTTGGTTTACTGCCGGGTCGTAATCGCGCACCATGAAAATAGCCGCGTGAGCTGCACCACCGACTATACAGAATGCCCCGATCCACATGTGGTGGGTAAACAGGGACAACTGCGTTGCGTAGTCAATAGCAATGTACGGATACGGGGGCATCGCGTACATGTGGTGAGCCACGATGATGGTTAATGAACCCAGCATAGCCAAGTTAACTGCTAACTGAGCATGCCAGGAAGTGGTCATGTTTTCGTAGAGACCTTTATGACCTTCACCGGTGAAAGGTCCTTTGTGGTTCTCTAGGATTTCTTTCATGCTGTGACCGATGCCCCAGTTGGTGCGATACATGTGACCAGCAATCAAGAACAGTACGGCAAGAGCTAGGTGATGGTGTGCCGTATCCGTTAACCACAAGCCACCGTTTACTGGGTTCAAACCGCCCTTGAAGGTCAAAAAGTCAGCATACTCACCCCAATTTAGGGTGAAGAATGGCGCTAATCCTTTCGAGAAACTGGGATACAGTTGAGCCATCAAGTCACGGTTCAAGATGAACTCGTGAGGCAGTGGGATTTTATCGGGTGCTACACCAGCATCTAACAGCTTGTTGATTGGCAGAGAGACGTGAATTTGGTGACCTGCCCAACCTAAACATCCCAGACCTAGTAATCCACCTAGGTGGTGATTCATCATCGACTCCACATTCTGGAACCATTCCAGTTTGGGAGCGCGTTTGTGATAGTGGAACCACCCAGCAAACAGCATCAGTGCTGCCATTACCAAGCCACCGATCGCCGTGACATAGAGCTGGAATGTGTTGGTAATCCCAGCTGCACGCCAGATATAGAAAAGACCGGAGGTTATTTGAATGCCGTGGAAGCCGCCGCCGACATCAGCGTTCAATATTTGTTGACCAACAATCGGCCACACTACTTGAGCACTGGGTTTAATCGCAGTGGGGTTGGCTACCCAAGCTTCGTAGTTTGAGAAGCGAGCGCCATGAAAATACATGCCGCTCAACCAGACAAAAATGACGGCCAGGTGGCCAAAGTGAGCACTGAAGATCTTACGAGATACATCTTCTAGGTCACTTGTATGGGTATCGAAATCGTGAGCGAGGGCGTGAAGGTTCCAAATCCAGGTTGTGGTTTTAGGACCTTTGGCAAGGGATCGATCGAAATGACCTGGTTTGGACCACTTCTCGAATGAAGTAGGTACCGGGTCTTCATCGACTATCACCCTTACTTTTGGTTCTCGCTCCTTAGGACTAGTTGTCATCAGGAGTCTCCTCTCTAGACAAAAAACAAGGTATATCCCAATTAATTTTGATTTTACTGGGAAGAAAGCAACAGTGAGTATAACTGTTTTCGGGAAACAAGAGAATAGTTCCATTTCTCGTAGCCCAACATATACAGGCTACTCAATCCGGGTTTAAGCCACTCCAGGTTGGGCATGGACACGCCTGAAAGCTGGAGTTATACGCCTTGGATGTACTACCAGACATCCTCTATCCCTCTGTACGTTTGACTTGAGAGTGTCAAATCTCGTTGGGATTACTTGGCTTGCCGCAGATACACGCAGATAGATCCAAATTCATCTGCGTTCGCAACTTTTACTAGAGCGCTCACACATAGCACTCGCGGTTGAGATGATGTCTCAATCCAGTAATAGGATACCATTATTGCCCATTAATGACTACAAGTTGAGTGGAGTTTTGCAATACCTCTTTTTCAGGGTTCCTTGCCAAAAACCTTGGCTGGTTTCCTCTCCCGGAGTCCGGAACGAGGGTAGCCCCATCTTCATCCACAACTTCCCACTTGGGTTAGGGAAAGCTGATGTATGTCGATCGGTTCTGTTGGTGAAGTATAGATCTTCTACAGCACATGTTTAACATGCACTTAACAATACTTCAAATTTCCCCATTCCCAAGCTTAAATTGGGTCGATCGGGCATATATCACGTATTAAAAGTCAATAGTTTATAGAAATAACTTAAAAAAACTTCACAATACTTAGTCAAAATCGGTAATTTAGAGCCAACAGCATCCTTTAGTCGGTGTCAAAGTGAACACGGGCGAATTCATTCGCCGTCATGCTATAGTAAAAAGGACTTACGCAGAATGGGCATATTATGTAGTTGCCCCTACCAAACGCTATATATAGAGGCAGTGCGTAAGTCCTGATAAAGTCAATCGATGAGGGGATTGCGTGTTGGGTATAATTCGCGGTTGTCAGCCAGGAAAAACCCTAGTTTCTTTTTTCATAGCAGCAGTTTTGGTTTTGGGAATGGCGAGTTGTAGCGTGAGCGCCCCTAGCTCGCCCATCCCCGGTGTTGATACCACAACTAAAACTCAGATAAAGGGACAAATTTCAGAGGTGGCACCTCCAGAGGTCATACAACAGCTAAGTCCAGCTTTGGACGCTTATCAGCCTCAAGTTACAATTATCAGTCCCAAGGAGGATGAAATTCTCCAAGATAATAATGTTGAAGTGCGGTTCCAAGTTGAAGATTTGCCAATTTTCAAAAATCCATCTTTAGACTTAGGCCCACATCTACAGGTAATTTTGGACAACCAACCTTACATAGCTGTTTATGACATAGAAAAACCTCTAGTCCTGGAAGACGTAGCCCCTGGAACCCACACATTGAGGGTTTTGGCCTCCCGCCCGTGGGATGAAAGCTTCAAAAACGAAGGAGCCTACGCCCAAACTACATTTCATATTTTCCTCAAAACGACAGACAACAACCCCTCTGTTGCCGAGCCGCTGTTAACATACAGCAGCCCCAAAGGTATCTATGGTGCTGAACCCATACTGCTGGACTTCTATCTCACCAACGCTCCACTGCATCTGGTAGCCCAGGAAAACCCCGATGACGAAATTGCCGACTGGCGAATTCGGGTGACGGTGAATGGTGAAAGTTTTGTACTTGACGAATGGCAGCCACTTTATCTCAAAGGCTTTAAGCCAGGGAAAAACTGGGTAAGATTGGAGTTTATCGATAGACTTGGCAACCCAGTTAAAAATGTCTTTAACGACACAGTGCGGGCAATTACTTACCAACCTAATGGCACAGATATCCTATCAAAACTGGTGCGCGGCGAAATTCCAGTGGCTGTTGCTCGTGGAATTGTAGAGCCAAACTACACGCCAGGACAAACAGCACCAACCCCAACACCGATACTGGAAGCAACACCGCCCCCGGTACTGCCGCCCATGCCAACAGTGGAAGAACCACTAGAACAACCAGAAACAAGCAGCACCAATAGTCGCTCCCAGGAGCCTAGTGTTAGCCCCAGTCCTTCGCCTACAGCAAGGGAGACAGTAGAAACGCCAACTCAACCAACTGCAACTGAGGCACCAACAGCGACATCAACTCAACCGATTGAAGAAACACCAGCAACTGAGGCACCAAGCAAAATAAAAGAGCCAGAGAAACCACAACCAGGCGGCATCTTTAGCCGGGGGTGGAATGTCTGGCGCGAACGCTTCTCGCGTCTGTGGAATCCTGCTACTAGCCCGTCGCCTACGTTGCCAGAAATAGTAAAAACTCCGACGCCTGAACTTGTAGCCCCTCAGTTACCATTAACACCAGCAGAGACTACGCCACAACCAGAGGCTTCGGTTACTCCCGCACCAGTGGCTCCAATAGAAAAACCGACAGAAACAGAACCCTCACAATTACAACCATCGCCATCTAGCGATAGTTTTAATTCCTTAGAGTCTCCCGCAGTCAGTCCTAGCTTGCAGCCAACACTACCAGAAATATTGCCAACTCCAACATCTGAACCGGAGCCAGCACCAGAGCTGCCACCAGCTACGGCACCGTTAGAAGAAAAGCCGCAGTCGGAACCCACTTCGACGCAGAAATTTCCGATTATCGAAGTTCCAGCCCCAGATGTTCCTAGCAGCTTGCTGGAGGAATTAGAATCGGATAAACCAGCGCCAAGTGCCCCAGAACCATCACAGGCGATTATCGAAGCTCCACCGTTGCCAGACGTTCCCAGCAGCTCTATTGAGGAATTGGCACCATCTTCACCAGCACCACAGATTCCAGAACACTAGGATCTTTGGTTTAGTAATAACCATTAGAGTGTAGGGTGCTAGCATAAGCACCCTATACTATTATTAGTGTTTGGTTAATTGAATCAAAAGTTGGTATGCAAATCGGTCAAAAAGTTAAAGTATATCGCCTCAGAGATCGGGTATCCCCCGCTCTAGCCAGCAAACTCGGTCAAGTTGGCACGATCAAACAATTCAAAATGACGGATGCCAGTGGCGTTGGTGTCGTGGTACAGTTTGACGACAATAGTACCACATGGTTTTTTGAAGACGAATTGAAACCAGTAGAGAGTTGAAATGTCTCTGATTATCACCTTCTTGGGCAAAGGCGGTACCGGTCGCACTACAATGGCGATCGCTGCGGCAAAACAGCTAGCAAGCCAAGGGCGGCGGGTGTTACTAGCAGAACAAAACCCAGGCCCCGCCTTGGGCATTCTGCTAGATACTACCATTGGTTCCGATCCCCAGGAAATCGCCCCCAACCTCCAGGCGCTACAGTTCCAAACTGCTGTGCTACTAGAACGTAGTTGGGACGAGATTAAAAAGCTAGAAACCGAATACTTGCGCACACCTCTGCTAGCAAGCGTTTATGGTCAAGAATTGGGAGTTTTGCCAGGAATGGATAGCGCCCTCGCCTTGAATGCTATTCGCCAGTACGAAAGCAGCGGCAAGTATGACGCGATCGTCTACAATGGCACCGGAGATCAAAATACCCTGCGAATGCTGGGTTTACCAGAAATTCTCAGTTGGTATATCCGTCGCTTCCGAAAAGTGGCGGAAAGTTCCGAGCTATGGAAATCTATCTCGCCCTTTGTTCAACCAGTAGCCAGTTCTGTCCTCAACGTTACCTGGACAGGGGATAACTTTACCGAACAATCCACCAAAAATGTTAACAATCTGCTAGAGCAAGGTAAAGCAGCAGTGGCAGATCCCAACCGCACGGCAGCTTACCTGGTAACTACCAGCACGGCGACTGCCATTGCTACTGCTAAATACCTTTGGGGCAGCGCCCAGCAGATAGGTTTAACTGTTGGGGGTGTGCTTCTCAATCAATCTCTGGTGGCAGACACAGTTGCAGCTGAGTTTGCTCACAGCCTAAAAGAACTATATGAAACTTACGATCGCACCTCTAGCGCGACACAAACAGTTATCGCTGAGTTTGCTCCGCTCTCAGTTAACTCCGTGCCATTACGATTGGGTAACGACTGGCAACCCCTAATGGATGCCATGCCTGATTTTACTCAAGCAGCTCAGGCTCCCAAACCCATCGAGATTGACACCAAAGATCGTCAAGTACGGCTGTTCTTACCAGGTTTTGATAAAAAGCAAGTGAAACTTACCCAGTACGGTCCAGAGGTCACAATAGAAGCAGGCGACCAGCGGCGTAATATTATGCTGCCCCCATCTCTTAGCGGTCAACCTGTAAAAGGTGCTAAGTTTCACAATGGGTACTTGATAATTTCCTTTTCCTAAGCTATAATCATATCAAATATGTCTGATTCAACGCCCTCTCCTACAACTCCCACCCCGAATCAGGGGACGGCTAAAACCAGGCAACTGCTGGGCATGAAAGGTGCTGCCCCAGGTGAGACTTCAATCTGGAAAATACGCCTACAGTTAATGAAGCCAATCACCTGGATTCCCCTAATCTGGGGAGTGGTGTGCGGGGCAGCTTCCTCTGGTGAATACAGTTGGACGCTGGAAAATGTTTTAAAATCAGCAGCCTGTATGTTAATGGCAGGCCCTTTGTTGGCTGGTTATACTCAAACTTTGAACGATTTCTACGATCGCGACCTCGACGCCATCAACGAACCCTATCGCCCCATCCCCTCTGGGTCTATTTCGGTTCCTCAGGTTGCCACCCAGATTGTGGTACTGTTATTAGCTGGGGTGGGAGTAGCCTACGCTTTAGATCGCTGGGCTGGTCATGATTTTCTTATAATTACAGCCCTGGCACTAGGAGGATCTTTCGTATCCTATATTTATTCTGCCCCACCTTTGAAACTTAAGCGCAATGGTTGGCTGGGTAACTACGCTCTGGGAGCGAGTTATATTGCTTTACCCTGGTGGGCAGGTCATGCTTTGTTTGGTGAACTCAACTGGACTATTGTAATTCTAACCCTGTTTTACAGTATGGCTGGGTTGGGCATTGCAGTAGTAAATGATTTTAAGAGTGTTGAGGGCGATCGGCAACTCGGTTTAAAATCTCTACCAGTAATGTTTGGCGTTAGCACTGCCGCTTGGATTTGTGTGCTGGCGATCGATATATTCCAAGCAGGAATTGCCGCTTACTTAATTAGCATCCATCAGAACCTTTACGCCACAATTCTGATCCTGTTGATTATACCTCAAATTACTTTCCAAGATATGTATTTCCTGCGTAACCCCTTGGAAAATGATGTTAAGTATCAAGCCAGCGCCCAACCATTCCTAGTACTAGGGATGCTCGTTGCTGGTTTAGCATTGGGTAACGGTGGTATTTAATGCGCTGTTGTAGGGTGCGTTAATGAAATGTAACGCACCATAATTATGCTAATTTTCGGTGCGTTACGCTGACGCTAACACACCCTACTCAATGCGACTATATACTAGTGCGTAAGTCGCTGTTGTAGGGTGCGTTAATGAAATGTAACGCACCATAATTATGCTAATTTTCTATCTAGAAGCCCTATATATGCCCAGTCTGCGTAAATCCTGTTATCGTTAAAATGAGTGAAAAAGAAACGGATTCAAGCCCCTGGGTTTAGACATGGGGTCTCACAATCCTAGCATTCAAAATCGCCTGACTTAAAAGGAGTGGGCTATGTCTATATTAGTTCAAACATCACTAACCCGACCAACTATTACCTGGCCATTACTGCCAGAAGATTTTATTTTACCTGATGAACCTGTGGAAAATAGTGACCAACCTCTGATTGCGACAGCCCTGCGTCAACCTTTAACTGCCATCCCAGAATACCGACAAAATGCCCTGATAGTTTCTAATTTTGCTCTCTGTGCTGGAATTGATGAGCGTACTATCTGTAAAGCACCAGATTGGATGTATGTCCGACCTGTAAAAGCTTGGGAATCAAAAAAATCTCGTCGGAGTTACACCCCGCACACCGAAGGAGTAATTCCCCAAGTAGTGATAGAATTTCTCTCTGCTACCTACGGGGAAGAATACTCGATGGAGTCTAATGAGAATGTAGGGAAGTGGTTTTTTTACGAACAGGTGATTCAAGTTCCCAATTATGTAATTTTCCGTCCAGATACAGGTCGCATTGAGGTTTATGCCCTGAAAGATCGGCATTATGAAATTCAGTTAGCAGATCCTAATGGGCGTTATTGGATTGCTGGATTAGACTTGTTTTTAGGAGTGTGGGAGGGAAGCCATGAAGATCGGACAGGTTACTGGCTCAGGTGGTGGAATGTAGCAGGAGAGTTACTGTTATGGTCAGAAGAACTCACCGAGAAAGAACGAATTCGTGCCGAGCAAGAACGACAAGCGAAGGAATTAGCCCTGCAGCAAGTTGAATTACTCCTAGAACGATTGCGCCAGATTGGAGTAGATCCAGAACAACTTTAAAACCGCTCCTTGAAACCATTTTCTCGTTCCCAGCCAGGGCCTGGGAACGCTGTTGGTGAGGCTGGAGCCTCCTATACTCCCTTCCCGCTCTAAGATTATGTATTAAGCCAGCAGGGGGAGCAGGGGGAGCAGAAAATACAAATTCTTCTAGCGGGAAGGGAGTAGTGTTGTTGTTCATCACTTGTAAGCCATTGATTTATCTGCTCAAATTATCCCTTAAAAAGATCCACTTAGTCAAGTAATAATTACTAGCAGATGACCGACCGGAGTTCAATGGCTAAATGATAAAATTGAAGTAATTCCTAGCCAATACAGTTGAGATGAGTAAAACCCCTCGGATTCCCATTCCTCCAGAAGTGAGAAAGTATGTTGAACAGCGATCAAACTATCAATGCCAAAGCTGTGGCAAGACCAAGCTAGAAACCCAACTGACGATCGATCACATAATTCCTCTTGCCAAGGGTGGAGCGAATGATATTAGTAACCTCCAAACCCTCTGTTACACCTGTAACCAACAGAAAAAACACCACTTCGATCCTCGTTTCAGGCGTCATTTCGATATTTGACGTTATCCTCGATCGTCATAGACGGGGATGACGAATAAATTGGGCTACTGGTATATTCCTTAATGTTGGGTTTCGTACCTCAACCCAACCTACAACGCTACAACTAATATGTTGGGTTTCGTACCTCAACCCAACCTACAACGCTACTGGGCATATTTAGGGGCAACCACAGTAGTAGTTATTGTAGGTTGGGTTGAGCGATAGCGAAACCCAACATTAACAGGACTTACGCACACTGGGCACACTGGGCACACACAGGGGGTTTGCCCCTAGGAACCGCTATATATAGAGGCAGTGCGTAAGTCCTGATTAAATTAGCACATTTTGTACGGAAGAACTGAGAATTTGCTGGTAAACCTGAATCGTTTGCCGCGCGATCGCACTCCAGCTATAATTCTTTCGGGCATATTCCTGAGCATTCCATCCCCGCCGTTGTCGCTCTGAGGCATCCTCAAGTGCTAAACGCAACATCCCGGTAAGAGCATCTGCATCACAGGGGCATACCCATCCCGCCTCGCTGTCACGCACCTCTTCCCAGATATACACCTGCTCAGAAATTACTACTGGCGTGCCATGACACATAGCCTCTGCCACCGCAATCCCAAAGTTCTCATAGTAAGAGGGCAGAACAAACAAATCCGCATCCTGTAGTAAAGACGCCTTAAACTCACCACTAACAAAGCCTGTAATTGTAGTGCGATCGATCAGTGGCGAAGCCTGAACCTGTGTGATAATCTTATTCTCATAAGTAGGATCTTGCGGATTCGTTCCCGCTAGAACAAAATGAAAATCCACACCCTGAGCTAACAGAGTTTCCAGTGCTGGGATTAGAAGATTTAGCCCCTTTTTAGGATCGATGCGGGACATGAACAACAGCATTGGCTTATCAGATGGAATGCCTAGCTGAGTACGAGCTAACCCTAGCTCCGGCAGTGGCACAGGTAACTCGACGCCTAGAGGAATTACCACCTCTGGAGTAGATGTACCAAAGCGCTCTGAAACTTTAGCTTCCTGGATACTGGTAAAGTGAATTGCTGCTGCTCCTGCCAAATTTGGTTTTTCTAGCAGTGCCGCATATATTTGCTTCAGATGCTTTTTCTTGCGTAAGTCAGCGGGATCGAGAGTCCCTAACGGACGCAGCAAATAAGGCAAATGCCGCTGTCGAGCAATAGTTGCTGCTGCCGTACTTATCGGAGAGAATAGGGCATGAATATGAGCAATGTCAAATTCACCAGCGTGTGCCGCCAGCCAGCGCAACAAGTCGATAGAAATCTTGTAGCGTCCGAAATGAAAGCAGTGGAAATATAAAATCTGGTAGCCATGCTGCTTTACTGGTTGGTTTAGGGGAACATCCAGCAATGGCTGGTTGAAATTCCCACTGCTATCCGTCGTCAGCACCGTTACCTCAACCCCCTCTTGCGCCAGGGCAGCAGATAACCCGAGTACCATCTGGCTAGGACCGCCGTACACTAGAGATATCCCAGGAACAATCTGTAAAACTCGTAGAGGTTGGTTCACCAGGTGCTTCTCACTGAAACAGGACTTACCCATAGAACCTATTATTAAGGTGGGTTAGCTCTTAGCGTAACCCACCCTAACAAAAGCTACCTCGGTTGTCGGTTGAAATCCACTGCCATCCATAGCGGAGGTATTGCCACTGCGATCGCTATTATAATACTAGACTATGAGCAACCCGGACACTGAATTTGATAGCCCTTGGAAAGATATTATCGAGAGTTATTTTGAAGACTTTATCCGCTTCTTTATCCCAGAAGCATATGCACAAATTGACTGGACACGCCCTCCTGAGTTTTTAGATAAAGAACTAAGTCAAGTAGTGCGAGATGCGGAACTGGGGAAACGGTTTGCCGATAAGCTGGTTAAAATTTGGCTGTTAAATG
>CASBRB010000325.1 GCA_949127975.1 Oscillatoriales cyanobacterium PMM_0019 | reverse complement strand
GGTTGGCCTGGGGTGAGGGCAATTTACAGTTGGCAGGACTTACTATGATGCGTACTTGCTCAAAAATGTGGGTAAGGACAAGGGCAGAGCCTGGGAACGAGCAAAGGATAAGGGGGGGTATTTAACCCGGATTTGGTATGACTTAAGAGATAAATCATGTTAATGATGATTCATCAAGACTTATATACAATTGATCTGATCGCGTTTTTTTACGGGAGAGGCGTTTACAATGAGTAATGTAGATATTAATGTGCAAGCGATCGAAAATCTTGAAGTCGATCCCTGTGAGGAGATTAACCAGGCAGAAGCTCGTGGAACCATTGAAGGTACTCGTGGTCTTGAGACTGGTTTACTCAAGGATGCTTCTGGTTGCACCACCGCAATAGTAAATGGACTGTCAGAGCAGCTAGTTTATCAGGTGAATCTAATTATTCCCGATGTCCTAGTTAGATTTGATGACCTGAATGTGGAACTAGAAAACGCTGTTTGGCCTTTCCTACAACTGCCTGCTAAACTAGCACTAGAACGAGCAATTCAAGATCGTGGTCAAACCCTTCATATCAACTCAGCGTATCGGACGCTTGCTCAACAACTTCTCTTGAAGCAGTGGGTAGGCAGTTGCGGAATTACGATCGCGGCTAATGTAGGAAAAAGCAATCACCAGGGAGGGCTGGCAATAGATGTCCCCGATCCTGAAGACTGGAGACCCTATCTAGAAAATCAAGGATGGCAGTGGTTTGGTGGGGGCGATCGTCCTCATTTTGACTATATCGGAGATGAAACTCAAGATATTAGAGATTCAGCTATCTTGGCTTTTCAGCAACTTTGGAATAAAAATAATCCACACGCTCCAATTGACGAAGACAGTCAATTCGGGGATGAAACAGAAGATAAATTAATGCAGTCCCCGATCGATGGTTTTCCGCTCGCACCTTGGGACGAAAAACCAAGAGAATTACGACTCAGCCGACCGATAATGCATGGCTCTGATGTCCGAAAAGTGCAAGAAGCATTAGTAAAAGCTGGTTTTCCAGTAACAGTTGATAATTCATTTGGGAAAGATATAGATGCGGCAGTGAAGCAATTTCAAAAGAAGAATGGTTTGAAAGAAGATGGTATTGTTGGGGCTGTAACCCGCGATCGGCTCTTTAACACTAAAAAGTAAAAGGTTTGTAGTAAGGGCTTTAGCCCTGTTTTCTTGTTCCCAGGCAGAGCCCTTGTCCTTACCCCCATTGCCAATGAACTAGAAGAAATGGAGGATTCTGAAGAATGAATGCGCTCTACAGTATGCTGATTCAATGGTCTGATGAGGATGGTCGTTTTGTGGTATTTCTGCCGGAGTTTGCTGATTTAGTGATGCAACCTTGCACGGATGGGCATACTTATGAGGAAGCGGCAAAGCAGGGAAAAGAAGCAATTGCTTCTTTGATTGATTGGTTTGAAGCGGAAGGAAAAGCACTGCCACAACCGAGGACAATTCCGCTTTCTCCGTTATCTGTGGCTTAAAAATAAAAGGGGGAAGGGTTTGAATGGCGCAAATTTAAATCACCGATTTCTAATTTGGTTGTTGTCAATCATTTTTGGCTGATTATTCCAGCTATTGTCCGCAAAGGAAAATGTTGGGTTTCGTTCCTCAACCCAACCTACAACTTTGTCTCGTTCCCAGGCTCAGCCTGGGAATGCTGTTTGGGAGGCAGAGCCTCCCAATTCCACTCACCACCTTGCCCTAGTGCGGAGTGTAGGGGCAATCCCCCTGTGGTTGCCTCTATATATGCCAGCGTGCTACAGTACTGTAATTGTATCAATACGCTGATGACATTTATATAAGAGGTAAATAAAAATATGATTCGGAATTTATACGCTTTGCTTGTTGGTATCGATAACTATCCCAACCCCGCTCATCATCTCCAAGGGTGTGTCAACGATATCACTGCTATAGAAGAATATCTTACCGATCGCTTAGATCGCCAAAAATATCAACTGAATTTACTAACGCTTAAAAATGAAAAAGCAACCCGTGAAGCCGTCATTAATGGCTTTCGGCAGCATTTAAGAGAGCAAGCAGTCAAAGATGATATAGTTCTATTTTACTATTGCGGTCACGGTTCTCAGGAACGATCGCCCAAAGAATTTTGGCACCTGGAACCAGACCATCTTGATGAAACTTTAGTATGTTATGACAGTCGCACCGCAGGCGGCTGGGATTTGGCGGATAAAGAATTAGCCAAACTGATTGCCGAGGTAGCAGAAACAGAACCGCATATCAGTATTATTCTGGATTGCTGCCACTCTGGTTCTGGCACCAGAAATCCATTGTCAGAGACAAAAGTAAGTCGCTTACCAACAGACGATCGAGAACGTCCACTAAATAGCTTTATCTTTTCCCTCGATGATTTAAGTCAACTCTCAAGTACCCGTAGCATTGAAAACCCTACTGGCTGGCAAATTCCTAAAGGTCGTCACATTCTTTTAGCAGCTTGTCGAGACTACGAAACAGCAAAAGAATACTACGGCAGTGACAAACACCGGGGTAGTTTCTCTTATTTTTTGATGGATACACTTGCCAAAGCTAACGGTAAGCTGACTTATCGAGATTTGTTTGGGCGAACTAATGCGCTGGTACGCAGTAAAATTTCAGATCAGTCACCTCAGTTAGAAGTGAATCATCCAGAAGATGAAAACAAATTTTTCCTCGATGGTGCGATATCGGAACAAGAACCATACTTTATAGTGAAGGATGACAAAAGTTCTGGCTGGGCGATCTCAGGCGGTGCGGTACACGGAGTTCAACCACCTAAAAACGGTGAAACTACTTTACTAGCACTGTTCCCCTTTGATGCCTCGATAGAGGATTTGCGCGAACCATCAAAATCTGTGGGTACGGCAAAAGTAACTCAGGTGTTACCGACTAAAAGTAAAATAGAAATCGAAGGCGTACCAAACCTGACTGCTGACAGCACTTTTAAAGCAGTAGTTATCGCTGTACCACTACCGCCTTTAGGGGTGTATCTTGAGGGAGATGAAGCGGGGATTACGTTAGTATCTGAAAAGCTGAAAACAGCCGGAATTGATAGCAAGCACTCCTCACCCTATATCCGCCAGGAGCAAGAACTCAGCCAAGCCGAGTTTCGCTTGGTGTGTCGCAACGAACAGTATTCGATCGCCAGAACTACAGAAGATAAACCTTTAGTAGCTGAAATTGATGGTTATACCCCAGACAACGCAGAACAGGTAATTAAACGCCTAGAACATATTGCCCGTTGGACAACAATTGTTCAACTTTCCAATACTGCGGCAACTCAGATTAAAGCTGGTGACGTGCAGATGGAATTCATCTTTGGGGATGAGGACTTATCTCAAACCAAGCAGATGCGGTTGCAGTATAAAAATACAGATGGTAAGTGGCAACAGCCGGAATTTAGACTGAAACTTACCAATACAACTAAGAAACCACTTTACTGTGCTTTAGTTAATCTTTCAGACAGTTTTGCCATTAGCGCTCCCTTCTTTGAAACGGGTAGTGTCAGACTTAACCCAGGAGAAGAAGCTTGGGCTTTAGCTGGAGAGCCCTTGGTGCTGAGAGTACCAGATGAGTTGTGGTCACAGGGGATTACCGAGTACAAAGATATAATTAAATTAATCGTTAGCAACGACGAATTTGACGTTAGATTGCTAGCTCAGGATAAACTCGATCGACCCCATTCTGAAATCAGAAGCGTCAGATCCCTAAATCAAAGTAGCCTGGAGCGTTTATTCGATCGCACTCAAAATCGTGAAATCGAAGCGAAAAACACCAGAAAGTACGACGATTGGTATGCCGAAGAAGTCACGATAACTACAGTCCGTCCCTTAGAATATACCCCAGTTTCTCAGGAACGAGAACAACTATTAGGGACGGGAATAAAATTACAGCCGCATCCTAGTTTAGTAGCAAATGTTCGCCTCCTCCACACCCCTCAAATCAGCCGAAATTTGGGCAATACAATTGTACCCTCTATCCTGCTGGAAAAATCAGAAGTTATTCAACCATTCCAATTTAGTAACACTAGAGGTTTAGATCCGGGTTTAAGAGTATTAGAATTGACTGATATTCAAGACTACAAAGCTGTTACCCCAGATGCACCTCTAAAGTTATTACTAGATGCACCACTAGCAGACGACGAGTATTTACTTCCTGTAGGATATGACGGTGAATTTTTCTTGCCTTTAGGTCGTGGTAAAAGAACTATAAATGGCAAAACAGAAATTGAACTAGAAAGATTACCAGCCCCAGTCAGCCAAGGAGAACGCAGCCTGCAAGGGTCGGTTAGCATTTTTTTTAAGAAAGTGATTAATCAAAAGCTAGGGCAAACATATAACTACCCCCTCCTCAGAGTAGTTGAAGTTACAGATGACCAAAAAGTAACCTATCAAGCAAAATCGGTAACAGCAACGCGGGTAGCGCAAGCTAAACGAATTGCCCTCTACATTCACGGCATTACCGGAGATACTGATAGTTTAGTTGCAACCATAAAACAACCTATATTGCAAACAGATGGTCAAACGCGATCGATTAGCGAACTTTATGACTTAGTTCTTACCTTTGACTATGAGAACCTAAATACTACCATAGAAAAAAATGCTCAACTTTTGAAGCAGCGACTAAGAGACGTCGGTTTGGGAGAAAACCACGGTAAAGAACTGCACATCATCGCTCATTCAATGGGGGGCTTAGTATCTCGGTGGTTTATCGAACGAGAAGGAGGTAATAAAATAGTCCAACACCTGATTATGTTAGGTACGCCCAATGCAGGCTCTCCTTGGCCGATCGTTGAAAATTGGGCAAAACTTACTTTAGGTATTATACTCAACGGACTTGCTTTAGTTGCTTGGCCGACGAAAGTAGTGGGGATGCTGATGGGCATTCTAGAACAGAATATGCGGGTAGCGATCGACGAGATGCAGCCAAATTCGGATTTTCTCACATCTTTAGCAGCCAGTGACGATCCTGGCATTCCCTACTCAATTATTGCTGGTAACACCTCGATAATTACATCTGTCATTTCAGCAGCCCTGGAGCTACAACCAGAGAAGCAATCCAGCCCGTTAGAAAGGCTACAGAAAAGTTTATTCGATCGAGTTGTCGCCTTACCGTTTTATGGGGAGCCGAACGATATTGCCGCGACAGTGGCTAGTATTAAGAATATACCCCAAGGATGGAAGCGATCGCCCTTTATTCAAGAAGTAGCTTGCGATCATTTAAGCTACTTTCTTACCCAACCTACAGAAGTTGGGTTACAAGCTATAATAGGAGCGATCGCCGTTCTGGTAGGGTGCGTTAATGAAATGTAACGCACCAACCCAACCCCAAACGAAGCCTTAACTTCTCAAAACCCCATCACCCCCAGAGGCCGTTCTTGTAGCGGTGCGATCATGTGTATAATCTAACTGGGCAAGTGCTTTCTGCGGATATGTAGTCGCTCTTACCTCATGTTATTTTTGTGATTCTTGGAGCACGAAGCGTAACCCATCAGCTTCAAGCTTAAATGGGGCGTTAAAGCACGAATTTAGCTAACTAACTCAATTTTACAGGCTCTCTCGTAATCAAGAACTGTTTCAAGACCATCGAGCATAGCCATACGCTCAGCTATCTCCATCCAGCATAGCCAGACACTTGAGTTCTGCCATAAAAGTTTCTGTACCAACCATGAGCGAAGTTGAAAGAGCAATTTGAGCTTGCTTACCGATTACTGCATCCTCCAATAGCGCCAGTCGGTTAACTAATTGCTCATAGTTTTCAACTGACATAATCACATAGCTCGGTTGTGATTCCGTCGTAAGTAAAACAGGCTCAACAGCAGCCTGGTTTAAAGCTTCACTGTGAATATTTGGAATTTCAGTCACAGAAAAGTGTTGCATCCTAAAACCATTCCCAAAAACCTTTGCCTCTATTGTAAGCGATCGCTCGTCCGTAGGATAGATTTTTTTGAATACGACGCGATCGCTCAATAATCTCCAAGAATTGGGGATTTGTGGGTCTTCCGTACAAAGGTATGCTAATGTTATCTTGAGGTTGGATCTATCCATCGGTTTAATGCCTATGAGCGAGCAACGTGATGCTGACTTGCCGTCAACTGATTCTCAGCAGTCTAGTCAAGCGAATGAAGGCTTGACGACTAAGTCGGTAAATGATTCCTGGACAAACCTCATTGCTGGTGTCTGGAACAACGCGACAGGGCGCTTGAGGCAACTTCTACCCGTAGAACAAGTAGCACAGAGTGTTGTTAAGCAGTTTAGCGTCAGCGAAGCTCAGGTCGCAGAGATCTTGGAAACCGTTCGGGCACAACTGCCAACTACGGAAGCCCTCCTGATTGGTAAGCCTCAAGCCGGGAAAAGTTCGATCGTCAGGGGCTTGACAGGAGTTTCTGCGGAAATAGTTGGTGAAGGATTTCGTCCCCACACCCAACACACCGAGCGCTACGCCTATCCTTCTAGTGACCTGCCGTTACTCATTTTTACAGATACGGTGGGACTGGGAGATGTGAACCAAGACACTGAGGCGATCGTACAGGAACTGGTTGGAGATCTGCAACCGAAGAGTCCCCGCGCTAGAGTTCTGATTCTGACTGTCAAAATCAATGATTTCGCAACTGACACTCTGCGACAAATTGCGACTGGGTTACGTAAGAAGTATCCAGACATTCCCTGTCTGCTGGCGGTGACTTGCTTGCATGAGGTTTATCCTCCCAGTACAGCCGATCATCCTGCCTATCCGCCAGAATATGAGGAGGTAAACAGAGCATTTGCCGCCATTAAACAAGCGTTTGCACAATTGTGCGATCGCGCCGTAATGATCGACTTTACCCTAGAAGAAGACGGCTACACTCCGGTATTTTATGGCTTAGAGGCGTTCAGAGATGCTCTGGCAGACCTATTACCAGAAGCGGAAGCTCGTACCATTTATCAGTTATTGGATCAAGAGGAAGCTGGCAGAAAAATTGGTAATCTCTACCGGGATGTCGGACGCCGTTACATTTTGGCTTTTGCGATCGTGGCAGCGACAGTTGAAGCTTTTCCACTGCCATTTGCCACGATGCCAGTAGTGACTGCTTTGCAAGTATCGATGGTAGGGTTGCTGGGGAAATTGTATGGGCAAACGCTGACGCCATCTCAGGCAGGGGGGATTGTCAGTGCGATCGCGGGTGGCTTCCTGGCACAGGCAATCGAACGTGAGTTACTCAAATTCCTGCCTGGTTTCGGTAGTGCGATCGCTGCTTCCTGGGCAGCCGCCTATACTTGGGCTCTGGGCGAAGGAGCCTGCGTTTATTTTGGGGATTTAATGGGCGGTAAAAAACCCGATCCTAAGCAAATTCAGTCAGTGATGCAAGAAGCATTTCAGGCAGCAAAAGAACGATTTAAGGGGATCAAAAGTTGAGAGTTTAGGGCGAAAAGCTTAACCCAACTTCTAGCCAGAATCCCCGTCTATGAGAGATCGGGGAGTGGCTCAACACCTAGCTCAATGATACACTCAACTGAACACCAAGCAGCTGCCGATCAAAAGAAAGGGCAGACCCAGGAATAGTCCAAGTCCAGGGATTAAAACAGTAGGAATGCTACCTGCGATTATAAATAGCAAGCCTGCAAGGATGCGCAGCGGTTTAGTCAAACACCAAATAATTCTTAGCATGGCATTACCTCACTAATACGGTGATTTTGCCATTATCTTAGCATGGTACTGGCAGATGCTTTATCCATCTATAGAATAATCTTTAATGTAGGCAGGTATTGAATGGTACGATTAAAACCGTGGCAGTGGGTGGTGTTGGTAAGTCCGATCGCGACTATCGTCATTTTTTTGATGGTAGCAGCGGGGCAGCAGATTCACGAGTGGCGGATTAATTGGATCTGGGGCGTGTTTACCCTGATCTTAGTCGGTTGGCGTTGGTTGCTGGTTAAATGGACTCGACCCATGTTTGAGCAGATGGAAGGCGTCGTAGCGGAGGTTAATAAAGAATTAGAATCCTCTAGAAACGACACCTTAGGGCTAGAAGCGGGAAGTGACACCGCCACTCAAAGTTTATCGGCACTACAGGAGGTGCTGAAAACTGCACAGAGCGATCAACCCATGTGGGAAGACTGGCAAACCTTTTGGCAGCGATGCCAGGAACTTGTTGCCGCGATCGCCCATATCTACTATCCTGAAGTTAAATATCCCCTGCTCAACATTTACGTTCCCCAGGCTTACGGGTTGATTAGGGGAACGGTGGATGACCTGGATCAATGGATGCAGAAGTTATCCCCTGCCCTCAATCAAGTTAGTATTGGGCAGGCATACCAGGGTTATGAAATCTACCGCAAGCTGGAGCCATCTGCTCGTAAACTCTGGCGAGTGTGGAACTGGGCACAGTGGCTCCTGAACCCGGTGGCGACGGTGGCAAAACAAGCCAGCCAAAATTATAGTGCCCAAGCAAATCAGCAACTGCTGGTCAATTTAAGCCAGCTTCTGAGGGAAGCTGCCCTGCGAAACTTATGTCGGCAGGCGATCGCTCTTTACGGAGGCACCGCCCTGCTTGATTCAGAAACCTCCTTCTCTACACCAACTCTACCCAAAGCGAAAACCCAAACCCTCCGAGAAATCCTCGATCGAGCAGAACCCGTTGAGCTCTTTGAGCAAAAACCTGTCAGTATTCTGCTGGTGGGGCGCACCGGAGCCGGAAAAAGCAGCCTGATTAATACGCTGTTTCAGGCAGAACGAGCCGCTGTAGACGTTTTGCCCACTACAGATCGCATTCAGAATTACCACTGGCACTCCCAAAAGGTCGAAACGCTGACGCTTTGGGATACTCCGGGTTACGAACAGGTGAACCGTGGCGAACTACGGGAGCTAGTGCTGGATTATGCCACCAACGCTGATCTTTTACTGTTGGTAACTCCTGCCCGCGATCCAGCTTTGCAAATGGATGTGGACTTTCTCCAAGAGATAAAATCGAGCGTTGCCGACTTGCCGACAGTCGCCATCGTTACCCAAGTCGATCGTCTGCGTCCCATCCGCGAGTGGCAACCACCTTATGATTGGGAATCGGGCGATCGACCAAAGGAAATTGCCATTCGGGAAGCTACCGAGTATCGCGCTCAAATTCTGAGGGACTATTGTAATCTAGTTCTGCCTGTCGTGACAAGTGACATCAAAACAGGTCGAGCTGCCTGGGGAGTTGACGCGCTATCCTTGGGACTGGTGGAAGCGATCGCTCCTGCCAAACAACTCCGACTTGCCCGCTTTTTGCGCAACCTGGAAGCCCGCACCGCCGCCGCCGCCAAGATTATCGATCGTTACACCTTCCAGATGGCGACAACACAGGGACTAACAGCACTGCTTAAAAGTCCTATACTCCAGTTTATTTCCACACTGTCAACCGGGTCTCCCACCTTAGCATATATGCTAGCAGAAAAAATTCCAGTTGAACAGTTACCTGTAGTCATTGGCAAGCTCCAGATGGCTTATGACCTGTTCTCGCTCTTGAGTACGGACAACTCTAACCCGCTCAAGTTTGATTTACTCTCCCTGTGGCCCCTGCTAGTGGAAAATTCTGTTTCGCCCGATCGAAATGCTTGGGCATTTGGTCACGCCTTAGTAGAGTATTGGGTTCAAAATTTAACGGTGGAACAGTTACAAGAGCGATTTAAGTATTATCTTCGACAATGATATTTACTACAAGCCCCCGAATTTAATTTTCGGCTCATACTTTTGCAAACGCAGATTAACGCAGATACATCCAAATTCATCTGCGTTCATCTGCGTGTATCTGCGTTCGCATTATTACTACAAAATAAAGTTTGTAGATAAAAATTTAGATTTATGCTCTCTAACAATCTTGGTAATCAGAGCTTTGTTAATTTCTATGTCCTTGGCGGCAACCAAGGTGCGGATAGAAAAGGTTCGCAGGGCGTCGTAAACTGAAAGGGTTGCTTCTGCGGAATCTTTACGCCCTGTAAAGGGAAAAGTATCGGGGCCTCGCTGACATTGGCTATTAATATTAACACGGCAGACTTGATTAACTAAGGGATCGATAAGTTTAGCAATCACATCCGCATCATTGCCAAAAATACTAACTTGTTGTCCATAGTCTGAGTCAGCAATGTATTGAATCGGTGTGTCGATTTCATCAAATGCCAGAATGGGAATAACTGGGCCAAACTGCTCTTCTCGGTACAGTCTCATTTGAGAATTAACAGGATAGACAACTGCTGGGTAAAAGAAAGTCTCCTTAAATGTGCCACCTGCTTCATTAATGACTCTAGCGCCAAAATTTTTGGCATCTTCAACCAGTTCAGTGAAATATTTAGTCTTTTCTGGTTCTGGAAGTGGGGTGATATTGACATCTTTTTCCCAAGGCATACCGCATTTTAGCTTGCTAACAGCTACGGAAAATTTTTCGAGAAATTCATCAATTATTTGAGAGTGGACGAACAATATCTTCAACGCCGTGCAACGTTGACCGTTGTAAGATAATGTTCCTAAAATACATTCTTTAATTGTAAGTGACATATCGGCATCTGAGAGAATAATGCCTGCGTTTTTAGCTTCTAACCCTAGAACACTCCGCAAACGATTCGGTTTTGGATGCTGCTTTTTGAGTACATTAGCTGCCTTGCTAGCACCAATAAAGGCAAGAACATTAATCTTTCCAGAGGACATCAAAGGAGGAGTAATCTTACGACCTTCACCATAAATGATATTCACCACTCCATTGGGAAAAGCATCTCGAAATGCTGACAATAATGGTTGATTGAGCAAAACGCCTGGCCTTGGTGGTTTGAAAACCACCGTATTTCCCATTATTAACGCAGGGATGAGCATGGTGAAAGTTTCATTTAAGGGATAATTAGAAGGGCCCATACAGAGGACAACGCCTAAGGGCGATCGCCTGATTTGCCCAATAACTCCCTGTTCGATGACAAATTTAGAAGCAACTCGATCTAAATCTTTCAGACTGTCTATTGTGTCTTCTATGTAATCTAGAGTTCGATCAAACTCCTTGGCAGAATCTTGATAGGATTTTCCAATTTCCCACATCAACAGCTTGACAACTTCTGCGCGTTTTTCTTTCATCCGGTAGGCAAAGTCTTGAACACGTTCAATTCTTTCAGCTACCGACATAGTAGGCCAATAACCCTTACCATTGTCGTAAGCATTTACTGCGGCATCTAGCGCTGCCATTGCTTCTTTTTCGGTCATCAGCGGAAAACTACCGATAAGTTGGCGAACCAGCCCTTCTGGCGCGTTCACATAAATAGGTGAAAAAGCTGATTCTGTCTCCCCTTCCCACTGCCGGAGTTCACCGTTAATCAGATATTCTCTTTGATTAATAGGGCTGTGTAACCGAAATTCGGCAGGAATACTTTCTGCGTCCGGGAAAATTGACTGGATCTTATCTTCTAAATTCATCTTTCTTTAGCCTCTATCTCAGGTTATCACAGTATAACGAACTTGATATCTACAAGTATGGCTCTGCACCTTTTTGTTCGGGCAGTTCTGGGCTACGCTGACTCTGCCGAAGTTGATAGCCTTGTGTTTTTAGCTGCTCGACAAATTGAGTTGGCTCGAAATTAGCCTCAGGCTTTGGTGAGGGTGGCTGTGAATCAGCCTCCCGTCTGATTTTTTTCAGTTTCGCTTTTCGTCCCATTAAATTGTCCTCTCGCTACCTAAGTCGATCTTAAAGTAGGGTGGGCATTGCCACAACTAAATTTCGATGTAGGAAATAACAACCATTGTTATTTTCTGGTATTAAGGCAAAAATAGAGAAGTCCAAGTTACAGGAGGAGTCGAGCATGAACGTGTCTTTGACACCGGAGCTAGAGAAGTACGTCCAGGAGAAGGTTTCAAGCGGAATGTACTACTCTGCCAGCGAGGTTATTCGTGAGGGGTTGCGCCTGCTGAGGGAACGGGAGCAACTTCAACAGATTCGCTTGCAGGAATTGAGGCAAGACATCCAGGCAGGGCTTTCCAGCGGTGAAGCAACCCCCTTGGATATGCAAGCAATTAAAGAAAAAGCCCAGAAGCGCCGTCGGCAGAGGCAATCTCAGTGATGGCGCTCGTTAAACGCCCTCGCGCCGAATTTAGCAGCGTGTGAAATCCTCATTCTCTCTTCTGCGTCCTGGGCGTTCGTGTGGTTCGTTAATAAATTTTATATAATAGCAGCAACGTGCTGCTCTGTGAGTAATTCGATGAGTGTTAGACTACATCCCCATGCCCAAGCACGATTGATTGAGCGTGGTGCAACTGAAGCAGAGGTTATTGCCACAGTCCTTGGTGGTACAAGCTTTACTGTTCAATTTGGTCGAACGGGGTTCAGGCGTAACTTTCCTTTCAATGCTGAGTGGAGAGGAAGATTTTATGCTACGAAAAAAAATTGACGCGATCGCTGCCAAGGAAGCTGAAGACTGGTTGGTTATTACTGTAATCGTCAAATGGTTTTGACAGAAAAGTTCTATGAAACTCACCTACGATCCAAGAGCCAATGTGGCTTATATCTATCTTCAAGACAAAACGACGCAGGTAGATACAATTCAAATCAGCGAACAAATGAATGTAGATATTGCCCCAGATGGAACTATTTATGGAATTGAATTGCTCAACGCTAATCAGCAATTAGGGGGTGATTCTCAGGGAAAGCTAATTGTAGTCAACGAAGCTTTAGGAGAAACTTCTGAAATTAAGCTGGCACTATGAATCAGACAATTACAGTACTGTAGCACACTGGGCACATATAGGGGCAACCACAGGGGGATTGCCCCTACCAACCGCTATAGATAGAGGCAGTGCTACAGTACTGAATTATTGCACTCTGCTTACTACTTCGCGAAGTTCCTTGTTTCAAGCAACCCCGTACTTTTTAAACCAAGCCTGTAAGCGTTTCCAACCATCTTCTGCTTGTTTTTTGCGGTAGGAAGGGCGATAGTCAGCAAAGAAAGCGTGTGGGGTGTTCGGGTAAACGATAATGTCTGAACCAGTGGTTCCAGATTGGAGGATAATACTCATCTGCTCTACTGTTTCTAAAGGAATTCCCTCGTCACTGCCACCGTATAGTCCTAGTATTGGCACTTGCAGCAAATTTGCAATATCCATAGGATAATCGGGAGTTAGGGGAGTTGACATACCTACCAATCGCCCATACCAAGCAACACCAGCTTTTAGTTTGGGGTTGTGAGCCGCATACAGCCAGACTATCCGCCCACCCCAGCAAAAGCCTGTAATTCCTAATTTGTTGATGTTAGCTTTACCCGATTTATCTGCCCAAGCGATAGTTGCATCTAAATCTGACATTACTTGGGCATCTGGAACTTTAGAGACTACTTTGCTAATAATTTCTTTGACATCGCTCAGTTGAGAAACATCGCCAAAACGGGCAAATAGTTCGGGGGCTATGGCTAAATAACCCAATTTAGCAAAGCGGCGGCAAACATCCTGGATATGTTCGTGTACGCCGAAGATTTCGTGTACTACCAGCACCACTGGAAAATTTTCGCCTGTAGCAGGCATAGCTCTGTAGGCAGGGATTTCACCATCTGAAGAAGGAATCTTTACTTCACCAGCCACCAAGCCTTGAGTATCTGTGGTGATGACTTGGGCAGAAATCGGTTGCACTGCCAGGGCAAATCCAGCCGCTAGGGTGCTAACAATGATAAATTTTCGACGGGTAAAATCACTCATTAATTATTCCTACAAAATAAAAAAGCCGAGCCCCATCCTCAACTCTGACGGGGTGACAAGTATCGCTGAAACCCTTGCACAGTATGTGTTGTATCACGTTGCGCTTGACAAAAATTGAACTCATTTTTGTTGGGCTTTATTGACACTATTCTCAAGTACCAGCAGCTACAAGCCTCATGGATTCGTTGTTGATCGCTAGATTTCTTGGTTAATTTTTCCAGATGCAGGTGACTCGAAAAGGAATGCCTGTCAAGCTTGCAGCCATAGTTGTCACCCCGTCAGCTCCAGCGATCGCAATTAAGCAGTTCTAGAAGGGGCTTTTCTCTCATTACATTCCCGTTCGGGATTGGGAATTATCGGAGAGCTATCGCTGATTACATTACCCAAAATCACGCCACCCTACCTTACTCCCTTCCCGTTGGCGCAGCCATCTTACTATTCAGCCGATAATTTTATTAATGCTATCGATCGATCCCCCCATGACCAACACTCCTTTTGTAGTTTCCACCCAGTGGCTGTCCGAACACCTGGACGATCCCCAAGTTATCATAGTGGATTGTCGCTTTTCTCTGGCAGATCCACAATTGGGACGCAGCCAGTATCAAACCAGCCACATTCCAGGAGCTCACTATCTAGATCTCAACCAAGATCTTTCCAGCCCAGTAAAAAAGCATGGGGGGCGACATCCCTTACCCGATGCTGCTCAGTTGTCTGCCAAATTAGCCGCCATTGGGGTCAATTTCCAGGAAACTCTAGTTGTCGGTTACGATGATTCCCGCTTCGCCTTTGCTGCGCGTCTGTGGTGGCTGCTCAGTTACTTGGGGCACGAGCGGGTGGTTTTGTTAGATGGTGGCTTCAGCAATTGGGTAAAAGCTGGTTATCGGGTAACCGATGAACTGCCTACCCCCAAGCCAGGAAACTTTGTGCCACAGCCGCAAACAGACTGGGTGGTAGATATTGATACTGTGAAAGCAAAAAAAGATCTGCCTGGAGTGGTACTGGTTGATTCACGGGAGAGCGATCGCTACCGAGGCGAACGCGAACCCATCGATCCCATTGCTGGACACATTCCTGGAGCCGTTAACTACCATTGGCAGGAAGTTTCCGATAACCTTGGTTATTTACGCTCTCCTGCCGAACAACAAAACCGTTGGGCTTCCTTAGCGCCAGCAGAAGAAATTATAGTATATTGCGGTTCGGGTGTGACAGCCTGTGTGAATCTCTTGTCTCTGGAAATGGCCCAAATTCACAAAGGCAAGCTTTATGCTGGCAGTTGGAGCGACTGGTGTTCTTATCTAGTGACATCAAAAGACAGTGCTGCATTTTGACGCTCCCCCGGTTCTAAACCGGGGGATTCTCAGATCGTCGAGTCCACTTAATCTAAGTTCCTTGCGGTACTCAAACCAGAGGTGGTTCTCAGGAGAGCGTTACTTCCTCTGCGCCCCAAAGTAGTTGATTCTTTCAAATCAAAGTTTGTTTGAATTAAATGCTGGTCGTCTAGTTCCCATGAAAATTTTACCT
>CASBRB010000324.1 GCA_949127975.1 Oscillatoriales cyanobacterium PMM_0019 | reverse complement strand
GAGAGGGGAGTAAGAGTAGGAATTTTCTTCTATGGACTCCCCTTCTCCCTTGATGGGAGAAGGGGTTGGGGGATGAGGGTGAAAAAGCCCTGCTAGTGTTCCGTGGAAGCTAGTTTTCTTACTTTACACATGTCCAAATCCAGCATAGAAGATGTGGGTAAGGACAAGGGCTCTGCCTGGGTACTGAAAATGTTGGGTTTCGTTCCTCAACCCAACCTACAACTACAACTACTATTCTCGTTCCTAGGCTCTGCCGGGGTACTGAAAATGTTGGGTTTCGTTCCTCAACCCAACCTACAACTAACAGGACTTACGCACGGGCATATATAGGGCAACCACAGGGGGATTGCCCCTACGAACCGCTATATGTAGAGGCAGTGCGTAAGTCCTGACTAATTTTTGTTTAGCTACCTCTATATTTCTAGATATAGACATGGGTGTTTAGATGAAATATGCAAAAAATATATCTTTAAGCCAACCTAAAATATACTTTTATACATTGCTTCTTTGTGAAGAAAGAGCAATAATCAGGATCGTGAATCCAAAATATAAAACAGGACTTACGCACTCTCGACTTCTAATGAAACTTTGAGATTGCAAGCGCTAGCTTGCAATTACGTAATAGCGTTATCGTTTGGCTGTAAACCTATCTGAACAGAAGTATGTGGCAAGGATTCTTTCAAATTGCGGTGACTTTACTAATAGTCTTAGCAATAACTCCAATACTTGGAAAATACATGGCGCAGGTTTACCTGGGGCAGAAAACGTTTCTTGATCCAGTAATGCTGCCTGTAGAGCGAACTATTTACGCGCTAGGTGGTGCCCATGTCAAAGAAGATATGACAGGTTGGCAGTACGCTCGTGCGGTGATATACAACAATATCATCGGGGCTGCTATCGTCTTTGTGCTACTGGTAGCTCAGGGATTTCTTCCCCTGAATCCTACTGGGTTGGGAGCGCCCACTTGGGATACGGTGTTACACACCACTGTCTCATTTTTGACTAATACCGACCAGCAGCATTACTCAGGCGAGAGTACCTTGAGTTATCTCAGCCAACTGGTGGGTGTAGGCTTTCTGTTTTTTCTCTCTGCTGCAACTGGTTTGGCAGTCGGTATTGCCTTCATTCGAGGATTAACCGGAAGGCCACTTGGTAACTTTAACTTGGATTTAACCCTGTCCATCACGCGCATTTTGTTACCAATTGCTCTGATTGGCGCGGTGTTGTTGTTAGCTTTAGGCTTACCAGAAACCCTAGCAGGTCCTCAGATAGTCACCACCCTGGAGGGGGGGACGCAAGCGATCGCCAGAGGGCCAGTAGCCCATTTTGAAGCCATCAAACAGTTAGGAGAAAACGGAGGCGGCTTCTTTGGTGCTAACTCTGCCCACCCGTTTGAAAATCCTAATGCTGCCTCCAACCTGCTGGCTATCGTGGGGATGATTTGTATTCCCTCTGCTTTTATCTACACCTACGGTGTGGTTGCCAATAACACCAAACAAGCCTGGTTGCTTTTGTGTATGGTATTTACCATCGGTGTGATTCTGATTGTCATAACTGCCCTAGGTGAATACCAAGGGAACCCTTTAGTCAATCCTCTTTTAGGAGGAGTGCAGCCGAATTTAGAGGGCAAAGAAGTCAGGTTTGGTTGGGCGCAGACAGCACTTTTTGCAGTGGTGACGACGGGAACTATGACAGGAGCCGTCAATGGAATGCACGATTCTCTGATGCCACCGGGTCTGTTTTCCACTATGTTTAATATGTTTATCCAGATTGTCTGGGGCGGTCAGGGAACAGGTACAGCTTACCTATTTATTTACCTGATTTTATCGGTCTTTGTCACTGGGTTAATGGTAGGAAGAACCCCAGAATTCTTGGGTCGCAAAATTGAGAAGTGGGAAATTGTCCTCGCCAGCGTGGTGCTGCTCGTCCATCCAATTACGATCTTGATTCCGTCTGCGATCGCTCTGGCATTTCCAGATCAATTAGCAGGTACCGGGAATCCAGGGTTTCATGGACTCATTGAAGTGGTCTATGAGTATACCTCAGCCGCCGCCAATAATGGTTCTGGTTTGGCAGGCTTAGGTAATACTCAACCCGCACCTACAGCCTTGTGGTGGAATCTGAGTTGCCTTATCCCGTTGATAGGAGGACGCTACATTCCAATTATCGCTATCCTGCTTTTAGCTGACAGTATGGCACACAAACAACCAGTACCCGAAACCACTGGTACCCTGAGAACCGATACAGTTTTATTTACCAGTGTCACCGCTGGTGTAATTTTAATCTTGGGCGTACTGACTTTCTTCCCAGTCTTGGCTTTAGGGCCGATCGCCGAAGCATTTCAACTTGCTAAAGGGTAACATTCATATGACAAGTACTCCAAAATCTAGTGGTCCTCGTTCATCGAGGAGACATACTCCAAAAGTAAACACCTCTGGACTTTACCAAAGAGCTGTGCGTGAATCCTTCGCGAAGCTTAACCCGCGAGTGATGCTCAAAAACCCAGTTATGTTTATAGTCTGGGTGGGTACGATCGTTACGGCGCTAATGACGATCGATCCAAACTTATTTGGTACAGTACAGGGCAACAACCTGCATCTATTTAATGCTCTGATTACCATAATTTTGTTCTTCACCGTTTTATTTGCCAACTTGGCTGAAGCAGTGGCAGAAGGACGCGGTAAGGCACAGGCAGATGCCCTGCGGGCTACAAAGTCAGACACCACTGCCCGAAAACTTTTACCAGATGGCACAGTACAGGAAGTGAGTTCAACTGAACTCCGCCGGGGCGATCTAGTGAAAGTGATTGCAGGTGATATCATCCCAGGTGACGGGGAAGTGATTGGCGGTGTCGCTTCGGTAGATGAATCAGCGATTACGGGTGAGTCGGCACCAGTGCTGAAGGAACCAGGCTCTGACGTTGCCAGTTCCGTCACTGGTGGCACGCGAATAATCTCAGATGAACTCACCATTCGAGTTACAGCCGATCCCGGCAAAGGATTTATTGACAGGATGATTGCTCTGGTGGAAGGGGCAGAGCGTACTAAAACACCCAATGAAATTGCCCTGACGGTATTACTAGCAGTTCTCACCCTAGTTTTTTTATTCGTGGTGGCGACGCTTCCTACTATCGCTAACTACGTCCACAGTCCAGTCAGCGTAGCAATTTTGATTGCCCTGCTCGTGGCCCTAATTCCCACCACGATTGGCGGGTTGCTGAGTGCTATTGGGATTGCTGGGATGGATAGGGTTGCCCAGTTTAACGTGGTGGCAACTTCTGGACGGGCGGTAGAAGCTTGCGGAGATATCAACACGCTGATTTTAGATAAGACAGGAACGATCACCCTAGGGAACCGCTTGGCGGACGAGTTTATCCCTATCAACGGTCACTCTATGGAAGAGATGGCTAAGGAGGCTTTGGCAGCGAGTGTGTTTGACGAAACACCAGAAGGAAAGTCAATTGTCCGACTGGCGCAAAAGTTAGGTGCCACAGTTAATTTTGACCGCGACAAAGCAGAAGGAATTGAGTTTTCGGCTAAGACGCGGATGAGTGGGACAAACTTGCCTGATGGCACTCAGGTGCGAAAGGGAGCGGTAGAGGCGATTAAGGGATTTGTGCGATCGCGTGGTGGCTCCAAAACAGCAGACCTCGATGCCGCTTACGAACGGGTTTCCCGCTTGGGCGGTACACCCCTCGCCGTGTGTCACAATGATAATATGTACGGTGTCATCTACCTTAAGGATATAGTTAAACCTGGTATCCGGGAACGTTTTGACCAAATGCGCAGGATGGGCATCCGCACCATCATGCTTACTGGCGACAACCGAATAACTGCTTCTGTAATTGCTGAAGAGGCGGGAGTAGATGATTTCATTGCCGAAGCTACCCCAGAAGATAAAATGGCGGTAATTCAAAGAGAACAGGCAGAGGGCAAATTAGTCGCCATGACAGGGGACGGTACTAATGATGCTCCAGCTCTAGCCCAAGCGAATGTTGGGGTAGCAATGAATTCTGGTACTCAAGCTGCAAAAGAAGCAGCCAACATGGTGGACTTAGACTCAGACCCCACCAAGCTAATTGATATTGTTGCCATCGGCAAACAATTGCTGATTACTCGCGGGGCGCTGACTACGTTTTCCATTGCTAACGATATTTCTAAATACTTTGCTATCATCCCAGCAATGTTTGCTAGCGCTGGAATTGGCAGTTTGAACGTTATGCAGTTAACAAGTGCTAATACGGCAGTGTTGTCAGCGTTAATTTACAATGCTTTGATTATTCCAGCATTGATTCCTCTGGCGCTCAAAGGTGTACAGTTTAGACCACTGTCGGCAAATCAGTTGTTGCAACGGAACATTCTGATTTATGGAGTGGGCGGTGTGATTGCGCCGTTTATTGCGATTAAGGCGATCGATATAGCGATCTCGGCAGTGGGTTTGACTTAAGGAGAGAATATATGAAACGATTTGTAGATGCACTTTTGCCGGTGGAAATGGCAGAGACAATTGATTTGCTGCTAGAGCAATTGCGTCACCGCCCGTTGCCGCTGCAAGTATTTCTGTTAATGTGCCTGAATCTGGTAGTTGCTCCAGCGGTTTATGCAACTACCGGAGAAGCAATTTCACGTAAAGCCGCCTATGCGATCGGTTTACTGGCTTTGGTAACGCTGGCGCTGACGATTTACTTATTTGTTGTTGTTTTTCAACCGGAGCGCTTCTAATGTCTATTGTTCGAGAAGTTAGCAGAGCAATTCGCATGACTGCCGTTCTGTGGGTACTGACGGCAGTGCTATATCCAGCGGTTATGCTGCTTGTGGGTTTAGCTTTTCCATACCAAGCTAATGGTAGCTTGCTCACAAATCCTCAGGGGCAAGTAGTGGGTTCTGCTTTAATTGGTCAAGCTTTCTCATCTGATAAATATTTCTGGAGTCGTCCCAGTAGTAATGAATACAGCAGCCTCACTCCCGATGAAATAAAGCAGATGAAGGCGGATCTGGAGCTAGACAAAAAGCCAAACAGAACCAAAGATGAGGACGCCAAGCTAACTGCCGCTCAAAATAACCAGACTAACATTACGGATGGTGCATCAGGTGGCAGCAACCTCGCACCGAGTAGCACACAACTTTTGTTCCTAAAAGATGTAGACGATCAACACGATCTCATCAAACGGATTAAGGGGGATATAGACAAACTGCAAAAGGCAGGTGTCACCCCAACGGCTGATTTAGTTTATAGCTCTGGTTCGGGTTTAGACCCCCATATCAGCATTGAGGCTGCCAATGCCCAAGTAGCACGGGTGGCAAAGGCGCGATCGATCTCATCTGATCAAATTAGTTCGCTGATTCCCCCAAACACAGATGGTAGATTTTTGGGTATCTTTGGTGAGCCTGGAGTCAATGTCCTCAAGTTGAATTTAGCTTTAGATGCTTTAAAACCTACTACTGGGACTTAGACAAAACCTGGCTTATGAACTACCATGCCCAAATCAAATATTTGGGCATTTCTATCTGTAATATAACGATATCTTTCCTGAACAATCATGTCTAATTCTTCAGCGAGTTCATTAGGGTTTTCCCATCCCTCAGCTAAATTTGCAAGTCCACCTCCTTGACGAGCTGCACGAATCCGTTGTAGTTGTT
>CASBRB010000323.1 GCA_949127975.1 Oscillatoriales cyanobacterium PMM_0019 | reverse complement strand
GAACACTAGCAGGGCTTTTTCACCCTCATCCCCCAACCCCTTCTCCCATCAAGGGAGAAGGGGAGAAAGAGAAAACCATCCGACTCTCCTCCCCTCCTGGGAGGAGCGGGGGTGGGCTCACAAGGGTAGGTTTTTTACAAATGGGTAGTAACGAGACAAGGATTACTTGGAAGGAAAGTAGACAAGGAGGTTCAAAGTAAAAAATCGTGGACAAATCCTCCCAATCTACTTCTTACGACTGATGACAAAGAGGACGAGTAAGTAAAATTTTCTACCTTTTCTACCTTTTCTACCTTGTCCACCTTGTCCACCTTGTCCACCTTGTCCGCCTTGTCTTATCTCATCCCAAATGTTAAAAACCTACCCTTGTCAGGGGTAGGGCTGGGGGTGAAGGCCATTTACAGTTGGTAAGGACAAGGGCTCAGCCTGGGAACGAGAGTTTTCTACGTTAACGAACTTTATCAAACACTCCTAACACGCCCTACTGGCTGCTGAATTTTTTGAGCATAGTCTCGAACGAGTTGGTAGTTAGCCAAGTTCCCTTGAGCAAGGAAAAGCTCAGCCGCCTTTTGAAAATCTTTGAGTGCTGCACTGTTGTCTTTCAGGTGAAGAAAGACAAGCCCTCTCTGCGCGTAGGCTTTGGCATAATCGGGATTAAGCAATAGTGCCCCATTATAATCTTCCTGAGCTCCTAGATAATCTCCCCTCTCAATCCTAGCATCACCTTGTCTTAAAAAGTCTTCGGCACTCATTGGTATTTCTACTCGGTTCATAACTATATATTCTCCAAAACATCTTTTCATAGATAATTTACAGCCACTTCATTTTGAAAAATGAGTAATAGGTAACAAAATCAAGGCTTTACCAGCCCAAATAAACTCTTTTTTTACAAAAATTTACCTAACAATTAAGATTTATTAAATATTTTTAAGAATTGTTGGGTTTCGTACCTCAACCCAACCTACAACTAAAAACTCTCAAACTAAATAGCCGAACTGGGAAATATTCCAAGTTCGCGCAGCTTTTCTATCCATATTTTATCTCGTTGTTCTGCTAAATTGCGGCGTTTTTGCTCCTCTATGGCTAGTTCTTGTGGGGTTAAAAATCTTTGCCCTTGCTGGATACCTTGCTGAACGCCCTGCTGGATACCCTGCTCTGTAGCCTCTGCTAGCCGTTGCTCATAAATTGCTGATAACCGCATAATTAAATTCCGATCCTCCCGGTAAGGTTCAAAAATTGCTCTTTCAGCAGCCAATCGCCCTAATAAACCCAGCATTTTGGCATCCCGTGGCTGCTGGGTTGATGGTACAACCCACACATCAATCTCCCGCACTTCCCCCGCCACCTTACGGCTAGTTTCCACCTCCCCCAGTGGGGTTAATAACTGTTTGAGATAGTCCTTGGCAAATTGATCGTGAGGAAATATCGTCATTTATTCTCCTATGCTGCCTGTAGTCCGATCGTACATGATGCCGATCGGTGTATAATCACAGGACTGCGGAGTTTAGTCTGGGGCGAGTACGGGGCACCGCCTCTACTCCCGACTCTAGCTCGCAAAAAAGGTCTTGGATTTTAATGGAGAACCTTATGACCACAGTAACTTTAGATTTACCTGAAGAAGTCTTTTCAGCGCGTCGCCTTCCCCCAGACGATTTCGTGCGCGATATGCGCCTCGCGGCTGCTATTTACTGGTATCAAAAAGGTGAAATCTCTCAAGAAAAAGCCGCCTTTGTTGCAGGTTTAAACCGCAAAGATTTTCTCTCAGCTCTAGCCCGCGAGCAAGTAGACGTTTTTGTAGTCGATTTTGACGATCTACAAAGGGAGTTAGAGCGTGGCTGAAAGTCCTGCCATCAATACTTCCCCCTTGATTTTTTTGACTAAAGGTAACTTTTTAGAACTGTTACAATTACTCAGTACAGAGATTATTGTACCTGCTGCTGTAGCAACCGAAATCCGTAGAATAGGAGAAACCGACGTAACCGCGCAAGCTCTTGCCTCAACCGATTGGTTGCTAGTCAGGGAAACTCCTCCCATTCCTGCTGTAATTCAAAGTTGGGACTTGGGGACTGGTGAATCTGCCGTAATTACCTGGGGCTATATACATCCCAGCACCGAAATAATTTTAGACGATTTAGCCGCTCGTCGCTGTGCAAAAGCATTGGGAATTCCAGTAAGAGGCACTCTGGGTTTAGTCCTAAAAGCCAAGCTGCAGGGGAAAATATCTGCTGCCCGTCCTGTTTTAGAACAATTGCGTCTGTCTGGAATGTATTTGTCCGATCGCGTGATGAATCAAGCGCTAAAATTAGTGGGAGAATAGAAAGATGGCTGCACTCAAACACTGGTACAAAATCGAAGGCTTGCATAGGGCGCTGCATCTGCTATCAAAGCGTGTTGCCACCCGTCGTTATATTCCCTCGCTGTTAACTTATAACCAGTTGAGGCTAACAGTCAAGGCGAGTTAGGCAAATCAAAAAGGGAAAGGGAGAGGGAAATGCCCCCATCGCCTTTGTGATAAAAATCACTGGGTTTGCTCCCCGAATCTCGCCAACAATTCCTCACGAGACAATTGCAGCAACAAGCGAGTCAACTGCTCAGGCGGTAACGCCAACAAAGGCTGAATAATTGCTGATAGTTGCTCATCCAATGCACCAAAGCGGACTTTGAGCAACTCTTCCACAAAAAGGCGCTGCCCTTGCTGGATACCTTGCTGAACGCCCTGCTGAACGCCCTGCTCTGTAGCCTCTGCCAGCCGTTGTTCATAAATTGCTGATAACCGCATAATTAAATCCCGATCCTCCTGCTCTAAATCTTGACTTAATTCTAAGATAGCTCTCAAGCTGCGTAGCAACTCTAGAATCTCAAAACGTGAAGGATGCTCGGTTGGCAGTGCCTCTAATTCATCAATTGCCTGTTCTTGGACTACCCCCTTGCCCAAAATCCTCAGCCAAAGGGTTTCCTTCGTTTTTGGTAATTGGTTAATTACCACAATCCCGGTTCTGAAATACTCTCCTAGAATATAGACTCCAGACCCCCACGTTTTTATCTGTTGATTTGGCTAGGCAACAAATTTGGTCGTCAAACTGAGCAAGGACAACTGATAGATTTGCGTTTGACTCATGAGGAAATTGCCTCACTCATCGGTGTTACCAGAGTCACCGTCACGCGCCTGCTTAACGACTTTGAAAAGCGGGGAATTATTCAGCGCCTGCCTCACCACTTCATAATTCTGCACGAGCAACACCCTTTGTGGCACTACGAAATATGAACAGGACTTACGCACGCTGGGCATATAACTGTCTCCCATCTTTAACACTCTGTTGCCTTAAATGCTCTGGTTGCTACCTTCACCTTAGAGGATAGTTCCATACCACTGCTTCCAATCCCAGACCAACATAGCCTTTTAGTATACTACGGTTATCCGATAGATATTTAGGCTTTTAGTCAAATGTGATATCATAATTTCAGGCTCCCTTCGGTGCTATAAGATGGGGGGGTAGTTCATGATTCCTTCCTTGTTTCACTTGAGGCGGCACTGTGCCTAGACGTATTACTTTTTTCTCTCTCTTGATTCTCCTGGGTTTATCGAGCGTGCAACAGCCAGGTTTTGCACAGGCTCTCTTGCCCTATACTGTCCAACTGGATGCAAAGGAGCTGGAACAGCAAGGCTTAAGCTTGGCACAGGATGCGCTGCAAATGGCGCGATTCCAGCAGTATGAACTAGCTCTACAAAGGGCTCAACTGGCGACTCAACTCGCCCCTAAGAGTTTTCAAACCTGGTTTTTACTGGGGAGCCTGTACATACAAACCCAGAAGTTAAGCCAGGGGATTGAGGCTCTGCAAAAAGCTCACTCCCTGCAACCCAAAGAGGCTGGGGTTCTCTTTACTCTAGGGTCAGCACATTTTCAAAAAGCAGATTATACAGCAGCTGTTGCAGACTTGCAAGCAGGTTTAAAAATTAAACCCGACGTTCCAGATGCATTATTTGATTTAGGGAATGCCTACTATAAGCTGAACCAGTACCAGGATGCGATCGCCCAATACCAAAAAGCAGTTGCCAAGGATGGCAAATTCTGGCCTGCGATGAACAACATCGGGCTGATTAAATACGAAATGGGCGATGTCCCAGGTGCCATCGAACAGTGGAAATTAGCCATCACGATTGACAACAAGGCAGCTGAACCCCATTTGGCAATGGCAGTGGCGTTGTATACCACAGGCAACAGGGAACAGGGTCTAACTCTGGGAGAAACGGCGATCAAGTTAGACAAACGCTACGCCGATCTCAAGTTTCTCAAGGACAATCTCTGGGGTTCGCGCCTGCTGAGTGACACCAAAAAGTTCCTGGATATTCCCAGAATTCAAGCTACCATCGCCAACTCTCCAGAGCAGCAGTCAGAACCACAATAATTTCTACGGTAGAGGATCGGCATTAGCAGTGCTATTCTTCTGGTAGCAGTGCCTTGATCTGATCCACAAACTGTTGATGGTCTATCACAGGTTTAGAAATGTAGCCGTTAGCGCCACTCTGCTTGAGAAAGTTTTCCCGATCGCCCTCCATCGCGTGAGCCGTAACCAGGATAATGGGTATCGGAGCCGTTTTTGGGTCAGATTTCAACATCTGGGCGATCTTAATTCCATCAACCGCTCGACCCTGGTAAACACTGTGAGCCAGGGAAACATCCATTAAAATTAGGTCAGCTTGCCCAGAATTCGCCAGTTGCATCACCTCGGCGACATTCTCGGTATGCTTGACTTGTAAGCGTCCCAGCTTGATCAGAATTTTGGAAAAAACACGAGCATTAATGGGATCGTCTTCTACAATTAGAACCGTTTTCATCTACTTTTGCCTTAGGGGCGTTGAAATACATTGTGTCAATAAATCCTACTTTCAAAAATATGTTGGAGATTGGGCATTTGTCATGTTTAGCGTTAACCTAAAAACCAGGCTCCTGCCGCAATGGAAATGCCGTGCTGCCGATCCCGCCTGGGCACAAGGGCTGGAACTTCACCACTGAATTTCAATCCCTGATAGGAATTTATACAGTTGGGCATTCGCCACGACTATAATATAATCCCACATCAGCGCCTTGATGTGTATTCTACTCAAGTCAAAACCGCTATAGCGATCGCTCTATAACAGAATATAGGAAATAATACTCATGGCAAAACAATTAAACTTACTGACAAATGATAGGATTATCCCCACGGCACTACACGCGGAGATGCAAAGGTCTTATCTTGAATATGCCATGAGTGTGATAGTCGGGAGAGCTTTACCCGACGTCCGCGACGGCTTAAAGCCTGTGCATCGGCGCATTCTGTATGCCATGCACGAACTAGGGCTAACTCCAGACCGCCCTTACCGCAAATGTGCGCGGGTAGTAGGCGACGTTTTGGGCAAATATCACCCCCACGGCGATCAATCAGTATACGACGCCCTAGTGCGGATGGTACAGGACTTTTCCACGCGCTATCCCTTACTTGCTGGTCATGGTAACTTCGGTTCGGTGGATAACGATCCACCAGCGGCAATGCGCTACACCGAAACCCGCCTTGCCTCCATTACTCATGAAGCGCTGCTTTCAGAAATTAGTGAAGCAACGGTAAACTTTACCAGTAACTTTGACAACTCTCAGCAGGAGCCAATTGTACTGCCAGCTCAACTGCCGATATTGTTGCTCAATGGTAGCTCTGGCATTGCGGTAGGAATGGCAACTAATGTCCCCCCCCACAACTTAGGTGAGGTGGTTGATGGGTTAATTGCACTGATTGACAAACCCGATATACCGGATGAAAAATTGTGGGAACTGATTCCAGGACCAGATTTCCCCACGGGAGGAGAAATTGTCGAAAAGTCCGGAATTCGGGAAGCTTACACAACTGGCAAGGGCATTATCCCAGTCCAAGGTGTCGCCAATATTGAGGAAGTTGCCGGGGGGCGGGGTCGTCACCGGCGGACGGCAATTATAGTAACCGAGTTGCCTTACCAGGTTAATAAGGCATCGTGGATTGAAAAGGTAGCAGAACTCGTCAATCAGGGACGGATTGAGGGAATTGCCGATCTGCGGGATGAAAGTTCGCGGGAAGGAATTCGCGTGGTAGTGGAACTCAAGCGCGACACTAACCATAAAGATGTCCTCGAACAGCTTTACAAGCAAACGGCACTACAAAGCAACTTCGGGGCTATACTGCTGGCATTGGTAGATGGGCAGCCGCGTCAGCTAACCCTGCGGCAAATGTTGGAGCAGTTCCTCACCTTCAGGGAACAAACCCTTACTAGGCAATATACTGATGAGTTGGAGCAGGCTCAAAGACGCATCCACATTGTAGAAGGGTTGTTAGCAGCCTTGAAGGATTTGGATGCTGTAATTGATATTCTTAGAAATGCGCCTGATGGCACTACAGCCAAAGTGAGGTTCCAGAGCCAGTTTAATTTTAGCGATTCCCAGGCAGATGCGATTCTGGCAATGCCACTGCGTCGTCTCACTGGGCTGGAGCGGCAAAACTTACAGGCAGAGTGCGTTCAGCTTAGTAACCAGATTGCTGGGTTGCAGGTATTATTGAGCGATCGCATTGAACTGCTCAAAGCCTTGAAAAAGGACTTAAGGGCGCTGAAACGCAAATACTCAGACCCCCGTCGCACTAAAATAATTGTCACTAAAAAGGCAAAAGCAGCTTCAAAAACTCAGGAGGTAAAAACTCCGCCTGAGCAGAAAAATTCCCCTTCTTTAACCAAAAATCTCGCCCCTGCAACTCCTTCCTCAAAAGTTAGGGCGAGTGCAAAGAGTACCCCAACACCAAACTCAAGCCAAGCTAAAAATTCTTCAAACCAACTCCCAATTCCCAACATCCAAATTTCAGAAGAAGAGGTAGTTTTAGAATTTACCCATCAGGGTTATGTGCGGCGCTTCGCTAAAAATGCTGCTAAATCTGATAAAGGCTTTTCAGGTGATGATTTTACCATTGATACCCAGCTTGTGACAACTCCTGCTGAATTAGTCGCGATCGCTAGCAGTGGCAAAGCTTACCCCATCAAAGTGCGTGACATTCCACCTACCCCCAGAGGTTCCCAGGGCACGCGGCTGGTAAGCTTACTGCCATCAGCATCTCAAGGGACAAATCAAGCTATAGTGGGGCACTTTTTCTTATCTGATGCCTCAAAAGTAACTGCTGTTGTATTGATTACCAATAAAGGCAGAATCAAGCGGATGCCAGTTTCAGAACTAGCTAACCTCAGCGGACGAGGTTTGACGCTAATGAAAGTAAAAGATAACGAACAGTTAGAGTATGCCCCCCTACTAAAGGACGAAAAAGAGGTAGTAATGGCTACTTCCGGTGGACGCCTGCTGCGCTTTCCCATCAACGATGAACATCTACCATTGATGGGTAGCACTGCCCAAGGTTTGCCAGGATTGCGGCTTGGGCTTGCGGAACATTTGGTTGCAGCCCTCACGCTTAACCCCAGTGATAGTCTTTTACTCGTTTCCCAACTAGGGTACGCCAAGCGTCTACAGGTAAGTGCGCTGCGACGGGCTAATCTAGGTGACATTGGTACTCAAGCATTTCAGTTTACGACTAAGACGGATGCCTTGGCTGGGGTGGTATTGGCTCCAGCCGCAGGGCAGGTAGTTCTGCTCACGAGTACCAAGCGGGTGGTGCGACAGCAGGTGCAGTCGATCGAATCCTGGGGTAAAGATGGCATCGGCTCACCCCTGCTGCAACTCCACCCAGAGGAAAAAGTTATTTCTGTGGCGATTAACTCTCCAATCTAAAAACTGTAAAAATGGAATCAATTAAGGCTAGCGATGGAGTTTGATATGCAAGCCAAAGACAAGAAAGAACAGGATAAAGCAGTGCCAGTACAACCGAATGTTGTAGCAGTAGATGACCCAAGGAAGTCGGAAGCGTTCCAAGCATTCTTGATTGCTAAAGCCAAACGAAGAGAGGTCTACAAGCACCTTGCAGATTCCTAATCCTAAATTCATTACGCTTGCTGAAGCTGTAGCTATTCACGATGATTTGATTAGTGATTTCGGCGGAAGCTTTGGCTTAAGGGATGAGGGTTTACTGGAGTCAGCCCTGGCTCAACCTCAAGCTTCTTTTTTTGGAGAACTGCTTCACCCAACTATTTCAGATCAAGCTGCTGCCTACCTATATCACATAGCTAGAAATCATCCTTTTATTGATGGCAATAAACGTACCGCTCTTGGTGTGATGGAAGCTTTCCTAATTTTGAATGGTTACGAGCTAGACTTTACCGAGCAAGAAATATACGATTTGGTTTTGGCTGTTGCTCAAGGTCAGATGGAAAAGATAGAGCTTTCTGAGCTACTGCAACTACACCTAAAGAGTCCGGGAGGCTGGTAGCCCAGAAGTCTTATCTACAGGACTTACGCACTGCCTATATTAGTTTTGGACACGGACTCTCCAAAGACCAAAAGCTAGTATTCGCGCTGGTAAATCGCGTAGAATTGGCAAGCGAAGCAATATCGGCAGCTTAATTGTCTGCTGTGAGTTAAAAGCGCGGGCGAATATCTGCTGCTGGATAAAAGACTGAAAAGCCTGAATAAACCTTGTCGGCAACTCACGCTGACGCTGCACGGCTGCCAAATCACTTAGCTGAACATTGCCAGCTTTCAGCGGACTGCTAAGTACATTTGCCGCCACAACAGCATCCTGAACGGCATAGTTAATGCCTACTCCGCCAACTGGGGACATCACATGAGCGGCATCACCAATCAGTAACAATCCCGGACGATACCAACAGGGGAGACGATTTGACTCAACTGAGAGAAACGCCACATCAGACCAATCCTGAAGGTGTTCCACCCGATCGCTCAACTCTGGCACTACCTCAACAATACCTTGGCGCAGTACCGCGATACCAGCAGCACGCAGTTGTTGATAGCCACCCTTGGGGATGATATAAGCAATTTGCCACTCTTCATTGCGATTGAGCATAGCCATGATATGACCGGAACTGATGCGACCTTGTATACCTTCAGGTTCTTCTGGGTGACGAGGCAAGCGGAACCAGAGGACATCCATCGGTGGTGAAGTTTCTATTGGCTTCAAGCCTGCTTGTTCGCGCAGGTGGGAGTGGCGACCATCGGCTCCCACAGTAAGAGAAGCTCTAACTTCATGCCAGCCACCATGCCCGCGATAGCGAACCCCCTTAATCGCCCCATCTTCCTCTATTAGCTCCTGCACGTTCGCGCCCATCACTAGCTGAAAGTTCGGATAACGTTTAGCCTCCTCGGCGATTAGCTCCAGAAATTTTACTTGAGGCAGGACTACAATGTAAGGAAACCTGGTTTTCAGGCGCTTGAAGTCAGCAATAGTTACCGTCTGCTCAGGTGTCTGGAAGGTAAGCTGGTAGAGTTTGGAGTGGCGTAGCTCTAGCAAGCTGGAGGCTAAACCCAGTTGCTCCATAATTTCCATAGTTGAAGGGTGAACCGTATCACCCCTGAAGTCGCGGTTAAAATCTTTGTGCGCCTCCAGCAACATCACCGGGATGCCTTGCCGTGCTAACAGAAGTGCCAAGACAGCACCAGCCGGTCCGCCACCAACAATGCAACAATCTGTCTGCTGAACATCAAGAATCTCATGCTCTGTTGCTGGTGCCTCAGTCGCGTTGGGCTGGGTAACAGTACCAAAAAATTCTGACATAACTTGACAAGGACTGACATAAAAGTTAGATTGTAGGCATTATATCAGTCGAACAGCCATCGCATATCATATCTTAAGAAAGATTGTTAGCAGCTTGTGCTGAAAAAATATAAATAAAAATTTAGAGTGGGGAGTTTCAAAGAAATCTACCGTGGCACAAGTAGTCATCGAAAACGTATATAAAAGCTTTTCTGCTCGTCAGAGTGAAGCAGCAGTTGCATCAGTAACGCCAGAGTCGCTACTGACACCAGTGGATGAACCCCCTGCGATCGCGGTTGACAAGCCGACGCCTAGTGCAACCAATATCTTGAGGCGGATTAATCTGACGGTGCAAGATGGCGAATTTATGGTATTAGTCGGTCCTTCTGGCTGTGGTAAAAGCACCCTGCTGCGCTTGATTGCTGGACTGGAAGAAGTGACTGGGGGCAATATTTGGGTGGGTTCGCGCCTGATTAACGATTTGCCACCCAAGGAACGGGACATCGCGATGGTGTTTCAGAATTACGCCCTCTATCCCCATATGACGGTTTATGACAATATCGCTTTTGGACTGCGGCGCAGCAAAGTGGCTCAAGCACCAGTGGTAAACCCTGATGAGCGTCAGCTTCCGGCGTGGGGAGAGAATATGCTGGTGGCTATGACGCGCAAGTTCCCCAAAAAACTGCGTTATATGTCGGATAGAGAAAAATCTGTAGAAGGGCAGGTGCGTAACGTAGCCCAGTTGTTGCAAATTGAATCGCTATTAAACAGGCTGCCGAAACAGCTATCAGGGGGACAAAGGCAACGGGTAGCACTCGGACGTGCGATCGCTCGTAATCCCCAAGTATTTTTAATGGATGAACCTCTTTCCAACTTAGACGCCAAACTGCGAGCTGAAACCCGCGCTCAAATTGTCAAACTACAGCGGCAATTAGGCACGACAACCATCTACGTCACTCACGATCAAATAGAAGCGATGACGATGGGCGATCGCATTGCGGTGATGAATGGTGGTCAAATTCAGCAAATTGCCTCACCTTTAGAGCTATACAACCATCCAGCCAATCAATTTGTGGCAGCATTTATTGGCTCACCGCCGATGAATTTTTTGCAGGTACAAGTGAAAGCGCCTCTGCTGATTACCCATTCCCAGTTTCGTCTCACCCTCTCAGAAGATTGGGAAGTGGTATTGCAAAAGTATGACGGGCGATCGCTAATTTTAGGCATCAGACCAGAACACCTGAGCATCGGCGTTCCTGCCCCGAAAAATCTATCTGTAGAAGTCGATCTAGTGGAAGCTTTGGGCAACGACACTTATTTATCAGTGCATCTCATTGATGATCCTGCATCTATCTTACAGGTGAGAATTCCACCCGATCGATCTGTACGCATCGGCGAACAACTGTGGCTATCCCTGGCAACCGATAAAATTCATCTATTCGATCGAGAAACTGGGTTAGCTCAATCCCATCAGGACTTACGCAATACCTCTACATATAGAGGTTCGTAGGGGCAATCCCCCGGAGATCGCCCCTATATCCCACATTCCGCACCAGGGGACTGCTGCATGGAATTAGGAGGCAGAGCCTCACCAACAGCGTTCCCAGGCAGAGCCTGGGAACGAGAAAACGAGAAAAAAACCTTGCGTTGGAGTTGGGGGTGCGGAATGTGGGCTATATATAATATAGGAAGGATTGTAGGTTGGGTTGAGGAACGAAACCCAACATATTAGTTTGAAAACCTCAAGTTCCCATCTCTTCAAGCTTTCAGGCAATTAATTAGTAAAACTTATCACGCCTTTGTACGGGAGAGCCTACTCTCTCGTCGTAGTCTACGCTAAAACTCCACAAATCTTTGAGTTTGCCCGACAGTTTGTGAGTTTTCAGGCTCGGATCAAATGGATCGATTGTGAACTGCTCGAATTTCTGCCAAAACCTAGCCTCTAAATCTGCATTGCCTTTAATGCGCTTTTTGAAAGAACGTTTGAATGAAGAACTGAAACTGACTTCCACTATTAATCCTCGAGCAGTTGTCTCAGTTCATTGATGTTGGAAGAAAACCGCAGTTCACCTTTTTGTTGTTCAACCTGCGCCAACTGGAGGTTCTCAAATATCTGCTCACGACGCTCCTCACGGATGTATTGCTTCAGTAGCAATTGAATCTCCTGCTTTTCGTCAGTGGAAAGACTTTTGATTGACTCGACTATATCGCTAAAAGTCATTGTCACAGCCTCTATCGTACTTATTCGACCAATTTAGCATCTTCAGTTGTAGGGTGCGTTAATAAAATGTAACGCACCATAGATATGCTAATTTCGGTGCGTTACGCTGACGCTAACACACCCTACTCAATGCAACTATATGCCAGTGCTTGAGCCGCTGTTGTAGGGTGCGTTAATGAAATGTAACGCACCATAGATAAGTCCAAGCTGCGTAATCAGCCTGGACTAGGAAAACGGCAACTGAAGTCAAGACAGAGTAGCGCCAAAGCACTTCTGTTTTACTCATCGCCTGCGGTTCCGATCAGATTTGTAACAAATCTACATGAACCATGAGCGATCCCTGAGAGAACCTCCTTCATTTATGAAAAACCCGCAATTCCGATAAATGAAGGCTTTGCCCCGCTTTTGTTGCTATTCATTCCTCTTAAAACATACTTATACAATAGCTGCGATCGCCTTTTACATTAAGAATTGTTAAGATTTTTTTCATTAACTCAGGGAAGTAGAGCCAAGAATCACCTAAGCGGTTCAGGACTTACGCACACTGGCATATATAGGGGCAACCACAGGGGATTGCCCCTACGAACCGCTATATATAGAGGCAGTGCGTAAGTCCTACGGTTACCTCGTTCCCAGGCTGAGTCTGGGAACGAGATCGGGAGGCTCTGCCTCCTCAAGGTTAAAAATGGTGCAAGATTGTGAGTAAGGGCGCGTACCGCTGCGCCCATCTGTCTGCTGGCACAGTGGAAAGGCTAAGCAAATAGAGCAATGCAGTAGTTTATAATGGGGCTCGTAAGGCGTATGAGTCAGACAGAGGCAGTAACCGCACAAATCGTAGATTGGAGCAACTGGGAGCAGGAAAATATTCACATTCCTGGTTCGATTCAGCCCCACGGCATTCTTTTGGCTTTAAAAGAACCCGAATTAGAAATATTACAAGTAAGCAATAATACTTATAGCATTATTGGTATTGCTCCTGATGATTTACTCGGAAAACCATTGAAAGCACTGCTTGACTCCAAGCAAATAAGTTCTCTAAAGTCATGTTTATTAGCAGATTTTGAAACCGTTAATCCTCTAAGAATTACCGTAAAGACAAATAATAATAAAATTAAATTCGATGGAATTATTCATCGTCAAAATTGCGACGTGTTAATTTTGGATTTAGAGCCTACAGATGCCAAATTAAAAACCAATTTCTTTAATTTCCATAAATTAGTAAATATTTCCTTAATTAAGATGCAAAATGCATCGACGCTACAGGAACTTTGTCAAATTTTTGCAAAAGAAGTCCGAAAGCTCACAGGCTTTGACCGAGTCATGATATATCAGTTCGATCGTGAAGGTGCTGGTACAGTCATAGCCGAGGATAAGCTAGAGAGTTTGAATCCTTATCTGGACTTACACTATCCTGCCACAGACATACCCAAGCGAGCTAGGGAACTATACAGCTTAAATTTACTCAGATTAATTGCTGATATTAATTATCAACCAGCCTTACTGATACCTGCCCATAATCCCTTGACAAATAGCCCCTTAGATTTAAGCTTATCTGTTTTAAGGAGCGTGTCTCCTTGTCATCTTCAGTATTTAAGAAATATGGGCGTTACTGGTTCTATGTCCATTTCATTAAAGAGAAAAGATAAACTTTGGGGTCTGTGTGCTTGTCACCATTACTCACCTAAGCATGTCCCCTATGAAATACGCACTGCTTGCGAATTTTTAGGACAAGTAATGGCATTAGAAATGCCTGTACAAGAAGACAATGAAGACAAAGACTACCAAATTAAAATTAATAATATTACATCAAATATGGTTAATAAAATATCCCGTTCGGAAGACTTCTTAGACGTTTTAGATAAATCTGAATCCGAATTGTTAGACTTGGTTAGTGCCCAAGGGGCTGCTATATTTTGGGATTCCGACTGCATTGTCATCGGTAAAGTGCCAGAAAAAGCCGAGGTTCAAAAGTTAATTGAATGGTTAGAAAATAAAATTGATAATAACGTCTTTTGTACAGACTCTTTGCCCAAGCTTTATCCAGCAGCAGATAAATTTAAAGAACTTGGTAGTGGGTTACTAGCGTTGGCAATATCCAAAAATCAAAATAATTGTATTTTGTGGTTCCGCCCAGAAGTGATTCAAACCGTTAATTGGGCAGGCAATCCTGATAATCCGGTTGAAGTTGCACGGGATGGAATTCCGCTTCTGTCACCTCGCAAATCCTTTGAGCTGTGGCAAGAAACAGTTAAATCAACTTCTTTACCCTGGAAGCAATGTGAAATTAATGAAGCCCTGGAACTCAGAACCGCCATTATTAATATAGTGCTGCGTAAGGCTGACGAACTGGCAAAAATCAATATCGAGTTAGAACGGAGCAACACGGAACTGGATGCTTTTGCTTATATTGCTTCCCATGATTTGAAAGAACCTCTGCGAGGAATTCACAACTACTCAAACTTCCTGCTCGAAGATTACGCTGACGTACTCAACGAAGACGGAATATCAAAACTGCAAACAGTGGTACGTCTGACACAGCGGATGGAAGACTTGATTAATTCTCTACTGCATTTTTCCCGTCTAGGGCGGGTAGAGCTGTCGATGACTCAGACAAACCTAAACGAAGTGGTGAAGCAGGTTATAGACGTATTAAACATTAGTCTGAAAGAAACTAAATTAGATATCCGCATTTCCAGACCTTTACCCTCTATAAAATGTGATAAAGTTCAAATTAGCGAGGTGTTTAGTAATTTGATCGGCAATGCGCTCAAATACAACGACAAAGAGGAAAAATGGGTGGAGATTGGCTTTGTAGACTGGAAAATTGCAGAATTGCGGGAATCAGACTTTGACAAGTACCCAGAAATAAAAGCCGCAAGAGAAAGCCTGCAGTCAGCCCAAAAGAATCTTTCAGACGAATCAGAGGCGGGGGTAGTGACTGTTTTTTATGTAAAAGATAACGGCATTGGCATCCGCGAGAAACACCGTGAAGCAATTTTTCGCATTTTCAAGCGTCTGCACCCCTCTAAAAAATATGGGGGTGGAACAGGTGCTGGCTTAACCATTGCCAAGAAAATCGTAGAGCGCCATAACGGTAGCCTTTGGGTTGAATCTACCTACGGCAAAGGCAGCACTTTTTATTTTACGTTGCCGAGTTGAGGTGAGCAAATGGCAGAAAACCTAATTCCATCCTTACTGGTAATTGAAGACAGTGATGAAGATTTTGAAGCTTTGAGACGAATGTTGCGGAAGTCGGATATGGTTAACCCAATCTATCGTTGTATCGATGGGGATGACGCTTTAGATTTTCTCTACCATACTGGCGAGTACGTAGACTCCGAAATACCGCTGCCATCGCTTATTTTACTGGATCTCAATTTGCCAGGAACAGATGGGCGAGAGTTGCTTAAGGAGATTAAACAGGATGAGGAACTGAAAACTATTCCGGTTGTAGTGTTTACGACATCATCTAACCCGAAAGACATAGAATTTTGTTATCGTTATGGAGTTAATGGTTACATTCTCAAGCCAATCGAAATTAATAAACTGACGAGAACAATCCAAGTTCTTATTGATTACTGGTTTGAAGCCATCATTTTTCCCAATTTAGCAAGGAGGTAGTTATGCCAGAAAATCAACGGACGATTTTGATTATAGATGATTCTGTGGAAGATCGAGAGACTTATCGCCGCTACCTGCTGGGAGATTCCAAATACAATTATACCATCTTAGAGGAAGAGGATGGGGAAAAGGGGTTGAAATTGTGCAGGCTGGTAAAGGTGGATGCGATTTTGCTGGATTTTCTACTCCCCGATATCGATGGGCTGGAGTTTCTCAAGGAGTTAAAGACTGGCGTTGACATCACCAACCTACCTGTAGTAATGCTAACAGGTCAGGGAAATGAAGCGATCGCAGTCCAGGCAATGAAAAGTGGAGCTTCTGACTATTTAGTCAAGGGAAACATGACGGCTGAAAGTTTCCGTCTTGCTATCCAGAGTGTTGTCGAACAAACTCACCTGAAGAAAAAGCTAGAACAGAGCGAACAACGGTTTCGCACTTCCGTGGAGAATATGCTGGATTGTTTTGGTATATACACCAGCATTCGCTCAAGCTCTGGGCAGATTGTAGACTTTTTAGTCGAGTATGTCAACAGGGCGGCTTGTGCCAGCAATCGGATGACGGCAGAAGAACAGATTGGCAAGCGCCTGCTAGAATTGTTGCCTTATTACCGGGAAACTAAGCTATTTGACGATTACTGCTTGGTGGTAGAAGGGGGCGAACCTCTTGTCAAAGAAGTTTTGGTGGATGCAGATATTTTTGGTAACCAACACCTGCCTAAAACCTTTGATATCCGCGCTGCTAAATTAGACGATGGAGTAGTTGTTGCGTGGCGCGATATTACTGCTCAAAAGCTGGCTGAAGCAGAAATTATCAAAGCATTAGACAAAGAAAAAGAACTATCCTCACTAAGATCTCGCTTTATTTCCATAGCCTCTCATGACTTGCGCACCCCACTGACTAGCATTCTGTCTGCTGCTGAATGCCTAGAACATTACAGCTACAGATGGACGGAAGAAAAAAAACTTTCTTATCTTCACCGGATTCAAGCCAGTGTTAAGGAAATGACTGCATTATTAAACGATGTTTTGCTTCTTGCCACCTCCGAAGCGGGGAAAATAGAGTTCAATCCAGCACCCCTAGATTTAATAAAATTCTGCCGCCAGTTAACTGAGGAGATGCAACTTGGTGCTGGTGAGGCGCACACCATTAACTTTATCAGTGGCACGTTGCCGCTGGCACCAGCTAACAAATCTCTTTCTTTTCCCCCTCCTACAAGCAGGGGGTTAAAGGAAGGTAGCGTTATTGCTTGCATGGACACAAAGTTGTTGCGGCACATCTTCACCAATTTACTTTCTAATGCTATCAAGTATTCGCCTCAAGGGGGCTCTGTGTACTTTAAATTAACAATTGAGGATGGAGTCGCCATCTTTCAGGTTCAAGACGAAGGCATAGGCATTCCCCCCCAAGAGCTACCTCGGGTATTTGAAAGCTTCCACCGAGGTCAAAATGTTGGCTCTATTCCTGGTACTGGGCTGGGGCTATCCATCGTGAAAACCTCTTGTTCTCTTCACGGTGGCACAATTACCGTAGAAAGTGAATTGAACAAGGGGGCAAGTTTTACAGTTTGTCTACCATTAAACTACCAGAGCAAAAGTCGTGAGTAAAATTTTAGTCATTGAAGACGATCCGTTTATTCGGGATTCACTTATAGAAATTTTGTTAGCTGAGGATTTCCAAGCGATTCCTGCAAAAAATGGTAGCATCGGGGTGCATGTAGCCCACGAAATTATCCCAGATTTGATTATTTGCGACATCCTGATGCCAGAAATGGATGGCTATCAGGTTCTTCACCAGTTGCGCTGTAATCCGGTTACTGCCACCATTCCCTTTATTTTTCTCACTGCCAGAGCCTACAAGGAAGATGTACGTCAAGGCATGGAAATGGGCGCAGATGACTATCTCACCAAGCCTTTTACTCGTTACGAACTTATGGGCGCTATTTATAGCAGACTTGAAAAACAGGCAGCGATTAATAAACAAACTCAAAAAAAACTAGATGATTTGCGTCAGAGTATTGCTATATCCCTCCCTCAAGAACTGCTGGTTCCTCTTAATAGCATTTCTAGTTTGTCAAAAATTATCCTGGAAAACTACCAGTTAGCCCAAAGCTCGGAAATCGGGGAAATAGCCCAGCAAATTTTTGTTGATAGTCAGCGGTTACATCGACTGATACATAATTTTCTGCTGTACGCAGAACTGGAAATAGCAGCATCAGAACCGGAAAAATTCAAGGCACTACGAAGTCGGAGGAGCATTTATTCAAAAACAGTTATAAGCGAGGCGGCTCTTCAAAAAATTAAAGAGTATTCTAGAGAAAATGACCTGCATTTCGAGCTGCAAGAGGCAAGCATTCAAATATCCAAAGCAGATTTACAGAAAATAGTTGAAGAAATCGTTGATAATGCTTGCAAATTTTCTCCCACTGGAACACCTATTCAGATAAACAGCACTCTTGAAAAAAATACTTTTACTCTGCAAGCGATCGACCGGGGCAGAGGAATGACCAAAGAGCAAATTTCAGAGCTAGGCGCTTACATCCAATTCGATCGCAAACTGTATGAACAGCAAGGCTCAGGGTTAGGATTGAGCATAGTTAAACGTATAGTACAAATATATGGGGGAGAAATGATTGTAAAAAGCATCCCTAAAAAGCAAACAATTGTCCGGCTGATTTTCCAAAGTGGAGCCTAGAAAATGAAAATTATCAATATGCGATCGTCAATTCAGTCCTGTTGTATCATCTTGTAGTAAATTGACTGTATGGCATTTTTGACGCTGATGTATGGTGGGCTAACGAGATTTATAATTTTATAATATCATTAACAGGACTTACGCACTGCCTATATATAGCGGGTTCGTAGGGGCAAACCCCCTGTGGTTGCCCCTATATATGCCAGTGTGCGTAAGTCCTGAATTTATTAAAATGGAAGCGATTGGTAAAGTAGCGATTAGCGACGGGAGCAACGCGAAAAAGTGAGAATTCGTGAGCCCTTACTAAGGGCTAAAGCCCTCACTACAAGCTTTTTCGTTCGTACTGAGGGCTTTAGCCGTTTTACTTTTTCTGGGAAATTAGTTCGTAGTGAGGGCTTTAGCCCTTACTGAGAAAGCTATTGAGCCTTTGGTGCTAAATATCACTTTTTTGCGTTGCTCCCGACTTATTCAGCAAGCCCGAATTAGGAGGCAGAGCCTCACCAACAGCGTTCCCAGGCAGAGCCTGGGAACGAGAAAAATGCTCGCATATATCGGGGCAACCACAGGGGGTTTGCCCCTACGAAATGCTCGCATATATAGGGGCAACCACAGGGGGATTGCCCCTACGAACCGTTATATATGGAGAATGAAATGATTAGAGAATATACAACAGCAGGAAGAGAACGATCCACACGACATCTACAAAGTGCCAGTAAATTTCTGCCGCTTCTACACCAAAGTGGTGTTCGCTATTGTAGTGGTCTTTTTTGAGCGATCGCCACAACACAGCCATCATCAACAGCAGCCCAAAAGTAACGTGGAGGCCGTGGAAACCAGTTAGAACAAAAAACGTGCTGGCAAAGATGTTAGTCTTGAGACCAAATCCTAAATGGAAGTATTCATAAAGCTGCCCTGCCAGGAAAATCGCGCCCATCACAGTAGTGGCAGCAAACCAAAGCCGCAAACCAGACACATTGTTCTTTTTAATCGCACTATCTGCTTGATGGATCACAAAACTGCTAGAAATCAGAATTGCGGTGTTAATTCCAGGCAGCAATAGCTCTAACCTTTCTGTTCCCTCTGGTGGCCAACTTGGTGCCATTAGCCGGAAGGTCAAATAGGCGATAAACAGACCCATAAAAATCATGCCTTCAGCGAACAAGAACACAATGAGCCCGAAGATGCGCAAGTCGGGATGCTCTTCATGATGGGCGGCTGTCGCTTCGGCAGTATGGTGATAATTCAGTACAGTCTTGGCGGAGTCAATTGTTGAACCTTGCATGAATTTCCACTACCTCTAGAGGTATTTTAGATTTTAGATTTGGGATTTTGGATTATTTGCTATGTTTAAAGTTTCTGAAACAATCCAAAATCCTGACATCGACAAACTATTCTCGGTTTTGACTTTCTCCAACGCGATCGTCCGGATGAGCAGCCACAGCAGGATCTGGCTCGGCACGTAACACTGAGCTAGGCCCAGCAGACAAAACGGGATCTTTAGCCTCGGAGAAAGGTACATTTACCTCGCTACTACGATCGCCGTAGCCGTAGTCATAGGGACCAGTTGCTAGGACAGGCAACACTTCAAAATTCTCAATTGCTGGGGGTGAGGTCGTCATCCACTCCAGCGTCAGCGCTTGCCAGGGATTATCACTAGCTTTCGGACCATACATCCAGCTCCAGACGGCATTCACCAAGAAGGGGATAGTAGAAACTGCTAGCACATAACTGCCGAGCGTGCAAAGCCGATTCAGACTGGTAAAGCTAGGGTCATACATCGCCACCCTGCGGGGCATACCCAATAAACCTAGCTCGTGCATTGGCATGAAAGTTAGATTGAAGCCAATGTAAGTCAGGGCAAAGTGAATTCTGCCCCAGGTTTCGTTGAGCATTCGCCCCGTCATTTTGGGGAACCAATGGTATAGTCCGGAGTAAATCCCGAACACGCTGCCGCCAAATAGGACGTAGTGCAGGTGGGCTACTACAAAATAAGTGTCGTGAACATGAATATCAAAGGGAACCGCAGCTACCATAACGCCAGTCAGCCCACCGACGACAAAGGTTGAAATAAAGCCCATTGCGAATAACATGGCACTATTCAACCGAATTTTGCCGCCCCACATGGTTGCCAACCAGCTAAACACCTTAATTCCTGTTGGTACGGCAATCACCATCGTCGTGATCATGAAAAACATCCGCAACCAAGCCGGGGTGCCACTGGTAAACATATGGTGCGCCCAGACTATCAACCCTAAGAAACTGATAGCCAAACTGGAATAAGCGATCGCTCTGTAACCAAAAATCGGCTTCCGGGAATGTACGGGGATTACTTCTGAGATCACCCCAAAGAAGGGCATAACCATGATGTAAACAGCAGGGTGGGAGTAAAACCAGAACATATGCTGGTAGACAACGGGATCGCCACCTCCCGTGGGATTAAAAAATGCCGTCCCTGCGATTAAGTCAAAGGCAAGTAAAATCAAAGCTCCTGCTAGCACAGGCGTCGCAATTATGACTAGACCCGTGGTTGCCAACATCGCCCAGCAGAACAAGGGCATCTGATTGAACCCCATGCCGGGAACCCGCATTTTTAAAATGGTGACGAAAAAATTTATCGCCCCCAGAATCGATGATGTACCCAGCAATAGCAGGCTAAGTATCCAAATCGCCTCACCTGCCTGACTAGCGATCAAGCTTAAGGGAGGGTAGGAAGTCCAACCAGCTTGGGGTGGACCAACTAAAAAACTAGCCATTAGCAATAAACCAGCCGGCGGGACGATCCAAAAGGCAACGGCATTCAGCCGTGGGAAAGCCATATCCCGCGCCCCAATCATTAAGGGCAACAGGAAGTTGGCAAACCCCCCAACTCCAGCAGGTATGATCCACAGGAAAATCATGATCGTTCCGTGGAGCGTAAATAGAGAGTTGTAGAACTCTGGATCTACCAAATCTGGCTCGGGGGTTGCCAGTTCTGTGCGAATCACTGTTGCCAGCGCTCCTCCGATCAGATAGAAAATAAACCCTGTCACCAGGTATTGAATCGCAATTACCTTGTGGTCGGTATTAAAGGTAAAGTAGTCTCGCCACTTCCTCTGTGGTGGTTCTGTACCGTGGGAAGGTAGATTGGCAGCTTCTTGTAACTGTGCTTGTGTCATATATCTTCCCCGTGGAGAATTGGTGGGCAGTGCCTTCAAATCTGATTATGGCTATCGGTCGGGTGAATCTGCTTGAGTATCTCCGAGTTAATGCCCATTTCACTGGCGTAGGGAGCCAGAAACTCTCTATCTGACATCTTTGCAGGATTTACTGCCACTACTTGCTCGCCTGGTGAGTTGCTAGCAACCTCCTGACTTTGCAGCCAGGTGTTGTATTCTTCGGCTGTTTGGACAAACAGTTGCGTATTCATGGAGCCATGATAGGCACCGCAGAGTTCCGCACATCTGATAGGATACTCCCCTAGTCTGTTAGCTGTGAAGCGTATTTCTGTTGTTCGACCGGGGATCGCATCCTGCTTGAGTCGGAATTCAGGAAGCCAGAGTGCGTGGATCACGTCATTGGCTGAGATATTCAGTTGCACGTCTTTGTCAACGGGAATATGCAGCTCCCCAGAAGTAACGCCACTATCAGGGTAGTTAAAAATCCAGGCGTACTGTAGACCTGTGACATTCACCACCAAGTCCGCAGGTTTGCCTTCATTTTTTGCGGCTGCCCCGACGCCGATCGCGATTAGATTTGACTTAGGTGATGAGAGTTCCTCTGAAGTGGGTAGAGGTGCAGCTATAGCCGCTCCAGGCATTTTCGCCTGGGCATGCATGGCATGGGGATCGTTGGCTGCCATTGGGTCAAACCCACCCATCTCGTTGTAAATCTCGAAGCTGTAGATAGAGATCCACAGCACGATGACGGCGGGAATTGCTGTCCAAAGAATTTCTAGGGGAACATTACCATGAACCGGCGAACCGTCCGTGTTGTCATCCTTACGCTTACGAAAGCGGATGGCGGAGATGATGATAACTCCCTCAACTATGATAAACAGACCTGTGGAGATGGTCATCATAGCGTTGAATAAGTTGTCTACATGGGTTGCCTCTTCCGAGGCAGCTATTGGCAGTAGACCGTGATTTTGACCATACCAAAGGCTTACGAGTGTCAGTACGATGCCGGTTAGCATCGTTAAGATAGAATTTGGGATATTCACGGCTAAAAAGTGGAAATTTCCTGCAAAAGTGCTGAATCTAGAATGAAATGCCTATGAAGACGGCAGTCTGATTAATTTTTTGGTTGAAAATCTGAGTTATTTTTTTAGCTCAGCCCTACTTACCAAATTAAAACAATTTAGCTTTGACACTCCCCGGTCTAAAGACGCGGGGATTCTTGGTTCCTTGAGCGAACTTGCCCCTGCTGAGTTTCCCCAACAGAAGTAGCGGTTCCCTCTCCCCAATCGTTCAGGTCATTGACCCAAGTTCCCGTATGCCCTACGGTACTTAATCCACGTTTCAAAATCTTGTTGGCAGCATTAAAATCTCGGTCTAGTTCGCATCCACAAGCACATTTATGGGTGCGGGTACTTAGAGATTTCTTAACAATGGTTTTGCAACTGGAACATTCCTGAGAAGTGTACTGGGGAGAAACTGCAATTGTTATCTTACCCATTTTTTGCCCAAATCGTTCTAACCATTGTCGGAATTGATACCAACCAGCATCATTAATCGACTTGGCGAGACAGTGGTTCTTGACTAAGTTCCGTACTTTCAAGTCTTCGTAGGCTACTACATCGTTAGATGAGATTACGCAACGCGCCACTCTCTTGGCGTGTTCTTCACGTTGCCTACTTATCTTGAGGTGCTGTCTTGCTACTCGGTTTCTAGCTTTGTGATAATTATTAGACTGTTTCTGCTTATTCTGCTGACGTTCCTTACTGTATTTTCGAGAAAGGCGGCGCTGCAGGTTCTTTAGTTTTTTTTCCCCTTGACGATAAAACTTTGGGTTTGGTTCTGCATACCCAGTCGAATCCGTATAAAACGATGTGAGTCCAACATCCAATCCAATAGATCGGTTGGTTGGCTCCGAGTCAACTTTAGGCGCTTCTACTTGAATTACGAACTGGCAATAATAACCATCTGCACGTCTGACTAAGCGTACTCGCTTAATCTGGTCGATCTGGTAATAATTGAGATCGTAAGTGCCGATTAGCTTGAGCTTGCCAATGCCAATCTTATCGGTAAACGTTATGGCCGAGCGGTTCTGGTCGAGTTTCCAGCCACTTGTCTTGTATTCAACCGATCGCCCGTGTTTCCGGAACTGAGGATAATTTTTCTTGCCCGGAATCTTGGCTTTACAGTTGTCAACAAACCGTTTAATGACTGACCACGCTTTCTCGGCTGCGGCTTGACGAGCCATTGAGTTCAGTTCGTCAGCGAATTTGTACGACTCAGCTAAGACCTTACAGTATGCACTTAAGTCATACTGAGTAATGCCTTTCCCGTCCATCCAGAGTCTGAGGCATTTGTTTCTAACAAAAAGAGCAGTCCGGATCGCCTCTTCGATGGCGATGAACTGCTCTTTTTTGCCTTTTACCTTAAACTCTAGAATGGTTGTAGACGACATAACTTTATCCTCGACTTAGCCTTATGGTAAATTATCTCCTATAATTTTGTCAAGTGTTGACGCCGCAATTTTTTCGGCGGGTCACATTTCATCCCCCAGTTAAAACACGGGGGCTTCCACACTCCCAGTCTAAACTCCAAATGTTAAAAAATGCAACTAAATATTAATTTAGATTAAGAAGTATTAAATTATTTGACAATTAGCCTGAGGATGAGTATAATTAGAATGCACTTATCTACAAATTTTCTCTATCTAAGGTGAGATCTAACAAGGCTAGGACTGAAACCCAACGTTACCAGTGTTGAGGGTTTATGTTGGGTTTCGCTTACGCTCTACCCAACCTACAAATATAGTAGTTGTAGGTTGGGTAGAGCG